>NZ_SGPD01000032.1:0-120847 GCF_004208935.1 Pseudoalteromonas sp. CO109Y
AGGGAATATCTACGCTGTGACTTTACTTTCATGATTACTGACTCCAAAAAGGTGTCTACTTTTATGGAGTCAGATCACGAATGGAAGATTAAATGTTTTTTGGGTATGAGTTTTATTACTGGCTCGGATGGTTAGCGATAACAGTTCTCGCTGCAAAGAAATATGGCTATCTAGGCTTGTTCATTGCGCATTGCATCATTTTTGTGAGTGTATTTGCTAGTGACTTACGCTATGTGTCGCAACTAATGTCCCAACCTGAGTGGGATGGTAATCCTGACCTTGATATTATTTTTCTTGTTGGCGTAATATTTCGTACTATAGTGATTAATGTTTTATTGCTACCTACAGGAATTTTAGGAAAATATTTCCATAACAAAGTTAATACCACTGGAATTTAGCCTAAGCTAATTTTCTAGGAGTAAATTGTTCCAACATTGCTATCAGAATTGTAGCTTTACTTATTTTGTTTGTATTTCTAACCTAGTTAATTTGTTTATTGAGCAACTCGCAACTCGCAACTCGCAACTCGCAACTCGCAACTCGCAACTCGCAACTCGCAACTCGCAGCTAGCAACTTTTTACTAACTCCCCCATCTGTACTATCTTTTCTAAATCCAACTTGCAGGAGAGTAAGATGTATTTAGTTAGACTGATTTACACAAGTGAAATTAGCGATGGGTTTGGGCCCAATGACATCGAAGATATTCTCGAGAAAGCTAAGCAGAATAATGCAGAAAGTAATGTAACTGGGCTACTTTGTTTTAATAGCACCCACTTTATGCAATGCCTTGAGGGGTCACGAAAAGCGGTGAATGAAACTTATCATCGTATTCTTAATGACAAACGTCATTGCAATATAATTATGCTGAACTATTGTGAAATTTATGAAAGAGAGTTTGAAAATTGGTCTATGGGTTACATTCCTTACACTAAACAAGTGACCCCTATTAACCTTAAATACTCAGGTACCAGCGAATTTAATCCATTAGCCATGTCGGCAGGAAGCGCCCATAAACTTATGTTGGCTTTACGGGACTCATTGCTCAAACATACTATGTAGGGCTTGTAAGTGTCACTATAGTGACACTTGCTCACCTTCATTCAATATGTAAAGAGGGACTTGGCTGTTCATCTGTTTTTGCATATGCAGTAATCTTAATAATGCAGAGTGGCTTGAATGGTCACCCATTTGCCAGCTTGAGTTGCCATAACCCCATGGGATCATCACTTTACAGTGTAGCTCCTCTGCGGCGTTTAAGCTGTCTTCTGGCGTTGTATGAACATAGCGATACCACTTACCGTTTTCTTCATGGTAATAAGAAGCGATAGGCATTAAACATACATCAATCTCGCCGTATTTTTGATTAATATCTTGGAAGTGTTTTGAGTAACCGGTATCACCAGCAAAAAACAAGGTTCTACCATTTTGCTCAAGTAACCAACCATTCCATAAATCTTTATTGTGGTCGTCGTAAATGAAAGGTACCATAATGCGACTGCTAAAATGATGAGCTGGCAGCGCATGAATCGTTAAATCATTAATTTGTGTACTTGCGTACCACGCCATTTCTGAAATATTAAAGCCACCCGTCGGGAAGTTATCGGCAAAGCCTAATGGCACTAAGTAGCGGGGGGTATTGCCAATCTCTTCTATATCCGCCTTGTTAAAATGGTCATAGTGAATGTGTGAGTACATTACTGCATCTAAGTCATTAAGTTCAGCATGTGATGGCCAAAAACCAGGTTTGCGATAAATGCCGCCAGCAAGCTTAAAGGCAAAGTCTACCGGTGAATCAAACTGATCTTTAACAGGGTCAAACAACAGCTGCTCACCATTTGGTGATTGAATATAAAACCCAGCATGACCTAACCAGCGCACCGTAAAACCTGAATTGATTGCAGGCACATTTTGTTCTGCGTGAAACTCGCATTGTGAGCTGCTGTCGTCGCACACGAGCAGTTCTGATTCTTCATAGCAATTGTCAGTGCAGGTTGTTGGGTATTCTTTATCACCCGGATAAAGGTTGTGGTAGCGACCTTCGTACTCACCCTCGGTTTTTAACGGAGTGATAGTGCCTTCACCGGCAATAATATTAACAGTGTTTGAATTACTGCATGCACTTAAAAGTGCTACTGCAATAAGTGCTGAGAGAGTTTTTAAATGCATACCATGCTTACTTTTTATTCTTTGCCGTGAGTTTAGCAAAATAAAATTTAAGATAAATCATTAAACAGTAACAAGAGGTTACATAAAAAAAGCCTACGTTATAAGTAGGCTTTTGTTATTAATAGCTTGAGCTGATTAGCCCGCTTTGTTCATTTGCTCAATGAACTTATTAGAGTCTTCAATTGATTTGTTCATGTCGTCCATTAACACTTTTATATCGCGTTTTAGGCTTGTGAACTCACCTTTGATAGCAGTTACAGCTTGTGCGTTTAGATTATGTTTTAAGTACAAAACATTATCATGAAGTGATGATAATACTGGCTCCATTTTGCTTTCTGCACTACGCATTGAGCGAAGTAGTTGATCAAATTGGCGCTTAGTTGCATTGAGCTTTTTGCTGCTTTCACGTTTAAGAGAGGCGCTTTTGTATTGCTCTAGCTCATCGGCCCATTCATCAAATAGTGCTTCAGCTACATCTTCTACTTTATTGATATTGCTTGTTACGTCGTTTGCTGCCGCTAAGCTCGACTCGTAATCATCATTCAGTTGATTGTAGGCATCTTGTAGTTCACCACCATCAAAATTGATAAGCGTGGTTAATCTGTCTAATGCTGATTGAAACTCTTCTTGTGACTCTTGCTGTGCTTCTTTTGTTTCTTCTACGCGGTCTACTAAAATGTCGCGTTTATGCACACCGACAGACTCCATGGCTGAGTAGTAAGCTGACTGACAGCCTGATAATGCCATTGTTACTGCAAATAGTGGTGCACTTAAAAGTGTCAGTTTTTTCATTGAGAATCCTTTTTAGGTACCTTTCATTTCAAATTATGTGGTGGATTGCTATGATTATCAAAACATTTTAGCAGAAATTAGATTCTATGGATGAGAAGCTCAGTCGATATAAGTTGCAATTAAGCACTTTTTTAAAGCAACAACCTACTTGGTGGATGCAGTATCTCAATCGCTGTATTGACGATCAAATCACTGTTAATGCTGGGTACTTGGCTTATGTGACCTTATTATCAATCGTGCCTTTAGTCGCGGTTGGTGTTGCTATTTTTTCTGCTTTTCCAGGATTCGAAAGCACGTTAGTGACCATAGAAAACTTCTTGTTTACTAACCTTGTGCCGACCTCTACAGATGTAATTAAAGAGCATATCAGCGCTTTTGCCGGTAATGCGAATAAAATGACTGCCGTTGGTGTGGGTTTTTTAGCCGCTGTATCTTTGTTACTTATTCGCAATGTCGATGCTACATTAAATCGAATTTGGCGTATTAAGAAAAAGCGCCCAATGATGATTTCGTTTGCCGTTTATTGGATGGTGCTTAGTTTAGGCCCTGTGTTATTAGGGGCTAGTATTGGTGTTACTTCATACATCGTGTCGTTAGTGTCGTTTGCCGATCAAGGTATCCCCGGCTTTAGCGGCTTTTTATTGAAATTATTACCTTACATAATTTCAATGATTGGCTTCATTATGCTCTATACTTTAGTTCCTAACACACGAGTTCCATTTAGAGCGGCAATTCCGGGCGCTTTGTTTGCAGCTATGTTGTTTGAGCTGACAAAAAAAGGCTTTGCTTTGTACATCAGCCACTTCCCATCGTACGAAGTTATTTATGGGGCGTTGGCGACAATCCCTATTTTATTTGTATGGGTGTATTTGTCGTGGATTGTCGTATTACTCGGTGCAGAATTTACTGTATGTATCAGCCCTGAGAATATCGAGGACACGCCTGATATAGAGGTTTAAATTCACTGCACCTAAGGAGAGCGAGGTGCAGTTACATCCACAATATGTTGCCAACCGTGATTATCACTTAAGTGTTGGCGATGGTCATCAAATCCATGTGCAAGAATATGGTGCGTCTACAGGGATTGCTGTGGTGTTATGCCATGGCGGGCCTGGTGCGGGTCTATGCCCTGAAAATTGCCGCTTTTTCGACTTAGAACGTTTTCGGGTGATCATGTTCAGCCAGCGTGGCTGTGGTCACTCAACCCCGCATGATATCTCTCAAAATACCACCTCAGAGTTAGTCGCAGATCTCGAGTTTTTACGCAATCAGTTGGGTATTGAGAAGTGGCTGGTGTGTGGCGAATCTTGGGGGGCAACCTTAGCGCTCGTATATGCAATTAAGCACTGGGAACACATTTCGGGGCTTATTCTACGGGCAAGTTTTTTAGCTTGTAACAGTGATTTTGAGTGGCTTTACACAACAAAAGGAGCTGGCGCGCATTTTTACCCTGAGTGCTTTAATGAATTTGCACATGATTACACTGATTGGCATGCCTTACTCGATTTTTATCAGCAACAACTAAACAGTGACGATCAAATTAAAGCCAGTAAATTTGCCAAGTTATGGTGTCATTGGGAGCAGGTACTATGTCATGGTGAGCCTTTGACAAACTGGAGTTTACAGGAGCCCCATGTCGGGTTAAATCAAGCAAAGTTAATGGTGCATTATTTTCGTCATCACTGTTTCATTGAAGAAGGCTTTATCGCAGAAAATGCCCATCTACTGACTCATTTACCTATTTGGTTTATTCATGGCCGCGCCGATTTGATCTGTCGATATAGTGCCGTACAGCAGCTTGCTGAACAGTTAAATGCACAATTATTGATTTTAGATGGCATTGGGCACAGCAGTGATAATCAGGTATATTTGACGGCAATGCGACGTGCCGCAGATTTAATGTATATCAAGTTATCGAGGGATCAATGCAAGGCTTAATTCAAAGAGTAAAACAAGCAAAAGTAGAAGTGGCAGGCGAAGTGGTTGGTGAAATTTCACAAGGTATTTTGCTGCTATTAGGTGTTGAAAAACAGGACACCGAGCAAAGCGCCCAGAAGCTTTTACACAAAGTCAGCAATTACCGCATTTTTACCGATGAACAAGGAAAGATGAATTTAAGTTTGAATGATATCAAGGGTGAGCTTTTAGTCGTTTCGCAGTTTACCTTAGCAGCCGACACTAAAAAGGGTATGCGTCCAAGCTTTTCAAGTGCTGGCACGCCAGAACAAGCCAATACACTCTATGAGTATTTTATTGCAGAGGCTAAAAAAGCAGGCTTAACAGTGGCTACCGGGCAGTTTGGTGCTGATATGCAAGTAAGCCTATGTAACGATGGTCCCGTTACTTTTAATTTATCTGTGTAATACCAACCCGCAATAATACTTAATCATTTTGAGGGATTAAACCTGTCGCTACCTGCGTTAAAAATTTCTGATTTAGAACAACTAAATAACGAAATTTTTGCCTTGTTATCAACGAGGTTTTATTGCCTCAAAATAGACTACTTAATTAAGCGAATTGGTATAAGTATTTTTATTTTTTGATCATCACGATATGATTCACGTAGTCGGGGATTTTTACAATGCTTGGGCGCTTGCCAAACTCGGTGATTAGCAGGTGCTCAAGTTGTTTTAGTTGCGATGGGTGATTAGATAAAAAATTAATGAACAACAAGCCATCTTTTGCCATCGCTGCTCTTAGTTTGGTGTAAAACTGGTGCTTGTATAAAAATAATGGCGCATCTACCTCACTGAATAAATCTAGGATAATCCAATTATATTCGTTGTTTTGCTCTAATACTTGCTGCGCATCAAAACAGTGCAAGTTATTGGCATGATCGCCACCAAAGTAACGTTTATAGCAGTGAATTATGTCGGGGTTTTTATCAACCGATGTCAGTTGGCTGTCAGGGTAGGTGTGCTGTAAGTAATTACGAATAGCACCACCGCCTAGCCCTAGTTCTAAAATCTTTTTAGGTTCCTCTAAGTCTTGCCAAAGCTTTGCAAGATATTGTAAATGCGGGAAAAGTAATCTGGCAGGTCGGCGTTTTTCAATGACCGATTGCAGAGTTTCGTTGATCAATAACCAGCGTAATTGGTTAAGTTGCCTAACTTGAATACTGTAATTGCCTTGTTTATGCCAATAGATGAGTTGCCCTAATCGGTGGCAGTCCTCAATAAAACTATGTTTTACTGCGCCACTGGGTTCAAGAAAATGTTCCATATTTCGGGCCTTTAGCTATTTATTTATTAAAATAATACAATTATTTCAGCATAGACCAGCAGGCTTAAAGTGCAATTGTGCATTAGTTTTTACAGCCAAGAATAATAATTTAGGCTGGGTCACCAAAGTATTATTCCAACTTGTTAGAAGATCGCGTATCGTAATTCGCATTCCAAAGGCCACGACAGAAAAACAACAGACAGTGGCTGAATTATCACAGGAGTTTTTATGTTTAAAGTGACCACCCCACAAAGCAGCGAAGATTGGCAAGCGTACTATTCATTACGTTGGCAGGTTTTAAGAGCACCCTGGGGCGAGCCGCGTGGTTCTGAGCAAGATGACTTAGAACAAGACGCAGAGCACCGCTTTATCAAAAATAATGACGGCGAAGTATTAGGCGTAGCGCGCCTGCATTTTAATAATCATCAGCAAGCGCAAGTTCGTTATATGGCGGTTGCTGAAGGTAATCGTAACCAGCATATTGGTAGCCGTTTATTACATGAATTAGAAAAAATCGCATGGACTCAAGATGCTGACGAGCTGGTATTGTTTGCTCGTGAGCGAGCCCTTGATTTCTATAAGCGTCATGGCTACGAATTAAAAGAAAAAGCGCACCTTGCCTATGACGATGTACAGCATTGGAAAATGGTAAAACAAAAGCCCTCTGAGCCGGGTTGGTTCCGTCATCCAAACTGGACACAAGTACTGCAAAACACGTGGCGTGAGTCGATCCCAATCAGTGATGCGATGGGCATTAAAGTTGAAAGCTATACCGATTGGCAGTTTACTACCCGCGCAGACTTAGATGCGAACTTAAACCTTCATAACACTATGTTTGCGGGTTCAATTTATAGTTTAGCTACCTTAACAGGGTGGGGCGCAACTTACCTTGCGCTGAAAGAAGCAGGCCTTGAAGGAAATATCGTGTTAGCTGATGCCAACATTAAATACCTTAAACCACTCAATAACGACCCTCGTGGTAGTGTTGAGCTGGCTGGCTGTAAAGGCAAATTAGCGGATTTAGAAGACAGTGGCAAAGCAAGCTACCATGTGCCGGTTAATGTGTACGATGGTGATGTGTTAGTAGCAGAATTCGAAGGTCACTTCATCGTTAAAAAATAACGAAAATAAAGAGCGAGCTAACTAAAGCTCGCTCTTTATCAGCTAAAGCAAGTCAGTTAATAGAATACCCACACCAAAACGTTCAATATCGGCGTTGTAATCAATCAAGCTCTCACCATAACCATTAAAATATTGTGCGTAGCCACGTAATCGGCCCCAAAGAGGGAAAGACCAATCTAATTGGATTGCACCACGGTTATCTGAATTTAAGTTATTACGGGTCATAAAGCTAAATTCATGCTCGTTGTAACGGTATGCACCCGAGAACTCAAAGTAACCCATGTATTTATAGATGTCTGGATTATCATCGCCACGGGCTTCTAGCTCATCGTCTTTTTTATCTTCAGGAATGCGATACCAAGGCTTAAAGCTAAATACAAAGCCATCTTTTTCCCATAGGAAATCGGCATAGATACGGTTCCATGAACGTGAATTAGGTTGGCTGCGGCCATTCGATTGATGTGAAGCACCAATTGCAATTGCCATTTCATCGCCCCAAAGCACATGCTCAGGATCAAGGTAGTTCACCCAGAAGATCTCTGGTTCGTAATTTGTTTCACGAAACGGTGATGAAATATCTTTGTTGTAGAACTGCCAAAACGATTGCATGGTAAACGCAAAGAATACGCCCTGATCTTTATCTGAAAAGCCTTCGAAGATAGGCACTTTAATTGAAAGTTGATATTTCACTTCAAGATTATCAAGTGGCTCGCCATCAGTTTGCTCAGCAAGATCTTTTAAACCATCAAAAGGACGTTCATTCGGGTTAGATACGTATGAAAGCGGTAATATGTAGTTACGCTTATGTGGGGTGATCACATTACGGTTTTTCTTACTCACTTCTTCACGAGCTTTACGCTTGTCTAAAGCGGTGAGCTTTTTACTCTCGTCTAAGTCTGAGCATTTTTTACGAAGTTCTTCGAGTGTTTGTTTACCGTCACCGCCAATCGCTTCGTTTAAAATACACTGCTTTACGAGTTCTAGCGCGTCATCTTGTTCGTTAGTTTGTGGTTGTTCAGTTTGAGCAAATACAGGTACAGAAAATAAGCCAGCTGCTGCCAGCCAAATGCGCCATCCCATTGCAGTTCCCTTTCAGTAGACTTGTAAGTAGGTATAATTATAACGATTTTTACATAAGTAACCGTGAACTTGTACTGAATTGTTGAAATTTTAGGTAAATAGAGAGCCCCAAGCTAAGCTTGGAGCCCTGCTGTAACGGCCTAAGGGCATAAGCCGTTGACTCTCACGCAATGAGAAGGGATGAGCTTATAGCTCAAATACGTTGGTAAAAAACTTATAAAGTTCGGTACCTTGATTCACGCTTGCTGAAGCAAAATGCAAAATAGCAATGGCGTCTTTATCAAAGCTTAATGTTTGTAGCGGCTGCTCAGAAAGGTAGCGCTCCATTCTTAAAATATGGGCGATAGGCTCGCCTGCTTTAATATGGCCGCCCAGTGGGGCAAGGTATTCAACCATGCCACCCATAGGTGCATAGTAAGCTACATAATCTTCAAGCATGCAGGCATAGCGTGTCATCGCTTTTGGTTGATACGCTGCATCAACTAATACCTCTTTGTGATTGAGGTAACTTAAAATGCTATTTGCATCTTCAAGAGCCGCACTTAAATCGATTTTCTCTTGGCTACCTAGCTCAACAGTGAATGCTTCGACTTGAACAGCAAATTCACGGTCTTGTTTGGCAAGCTCTTCAGATAGTGACCACCATGGGCAGAAACTCGCTTCATCCATCGCGCCATCAAAATCACTTGGGATCAGTAACACATGCTCGATGTTGAAGTAGCTTGCGCTGTCTTTGGCGTATTCAGGGCAATATAAGTGCTTACTCGAGATAGGCCCAGTGTGAAGGTCTAAAACAATATCAGCCTGATGGGCAAGCTTTTGCAAGTTAAGGGCAATACGCTTACCCGTTGTTAGGCTGTAATCAGGACCCGTTAATTGACTGTCGATGTCAGCAACGAGTGCCTGTTTAAACGCCGCTTTAAGGGTCGTATCATCACTGTCTTTATGCTGTTCAGCAATCTGTGACGGTAACGCTTTATTAAAGCGGTACATGCGGTTCCAGTTGGTGCCCGTGATTGGGTCGAAGCGACCTAAAGTAAACTCACCTGATTTTTGGTTGCAACCAATAGGGTTGGCATAAGGCACTAGGGTAATATCGCCACGCAGCTTGAGTGATTTTAGCTGCTCAAGCAATTGATAAATTACTGCATTACCTTGTACTTCAGCGCCGTGCATATTGGCTTGTATATACACGTTTGGGCCTGTGCCATCGCCTTTTAAGCGATACACAGGAATTGTCAGTGGTAGGCCGTTGGCAATCTCGCCAACCACAATATTCTCTTGGCTGATTAACTCTTTACTCATGGCGATTACCTTAAATAATAGCTGGCATCTTCAGCGCTACGAATGCACTCAATATTGCCTTGTTCAAGGATGTATTCAGCCGCTAATTCGTGGCATAAAAAGTACGGCATGCTTTCGGTAAAGCCGTATGCACCACATTGGCTGAATACCAACCAGTCTTGCTCATTTAAATCGCTCGCTAATTGGTGATCACCTAAGCAATCAAGGGCGGTGCAAAGAGGGCCGTATAAAGTCATTGCCGCAGGCTCAGCCGTTGACTCGCGTAGTAATGCCGCAGGAAAATCTTGGCTTGTTACAGCAGGGCGAAGTAAATGGTTAATACCGCCTGATAAAATCACTTGTTGTTGATTGTAATTCTCTTTGCGCTCAACAACCGGCGTTGCGTAATGGCCGCATTCGCCCACCGCATAGCGGCCAAGTTCCATCCAAAGCTCTTTGACACCAGCATCTGCTTTAATAGCCGCAAGAGTCTCGATAAGTGCAGACCAATCGAGTCGGTTAGCATCTTGCGTATAAGGAATACCTAAGCCACCCCCTAAATCGAGAATATTAAGGTTAATATTTATTGAGCTTGCTAGCTGTTGTAATGGCGCAATCATCGCACGCCATAGCTCGGCGAGCTTGTCAGTACTTAGCATATTGCCCCATTGGAAAATATGCAGACCATCAAAGCTAAGAGCTGGGTAATCACTTACAGTGAGTGCTTGCCACTCATCACAGCCCAAACCAAAAGGAGTAAGGCTATCGCCACCAAGAGGGTTCTTTTCGCTGTCTGGCCAGCGAAGTTGTACGCGCAATAGAACTTGCAGCTGACAATTTGCTTTTGTTGCTTGTTCGTTTAACCAGCGAACTTGGTTAATGCTCTCGGCCACGAAGGTACGTACGCCGCGAGCAATAAAATGTGAAATTTGTGCAGGGCTCTTTGCAGGCCCTGTGTTGAGCACGCGCTCGCTATCGATGCCTTGAGCAAGTACTTGCTCAAGTTCACCTTTACTTGCAACATCAAAGTTAAACCCTGCGCTGTCTAAACATTGAATAATGCGAGACAGTGGGTTGGCCTTAACGGCATACCAAAGTTTCACATCGGTTTGCGCAGTTAGTTGATTTAAATGTGCAGTTAATTTATCTAAATCATAGATAAAAAATGGCGTATCAAGATGTGTTGAAACTTGTTCAACAGCTTGCTTGATGGGCGTGCTCAAAAAGCTCATTAACGTAAAACCTCTTCTAACAGTAATGATGCATCGCTTTGTTCATCACGGTATTTCACGATCAATGCACAAGACATGCTTAGACCTTGCTCGCGAGCCCATGCATTTGAAGCAGGGCGAGAGCCTGGGATCACAATCGCGTTTTCTGGGATGGCTTCACCTTTGTCTAGCTGGCGTTCGTTAACGCAATCGTAAACAGGAATAGTTGCCGATAAACGAACACCTGGCGCAAGTACAGCACCTTTTTTCACGACCACACCTTCAACAATAACGCAGCCTGCGCCGATGAATGCGTCATCTTCAATAACCACAGGGCTAGCACCAATTGGCTCTAGTACACCACCTAATTGTACTGCAGCACTTAGGTGAACATTTTTACCCACTTGTGCGCATGAACCCACTAATGCGTGGCTATCGACCATAGTGCCTTCGTCGATGAACGCGCCAATATTCACATATGCTGGTGGCATGATAATGGTGCCTTTGGCAACGTGTGCGCCACGGCGAACACTGCTACCACCTGGTACCATACGCACGCCAGCATCGGCTGCAAAGCCTTGTGGTGCTAAGTTGTGCTTATCAACAAAACCACCTGGGAACTCAGTATTAGTGCCGTTTTTAAAGGCTTCTAAAATGCCTTGTTTAACTTCAACATTGGCGTGCCAGTTGCCGTTCTCGTCTTGTGTTGCTGCGCGAACTGCGCCTGATTCTAAGTTGTTTAATAATTCTAACCAGCTCATGATAAAACCTGTTTTTAGTTCCAAGATAAAATAGTGTTGTTTGCGTGGTTGATGCTGTCTGTTTGCTCAAGCTCTAAATGCGTAAGCGGCGGACGTAAATGCGGGGTATTTATTTTACCTTGCAGGTGCATCAGTACTTTTACGGGGATTGGGTTTGCCACAGCGAATAAACTTTGGATTGCTTGCGACCAATCGGTGAATAGATTTGGGTATTGACCACTTAAACTGCGTTTAACAAACTCATGGGTTTGACTCGGCCAAGCATTCGCGGCAACCGAAACTAAACCTTTTGCACCCGCTTGAGCAAAATATGGCATAAGTGCATCATCGCCACTGAAAATAGCCAGTGTTGGTGATGCCGTTCTAAAGCCTTCAAATTTGCTAATGTCGCCACTGGCTTCTTTTAAGGCCCAAAGATTTTTGTGCTCAGCAAGGTTTGTGATCACCTGCGGTGAAATCTCAACTGCACTGCGCCCTGGTACGTTATACAACATACATGGGTGATTACTTGCGTTAAGTAGGCTTTCAAACCAATGTGTTTGGCCAACAATCCCAGGTTTTGCATACAGAGGTGAGCCTAACAGGTAGCCATGAATAGGTAGTTGGTTGCAGTATTCAACCCAAGCAATTTGTTGCTTAAGGTTCATGCCGCCCACAGCAACCATGAGTGGGACACTTGGTGCTAATTGACAAACATGTTCAACAATGGCTTGTTGCTCTTTGAGTGAAAGCGCCAGTCCTTCACCGGTACTGCCAAGCAATAAAATGCCGTTATTTGCATCTTGCTGCTCCGTAACCAGTTGTTCAAGGGCCGTGTAATCGACCTCGCCAGATTCAGAAAATGGCGTGACAAGCGCTGTCCACAATGGATAGTCGTTTAAATCAAAATTGTTGATCATCTCTCACGAACTTATAGGGTATTCGAAGAGTTTATGCGGGAACATTTGAATGGAGCCGCATGTCGTCGTTCGAACAAGGTATAATTCGAAGAGCGAATGGGCTTAAAATAATAAAGACGCGAAGGCCTTATTATACTAAGACCAGAAGCTCTCCACCAAACTAATCAATAGCGCTTTGCTATTGTTGGTGACAGTCGCTGGGATTCAGCCCAGTCGCCCGAAATAAGCACCTCACAAACGGTGTTACTTCTCGGCGTTAATTCCCCTCACGTATGATCAACAGAGTCTGTGCTCTTCCCATACGCTACCTGAATAACGCACCTCTTCCAGCCCTTTATGCTCGCTTTAAAGGTTAAAGCCAACATAGTTAAATCGGGTATTGGCGGCGATTAAAGCATTTTAGCCATCTAGGTGTCAAGGCGAAGGATTTGTTTTTTAGTGACCGATTTTGCAACATGGTTACGTATAAGCGTGTTTTTACGTACACTTAGCGTTAACCAAATAAATTGGAAAAATGATGGAAAAATTTAACGATATTTATCAGCGAGCCGTATCTCGAAAAGGCAGCGAAGAAATGCTGCATGCATTGTTATCAAACCCGCTCGATGATACTGATATTGCCAAAATGCATGACGATTTATGGTTAGAAGAGTTTACGCGTAAAGTCTTTCAAAGCGGTTTTTATTGGTCTGTTATCAATAATAAATGGGCTGGTTTTCGTGATGTGTTTTGGGATTTCAGCGTAGAAAAGTTGTTGATGATGCCGCCAGATATGCTTGAGCAAAAAGCCAGTGATGAGCGAATTGTTCGTAATTTTAAAAAAGTACAAACGATCCCAGAAAATGCGTACATGATCCACGAAGTTGCCGAGAAACATGGCAGTTTTAGCCAATTTATTGCAGATTGGCCAACTGACAATATTATTGGTTTGTGGGCCTATCTTAAAAAGCATGGTGCGCGTTTAGGGGGAAATACTGGCCCGTACGCTTTGCGAGCGCTTGGTAAAGATACCTTTTTGCTTTCTCGCGATGTAGAAGCTTATTTGCGTGCCCATGAGTTGATTGATGGCGGCTTACAAACTAAAAAGTCATTACAAGCAGCACAAGATTTTTTCAATGAATTACAACAGCAAAGCGGTTACAGCCTGCAGGCACTAAGCCAACTAGTGGCCTATGGTGTAGGCGATAATCGTGTAGGTGTCGCAACACGTTAAGGACAGTTATGAAACTGCAAACCCGATACACAGATATTAGTGAACTGCTTGCTATTAAAGATATGCCTAGCGCCGTTGCTAAGCCGCAATTACTGCTATTCAATGACAAACTCGCTGATAATTTTGCGATTAATCACGACAGCGATTTTTTAGCTAAATTGCTATCTGGGTCAGCAATAGATAAAGATGTTGCACCAGTTGCACTTGGTTACTCAGGTCACCAATTTGGTCATTTTTCACCGCGTCTTGGTGATGGCAGAGCACATTTGCTTGGTGCTATTACAGATCAAAATGGCACGCAGTGGGACTTACAGTTAAAAGGTGCAGGAGCAACGGTATTCTCACGTGGTGGTGATGGTCGCTGTGCTATTGGTCCAGCTGTACGAGAGTACATTATGAGTGAGGCACTTCATGCGTTAGGTATCGCTACTACGCGTTGTTTAGCTGTGGTTACAACTGGCGAAACGGTATATCGCCAGCCACCTCGCCCGGGTGCAGTTGTCACTCGCTTAGCTAAAAGCCATATTCGTGTTGGCTCATTTCAATACTTAGCTACACAAGGTGATATAGAAGGGCTAGAAAAGCTAGTCGATTATGCAGTTGATTGCCACTTTCCTGACATCAGCAGTAATGGTGAGCAGCGTTATATTGAATTTTTAACCGCCGTACTCGATAAGCAAATTGAGCTGGTTATCAGCTGGATGCGAATTGGCTTTATACATGGCGTTATGAATACAGATAATACTTTGATTAGTGGTGAAACCATTGACTATGGCCCCTGCGCGATGATGAATCAGTTTGACTTAGACACGGTGTTTAGTTCGATTGACCATCAAGGGCGCTACGCATTTGGTAATCAGCCGAATATTGCCAATTGGAATATTGCGCGTTTAGCTGAAAGCTTAATTCCTTTATTTACAGATCAAGATGCTGCCGTTGAGCAACTCTCACCGGTTGTGAATGGTTTTGCTGCTAAATTTAATGATGCATTTAATACTATGTGGCAGCAGAAATTAGGATTAGCAGGTCAGCAAGAAGGCGATCACGCTTTAGTTTCAGAGTTACTGGGGTTAATGAAGCAGCACCAACTTGATTACACCAATACTTTCAATGCACTTACTGAATCTTTAGTGAAAGACTTTGTTATAGATTCTAATTTAAAAGGATGGGTTTCAAAATGGAGGCTCAGAACATCAGCTGAAAGTTACAACACAATGCGAGCCGTTAATCCTGCAGTCATTCCGCGTAATCATAATATTGAAATGATCTTGGCTGAGTATGAAAAGGCAGGATCTAGTTCATCAATCAATGAGTTTTTAAAAGTCATTCAAAAACCATATGAGTATGAGGAAGAATTTGCCGCATGGTATCAACCTCCGAAGGAAGGGGATTGTAATTACCAAACTTTTTGTGGTACTTAAGGGTTAATCTTTATGGTTGATAACAATTGTAAATGCTCATTTTTTTAAATCTGAGTGTTCGTTGATTGAGCAAGTTAGCTGCCAGTGTTATGATTTATATCAATAAAATAGCACTAAAGTTTTGCTTTTTAACGAAAATTTACAAATAAAGTTGCTTTCAACTTGTTGATTTAAAAATAACCAATATAATAATGTAATTGGGAATGGACTTTTATCGGTTTTGAAGTCAGTAGATTAGGCTGAATCGACTCTCACCTAATCATAACAAAGCGATCTAAAGGCATTGTTACGCAAAGTTATTTAGATAACCTATTATTTGGGTAATTGACTGAAATTACTCGGCAAGATTTTTGTTCTGTACCGAGTTCGTTAAGTTTTGATTAACTATTAGTCGACTACTCTGTTTAAACTGATTGAGCTGGTTTGACTTAGCTACAATTTTAATTGTGAAAATGGGAAGGAAACAATGAAATTAAAATCACTTACTATTGCTTTAGCACTTGCTGCAACTAGTGCTTCAAGCTTCGCTGCCGAAAAGCAAGGTTTCTACATCGGCGCATTTGGCGACTACTATGATAATTCTTGGGAAAATGTCCGCGACTACACTCCAGGTGGCCTTGATGTTGATGACTCTACAGGTTGGGGTTTAGAGCTAGGTTACCGTTTTAGTGATTACTGGAGCGCTCGTTTAGAATATGCTGACATGGACTTCGATTGGAAAGCTGATCTTAATGACGGTACTTCTGTTAGCGGTACTGAAAGTGGCAAACGTTACGGTATTGACGCTTTATATCACTTAGGTGGTGGTCCATTCTACGGTATTTTCGGTCTTAAAAATCTTGATGCGGTTGACGAAGATCTAATGTTCGCAAACGTAGGTGCTGGTTACCAACACTACTTCACAGATAACTTCGCGTTTAACGCTGAAACATCTTTATACCAAGGTCTTGACCGTGGTTACACAGATGTTGGCGCTAAATTAGGCCTAAGCTATATCTTTGGTGCGCAAAGCTCAGCTTCTGAGCCAGTTGAACCTGCTCCAACAGTTGTTCCTGTTGCGGTTGAGCCAGTTGATAGCGATGGCGATAACATCCCTGATGCTGATGACCAATGTGCAAACACGCCAATGACTGACGCTGTTGATGGTACTGGCTGTACATTATATGAAGATCGTGAAGTAACTAAGAGCTTACTAATCACGTTCCCTAACAACACGTCTAAAGTATCTCAACAATACTTAGATGATATTGACCGCGCTGCTAAGTTCTTAAAAGAGCACCCAGGTACTGACGTAGTACTTGAAGGTCACACTTCATCAGTAGGTAAAGCTGACTACAACAAGTGGTTATCTAAGAAACGTGCTGATGCTGTTGCTAAGAAACTAATCGAAGACGGTATTGACCCAATGCGTCTTACTACTGTTGGTTTAGGTGAAGAGCGCCTTAAAAACCCAGCAAATACGCCAGAAGCTCATGCTGAAAACCGTCGTGTTGAAGCGAAAGTAACTGTAATTGAGCGTGTAAAAGTAGAGCGTTAATCTAACCCTTTACGCAAATTTGAAAACCCAGCCTAGTGCTGGGTTTTTTCATTTCTAACACCTCTAAAGTAAGTAGATAGGAATGATTCTTAATAAATATTCATTTGAATAGCGTTTTTTTCTAGTACTATTCATGGTATTTATAGTGAATATTAAACTCCTTACTTACAGCATGGATTTTCATCTATACTTAAAAGCTTTATAATTAACCGTCAGAATACTATAAGTACTGGGTCTTAATTGGTATTTAGCTTAATACTACCGAGTACTTTCACGTCACCAAGAGGGCAATATTGTGCTACAAGAATATCGTAAACACGTAGAAGAACGTGCCGCGTTAGGTATCGTACCAGCGCCATTAGATGCTCAGCAAACGGCTGATCTTATTGAATTAATCAAAAACCCACCGGCAGGCGAAGAAGAGTTTATCGTTGATCTTCTAGTTAACCGCGTACCACCGGGTGTTGATGATGCTGCTTACATCAAAGCTGGTTTCTTAGCTGCAGTTGCAAAAGGTGAAGCGAGCTCTCCACTTGTATCAAAAGAAAAAGCAGCTGAGCTACTTGGTACTATGCTAGGTGGTTACAACATCGCACCTATGATTGATCTTCTAGATGACGAAGCGTTAGCGCCGATCGTTGTTAAAGGTTTATCAAACACATTATTAATGTTCGATGCTTTCTATGATGTAGAAGAAAAAGCGAAAGCAGGTAACGAATTTGCTAAGCAAGTAATCGAATCGTGGGCAAATGCAGAATGGTTTGTAAACAAGCCTGCAGTTGCTGAAAAAATCTCAGTTACCGTATTCAAAGTAACTGGCGAAACAAATACAGATGACCTTTCTCCTGCACCAGATGCATGGTCTCGCCCTGATATTCCACTGCACGCTTTAGCAATGCTGAAGAACGAACGTGATGGTATCAATCCTGAAAAACCAGGTGAAGTTGGTCCAATCTCACAACTAGAAGAGCTTAAAACGAAAGGTTTACCTCTTGCATACGTTGGTGATGTAGTTGGTACGGGTTCTTCTCGTAAATCTGCAACTAACTCAGTACTTTGGTTCATGGGTGATGATATTCCTCACGTACCAAACAAACGCGTTGGTGGTGTATGTTTAGGCGGTAAAATCGCTCCTATCTTCTTCAACACAATGGAAGACTCTGGTGCATTACCAATCGAACTTCCTGTTGATGAGCTAAACATGGGTGACCAAATCGATATCTTCCCATACGAAGGTGTTGTTAAGCGTCACGGTACTGATGAAGTAATCTCTACTTTCTCTCTTAAATCAGACGTAATTCTTGATGAAGTGCGTGCTGGTGGTCGTATTCCACTAATCATCGGTCGTGGTTTAACTGATAAAGCGCGTGCATCACTAGGTATGGAAGCTGAAGATATCTTCCGCAAGCCTGCTCTTGTAACAGATTCTGGTAAAGGCTTCACATTAGCTCAGAAGATGGTTGGTAAAGCATGTAACATGCCTGGCGTACGTCCTGGCCAATACTGTGAGCCGAAAATGACAACTGTTGGTTCGCAAGATACAACAGGTCCTATGACGCGTGACGAACTTAAAGATCTAGCATGTTTAGGCTTCTCTGCAGATTTAACAATGCAGTCTTTCTGTCATACATCAGCTTATCCTAAGCCAATCGACGTAAACACTCACCACACACTTCCTGATTTCATCATGAACCGTGGCGGTGTATCACTTCGTCCAGGTGACGGTGTAATCCACTCATGGTTAAACCGTATGTTATTACCAGATACAGTAGGTACTGGTGGTGACTCGCATACTCGTTTCCCTCTAGGTATTTCATTCCCAGCGGGTTCAGGTGCGGTAGCATTCGCAGCAGCAACTGGTGTAATGCCTCTTGATATGCCTGAGTCAATCTTAGTACGTTTCAAAGGTGAAATGCAGCCAGGTATCACATTACGTGATCTAGTACATGCTATCCCTTACTACGGTATTAAAGAAGGTCTTCTTACTGTTGAGAAGAAAGGTAAGATCAACGAATTCTCTGGTCGTGTACTAGAAATCGAAGGTGTTGAGCACCTAACAGTTGAGCAAGCTTTCGAGCTTTCTGATGCGTCAGCTGAGCGTTCAGCGGCAGGTTGTACAGTTAAACTTTCTAAAGAGTCTATCGCTGAATACCTAGAGTCAAACATCGTAATGCTTAAATGGATGATCTCTGAAGGTTACGGTGATGTTCGTACTATTGAGCGTCGTATCAATGCAATGCAAGAGTGGTTAGCTAACCCTGAACTTATGGAAGCTGATGCTGATGCAGAGTACAAACACGTACTTGAAATCGACCTAGCTGATATCAAAGAGCCAATCCTTTGTGCTCCAAATGACCCAGATGATGCACGTCTTCTTTCTGACGTAACAGGCGAGAAAATCGATGAAGTATTCATCGGTTCTTGTATGACTAACATCGGGCACTTCCGTGCTGCAGGTAAACTACTAGATGGTTTCAGTGGTCGTATCCCAACTCAACTTTGGGTTGCACCACCAACGAAGATGGATAAAGACCAGCTTACTGATGAAGGTTACTACGGTATCTTTGGTCGCGTAGGCGCACGTATCGAAACTCCAGGGTGTTCACTATGTATGGGTAACCAAGCACGTGTTGCTGATAAAGCAACTGTTGTTTCTACCTCTACGCGTAACTTCCCTAACCGTCTAGGTACTGGCGCTAACGTATTCTTAGCATCAGCAGAGCTTGCAGCAGTAGCGGCAATCTTAGGTAAATTACCTACACCTGCTGAGTACCAAGAGTATGCAGATAAGATCAATGCAACTGCAGCTGATACTTATCGTTACCTGAACTTCCACCGTATGCCTCAATACACTAAAAAGGCAGACCAAGTGATCGTTCAGCAAGCTGTATAATTAGTAATAATTAAATTTACTAGTATAAAAGCCCGCACCTAGCGGGCTTTTTTATTAAGTTTTTGTTCAGTTTGGTTTGTAAAATTAATACATTTGTCTACACTGATTATTGTTAAAAGTTAACAGTTGTAACTTTGTGTTTAATGTTGTAACCAAGGAAGGCGGGCATCATTTCTTGGCTGCATAGATTTTGCAAATCAAGGAATTGAACAATGAAAGCACTTCTTCTTTTACTCCCCCTCAGTGGTTCGGCTTTTGCTGTTAACCCCTCTTTTAGTGAAGTCCGACTCGGTTTTGAAACGATTAGCTATAGTGAAACTCTCAATGATGTAGCAGGGTTTGGCAAGTTGAGCCAGTCAATTGATGTGACCAATCCCGCAATACGACAGATATCATACACAGGCATTGATGATGATTGGGGATTCTATATTGAAAGTGCTGCAACAATTTCTACTGAAATTGAAACTGAAACTTGGCATTTGGCAGAGTTTGGCGATATTCAAGAAAATGCATTTAAAACAAAAGCGAATGAGATCGGGTTTAAAGGTGCTTATAATTTTTCAAAAGCCATACAGTTTACTTTAGGCACGAAGTTTTTTACTTCTAGTTTTACACGCTCAAATTTTGCTTTTGTGCAACCAGGTGCAGCGGCATTTGATGAGGCACTGATTGCTATCTCAGATGATCCAGATAACCCCGCTCGTTTTACCTTACCGGGTATGAATAACGCGAACAATGTGGGCGACCAACAAGATTATAACTCCCAGCTACGCCCCGTGGTCTCTGTGTCAGAAGATCAAATGGGTATCTTGCTTACTTTAGGTGCCCGTTACGATAGTCGTTTAAAAGACAGTTTTAATAAGTACAGCTGGTATGCAGAAGCTGAATTGAGTACTCCCATGTACTCTGAAATTCAAAATACTCAATTTGAAACAACTACATTAACCGACAGTTTTAATGGCTGGGGTGTGTTAGGACGAGTCGGGCTACGTTATCAAATAATGTCACATATTGCGTTAATGGGCGGTATTGATGCGCAATACAAATCTCGCGATATAGTGACTAAGAATCTTGAAAATGGTCAACGTCTGCGCGTACCTGAAGTCGAATATAGTAATGTGTCTTTTGCAGTTGGTTTGCAGTGGAGCTATTAATGAACAAGTTCGCCATAATTAGCTCATTACTTTTATTCTCTTTATCAGGGTGTAAAACCATTGATTCTGTTCAGCAAGATTTAGGTTCTCTTGCGAGTAGTATTACAGGAGAAGAACAGGCGACCCCCGAACAAATACAGGCAGCCTATGAAAAAGCCCAAAGTGTTTTCCAAGAAGCACTTACAGCTTATAACCAAATAGATACGGAGAACTTAGCGCAATTTGATGAGGAGCGTGTAGCTAAGGCTCGTAAAGTTTGGGCGGTGCTTGAGCCTGAGTTTAATGAACTGCGTTTAGCTCCTGAACATGCTTTAAAAAGTGCGTCACTGTTCTCATCTGACACGGTTGCAGATGAAGTCATGTCTCAAAGTCAGGAGGTCATTTCCTTGGTTACTGAAGCGCAGCTTGCCAAGCAAAGGATCACATCGGTTTTACAGCCAATTAGAGATGAGTTTGCCATTTTAGATCAATTGGATGCTGAAACATCTTATGAAAAGCGTTATCGAGAGCTCGATAAGCAACATCAACAATTAAAGGAAATGCTCATTGACGGGCAAGAGCAGCAAGTTGCTGAGTATGTACCTAAGCTATTAGAGCAACTCATTGATTTAGAAAAAGACGCCGTTGTACAGTTTTATTTCTCTCAGTATATCGAAAAAATTTATGGGCTAGCTAACTCAAAAAAAGTCGATATATTTCCGACAGTTTATCAGGACGTTCGAAAACAATTAGAGCAAGGTGAAACATTTAGTAAAGCTAACTATCGTGAGTACGAGCAAATTAAACAACACGCTGCTTTATTGTCATTACAAATCGATCGTATTAATAGTCTCTATGCTGAGTACTTAGCCCAAAAATCGGCTATTGATAAAGACACTGTTGAAGCGCACATGCTGAGTCTAGAAAGTGAAATTTATGCATTGACCATGGCTGCTGGTTTGGGTGATCTGAGAGGCCTCTCTTTTCAGGAACAGCTTCAACAAGTAAGAAAAGCAATTAATTGAGTAAACCAAGAGCCACAGTTCGCTGTGGCTTTTTATCAACGTTAAGGGATTTAGCGTTTATATGGCTAAGAATTTCCCTGCTATAAGTGAATATAATGGAGTATGTATGTTAATTCATAAGCGGCTGTTGGCTGCAGTTATTGGTACCTTATTTTTAGTTGGGTGTGGGGGAGGTGGAGGTAGTGACTCTGAAACTAAACCAGATCCTGTAGACCCCGTTAATCAAAGTCCAACAGTTACTATTAGTGCCGAATCAGAAGGTGCAGAGCAGACTTCTTTTAAATTAAGTGCCGCTGCCACAGATAGTGACGGTAGCATTGCCTCTTACAGTTGGACATCTGATGCTAGTTTTGACTTTGTACAAAGTGATGGATTAACGAGTGCTGAAGCTACTTTTCAAACACCCGATATAGACGCTGATACAACGGTTAATTTCACTGTCACTGTAACCGATAACGATGGGGCAACAGCTTCAGCAAAGCATAGTGTTATATTTAAACGAAATGTATCAACAGTGACAATTACCGGGATAGTAACGGATCAGCCAATTGCTAATGCAGAGTTAGAGATTAATGTTGGTAGTGACGTCTTTTCGGTCAATGCAGATCAAACTGGTCGCTATACGATAGAGCTTGTTGTGGACGAATCTGCAAGTGATAAGCTTGTGCTGGTTAAAGCAAAAGGTCTTGATAGCACCAACCCTGGGGTTGTTTTTGTTTCACAGCTAAGCTCAATTCAAGCGTTATTGGAACAGGCTGGTGAGGATAATACGCTTGATAGTGAAGACAACTTTGGCGTCAACATCACGAATGTAACGACCGCAGAATATGCGCTTTTAACACGTAATAATGAAGAACCTCAATCAGTCGAAGAGCTAAACGCAGCACTGCTAAATGTTGATGCTGACGAAAAGATCTTATTGGCAACTCTCATCAAAATCATCGTGGATAATGCAGATTATGTTCTCCCTGAAGGCGTCGAGAGCACACTCGATCTTGTCAGTGACGAAGATATCGCTAAGAATTTTGAAGATGAAGTAAATGAGAAAGATCCAGATCTCATTGAAGAGACGAAAGAAGAAATTAAAAAAGATGAAAACTTAGTTTCTGATAGCGATGAGCCTATTGTCGGTGATTTTATAGTTAACTCACCTCGTTATTATAACAATGATGCATATCACCTTGTTCTGGCAAGTGACGGTACGGGTGAACTTAATGCAAATACAAGCTCAACACTGACAATGAGTAAAGAATCAGGGGTGTATACCTTAGCACTAGCAAATAGTGTAGTGACTTACACTGATGAATATAACGATGGCAATGAATCTTATATTGGGCAAACAAAATTAACAGATATTAGTTTTCAAGTTTTAGCAGAAAATGAGGTTTTCAGAACGATTGAAGTGACTCAAACCACACAAAGAACATTGGACTACCAAAATGGTAGTGAACCCGTTGTGGAACCTTCAATTACTCGAACCTATACAACTAACCTGATTGATAAAGCTAAAACAATAGCACTAAATACTACAGAGTTAACCGAAAACACATGGGTTTTAGACCTAAGAGACAATGATTATGATTCTGCGTCATCTGATGATGAACCTGAAACTTTGCGCTTTTATGCCGATGGTACAGGGGATGTAACGGGTGAGAGTACTGAGGTATTTAGTTGGGAGCTCAATGATACTAAGTTATCTATTAGTTATGATGAAAACGGTGAAACTGGGTTAATTGAGTTCTGGTTTACAAAAGCTCTCTCTGCGGGCTACCAAGTGGTTGCATTAGACACTAGTTTTGATGAGCCAAGTAATACATTAACAGGCTTAATGGTTAAAAAAGCGAATGTGACAACAACCGATGAGGATATTATTGGTCGTTGGCATGGTTTTGTTGGTACGTCTCAATCTTATGATTTGAATATTTATCCTGATGGTAGTGTCGCTATTGGTTTAGGTAATTCAAGTTTCCAAGGTCATATTGAAGATGGCAACTTCTCTAGAAAACGTTTTTATTCAGAAACATATGGTCTTGTTTCAAGTTGTGATGGCTTTGCTGATGACTGTTACCTTGAAAGTGAAATGCAACATGAATTCATTAATATCGTTGGTAGCACCTACTACATAATTAGAACGCTAACTTATTACACTATGGCTGGTGAGGCATATGATGAAGTTAAATCGGTATTCATTTATGAATATAGTAAAGACTTGTCATACTCAGCTTTTACTGAAGAGCTATTAGATGGTGCGATTTCTCTTTACAAAGATGATAGCTCTACAGATGCTATTTACATTCAATACAATGATTTAGGCGAAGTAGGGTATGTTGTCCGTTTTGATGGTGTTGAGCATATAGCAACGTTCAATGATGGCGTCTTAAGCTATCAAGTTGATGGCAATACGTGGTTTGTTGAACTGGTTTCTGCGGATGAAAATGCTGTTACTATTTGCCGATATCAGCACGGAAGCAGTTGTTCAGCTGATACGCAAATTAGTTACTTACCTAAGCGCCCTAAAGTAACGTTAACAGTAAACCCATCTCAGAATGGTAGTCTCTCACCTAGCAGTCAAACTTCGTATTGGTACCAATACGCGTCTTTCGTAATTAGCCCAGATGAAGGGTATGTTGTTGACGAAATTACAGGATGTGAAGGATATATTGAAGGAGATTATTACCTTGTCTATACCACAGGTGCTGATTGCGAAATTACAGCAACGTTTAAACCTGCATTATTAGCTTCTGGCGAGTATATTTTAAATAACAGTGATTTATATAATGCACCAGCCTTGGGCTTATTATTAAATGCAGATAACACTGGCGCTGTAACTCTCAACGGTAGTTCAAATATCAACTGGTATGAAGTTGATGATCACATTGAGT
This sequence comes from Pseudoalteromonas sp. CO109Y, assembly GCF_004208935.1. Taxonomy (NCBI): domain Bacteria; kingdom Pseudomonadati; phylum Pseudomonadota; class Gammaproteobacteria; order Alteromonadales; family Pseudoalteromonadaceae; genus Pseudoalteromonas; species Pseudoalteromonas sp. CO109Y. The sequence continues at coordinate 24,643 of NZ_SGPD01000032.1, forward strand.
TATCACCTATCGATAGTATTGTCGTGGAAGAATATATCTCTTTCCCTGATGGTATGACTGAGGTTCAGTATCGAACTGAGATCAGTTACGCTGAGTTAATGCCAATGGCAGAAAAAGGGCTTAATTGGCATTGGCTAACAGTTGAATATAGCTATTACGAGAATGACGTTTTAGTGAATACCAGCTCCGAAAGTTCCAATGTTTATGCTTTTGCTGACGGCGATGAAATTGCCATTGTTAGTGATGATGTCGTAGGGCAATGGGCTGTAAGCGCTGAACAAGGAGGAGTGCTATTAAATATGCAGATCAATGCTGATGGAACAGGCTCTTACATAGATATTTTGAGTGATGAGCAAGATACGTTTAGTTGGCAGATCATTGATAGCAATTTAGTACTTAATCACAGCAGTGATAATTCAACAGATACACTCTATTTTACTAAAAACATCAACGTTGGTTACCAATTTTTAGATAAGGGTAATGATAACGAGGGGGACTATGTTGATGCAGGCATGTTTGTTAAACGTAATGAAGTAGCCATTAATGCAAGTAATTTTTCTGGTCGTCATCAGTTCAGAGAGGGTCATGATATTGATTCGCATTGGGCTGAAATCCAAATTTATGACGATGGTGAAATCTTCTTTACCTTTGGAACAAGTTCATATCAAGGAAGCTTTATTAATAACCGCTATATTAGAAGGCTTTATGTAGATACTAGCTCAGGAAGTTGGGAAACAACTGATTTCTGTGATACTAGCTTGGATACATGTTTCCTTTATGGTGAGTTTGTTTACAAGCTAATTGCTATTGATGAAGCCCGTTATTTTGTCGAGCGTACTGTGGCGTTTGATGATAATGGTACTGGGATGCTAGAAAAATCATCTGCACATCTATATGTACATGATTATGCTACTTCAACAGCAGTTGATAAATTCTACGACTACGACTTATATAGCTTCACTTTATATGAAAGCGATGGCACAACATGGTCATTAAGTGAGCAGGATTATAATGAAGATAGTCAGTCTTACGATTACTCACTGACGATTGGAGAGCAAAGTATCACAGGTGCTCAGTTGGTTGATGGTAAATTGTCATTTATTGAAAATGGCCAAGACACGCTGCTTGAGCTTATAAGCAACAATCGCACCGAACTCGTTTTCTGTAAGTATTTAGCAGGCAATAGTTGTCAGTCACAAGATCAAGTTTCCCTTTCTATGAGCAATTAAACTTGTCATAAATTGTGCAACCTAAAACAGCCACATTTGTGGCTGTTTTTATTTTTTGGATTAAATATTCTAAAAAATGTCTATAACGATCTTAAAATTATCCAATATACCTTGCTGGTTTACATAAAAACGCAAATATTCCCTGCTAATTGAATTAAAATCCTCGCCAATATTCTCAACGTATTAAGGCGAGATCGAAATGACTACATTAAACAACCAGAACCTTCTACAACTTCGTTTTGTAAGCCAAGCGCACATTGACGCAGTTAAGCCTTCTTTTGCTAACCTACCTGCTAACCCATACGCAGATGGTGAATTTCGTAAGCGTCGTTATTCAGTAATCAAAGTTGTTGATGGTGAATTAAAACTACAACCAACAAAAGCATTCGTGCAAGATGACTCAATCAATACCTTCCAAGGTAATGTTGAGCGTACCTATGAAAATCTAGAAGATAGCTTATTAGCGACTGATGGTATGAAGCAAATCGTGAATCAGTTCCGCGATATGACGGGTATCAGCGATGATCGCGTTATTGAAATTCACCAATTCAGAATGCTTGCGATCGACAGTGACACACCCGCTGCGCCAGAAGGTGTTCACCAAGATGGTTTTGATCACGTATGCGTATGTGGTGTATCACACGAAAATCTAGAGGGTGGTGAGCTGCTTGTTTATGAACACCAACAAGCTGAGCCATGTTTCAAAATGGAAATTAAAGACGGCATGTTCGCACTGATTAATGACCGTGAAGTATGGCACAACGCTACACCAATGAATAAATTAGATGCAAGCAAAGAAGGTTACCTTGATTGCTTCGTACTAACTGCGTAAGGGTAAATCATGAACTTAACGCAATTACGTCGCCAGTTCCCTGCACTTATGCAACAAGTTGCAGGTCAGTCACCGATTTTCCTTGATGGTCCGGGTGGCTCGCAAGTACCACAGTCAGTGCTAAGCGCTATGAGTGCATATTTGGGTTACTTCAACTCAAACTTAGGCGGCGCATTTTTCTCAAGTGATAAAACGGTAGAGTTAATGGCAAATGCGCGCCAAGCTGCAGCCGATTTATTAAATGCGCCATCTAAAGAGCAAATCGTGTTTGGTGCAAACATGACAAGCTTAACGTTTAGCTTTAGCCGTGCCATCTCGCGTGATTGGACTGCTGATGATGAAATTATCGTCACCAATGCCGATCACTTCTCAAACGTATCATCTTGGCAGCAAGCTGCTGAAGATAAAGGCGCGACAGTAAAAACTACCCTTATCAACGAAGCTGATTGCAGCCTAGATATGGCACACTTTGAAAGCCTTTTATCTAGCAAAACAAAGCTTGTTGCTGTGACATATGCGTCGAACACGACAGGCTCAATTAATGACATTAAACGCATCGTTGAGCTTGCACATGCTGTTGGTGCGCTAGTTTATGTTGATGCCGTACATTACGCACCTCATGAACTTGTAGATGTACAAGCACTTGATTGTGACTTCTTAGCCTGCTCTGCATATAAGTTCTTTGGTCCTCATCTTGGTATCGTCTATGGTAAACGTGAGCACCTTGAAGGTTTCACACCATATAAAGTTGAACCTGCAAAAGATGTTGCGCCAGGTCGCTGGGAAACGGGTACACAAAGCTTTGAAGCGCTAGCTGGATTAATTGCTGCTGTTGATTACATTGCTGCAATTAGTGAGCTAGATGATAGTCATTCACGCCGAGAAAAACTCGCGGCTGCATTTGCTATGACTAAACAGCACGAAATGACATTAAGTAAGCACTTTTTATCTCGTTTAGCAGATTACCCACGCATCAAGTTATTTGGTATTGATGATCTAGAGCGTATAGCTTATCGCACACCGACTTTTGCTTTAACTTTTGAAGGCATCGAGCCACGTGTTGTGTCTGAATTTTTAGGTAAGCAACATATTTGTGTGTGGGATGGTAACTTCTACGCCCAAGGCTTATGTAAGCAGCTAGGTGTATTAGAATCAGGCGGCGTAGTACGCATTGGTTGTATGCATTACAACACAATTGAAGAGCTTGATAAGGTTTTTGATTTATTTGATCAATTACTAGCAGATTAAAGCTGAGCTTTAATTAAGCTATAAGCAGCCCGAGTGGGCTGCTTATTACCGCTAGGATTGTGGTTGGCCATAAATTTGTTCCGCGCGGTTGAATAAGACCCACGAGGTTAAAATATACTTATCATTTGAAATAGGCTTATTACCACGGTGCGTGTGGGTAAAATAGCCCGGTGCTACGACCATAGAACCCTGTTTAGGCGATATTTTTCGTTGTTGATAGTAAAACTCTGTTTCACCACCTTCTTCTACATCATTTAAATAGAACATAAATAACAGCACACGGTGTAGTGCCTCGTTGTGGCCAGCTTGCGGATATACCTCGCTATGCCAATAAGGGTAACCACCTTTATTGATATCGTATTTCTGTGCTTGAATTGGACCCATGCGGAAAATTTGCTGCACGAGTAATGGCAATTGTGGTTTGCCGACTTCTTCAAAGTTATCCTGTGTTAAGTCAACAGGTTTGCCTGTTTGCGGATGGTAAACCTTTAAACCAAAGGCACCAATCATCATAAAAATATGCTCTTCAAGGTATTTGAAGACGTAACCCGCAGTCGTTTGTTGAATATGCTTTAGTTGCTCAGCGTATTCGGGGTGGTTATTAAGGTATAAATCGCGGCTGTCTTTTTTCGCTAAATCTACTCCGCCTGAGGTAATGCCTTGTTTTAAATGCGGGCTTTGTTCAAATACCGTGATAAAGTTGTCGCAAAATTCTTTGCTGAGGGCGTTTTCGTATACGCGAATAAAGTCCGTCATGAGCTACCTTTAGTTTATATTTTTTATAGGGTTACTATGTTTACTGAAACTATCACACCACGCTTTAGCGAAACAGATGTGCTAGGGCACATCAACAATACCGTACTCCCTGTATGGTTTGAAGCCGCCCGAGCGCCTATTTTCAGGTTTTTTACGCCCGATTTAAACCCTTATGAGTGGAAACTGATCATTGCTAAGGTTGAAGTAAGCTTTGTGGGTGAGTTGTTTTATGGTCACGATGTCACAGTGAAAACCAGTGTTGAGCACATCGGCTCTAGTTCATTTGTACTGCGCCAAGAGGCTTGGCAGCAAGATAACTGCTGTGCCGTTGGTAAAACCGTACTAGTACGTTATGACTTTGCAAATAAATGTTCGCAAAAACTTAATGAGCAAGAAAGGGCTGACCTTACAGCGCATTTAATCGCTGAGTAATACCCCATTTTTTGCCGACATTTATGAACGCTTGGGGTAAAATGCGCCTTCATTATTTTGACTGAGTAATTTTGGGTTACACGCAATGCTGTTAATGATCGACAATTATGATTCGTTTACATACAACCTAGTGCAATATTTTCAGCGCTTAGACCAAGATGTATTAGTTAAACGAAATGATGAGATCAGCATTGCTGAGATTAAACAACTTAACCCAGAGCACATTGTACTATCGCCTGGGCCATGTTCACCAAACGAAGCGGGTATTTCTTTGCAAGTGGTTGAACAACTAAAAGGCCAGTTGCCAATTCTTGGTATTTGCTTAGGTCACCAAACTATTGCTCAGGCTCTAGGTGCTGATGTTATTCGTGCAAAGCAAGTGATGCATGGTAAAACCTCGTTAGTTAAGCATACCAATCAAGGTGTGTTTAACGGTTTGGCAAATCCACTGACGGTATGCCGGTACCATTCTTTAGTGGTGGATAAACAAAGCCTGCCTAGTGACTTCACTATTACCGCATGGACAGAACAAAATTCTGATTTTGATGAAATTATGGGGATCATGCATAATGATTTAGCACTTGAAGGAGTGCAATTTCACCCCGAAGCAATTTTGACCCAACAAGGGCTTGAATTACTTGCTAACTTTTTAACTCGCTTCTAACCTTAGGCTAGTGAATTAACAAATATGACCGACAATACGCCTGTGCAAATGACCGAAGAAAACCGACAACAAAGGACTGCGATGGTGCTTAATGAGCGCGCGCACGATCTTTTGCTTGGTCACAGTTTTGCACAGCGTCAAATTGGCTATATTCACACCCTCGAAATTGATTATGGCGAATCAATGGAACAGCGAACTCTATTAGAAGTAGAAGTTGCTGCTGAGAAAAAACGTCAAAAGAGCAGTACAGCTCACCATAAATACCGTGCACAGGCGAGCAAGCAATTACACCAAGTGATTGAGGCTGCCATGCATAAGCAGCTTGAAGACATTGATTCAGTAATTCACGAAACAATCGGTATTCAAGATAGCGTACCTGCTATTTTAGATATTTTAGCTGTGCGTTCGGCCTCAGTAGGTCGACTAGAGCCGTTAGTTAAAGATTTGAGTTGGTTAGGTCGTGAGCTCGTTGCGTTTGTGAATTTACCTTTCTATCGAAAACAACGTAATAAACACACTTCAGTTCAAGTCGATAACCCACTGTTAGCGCTTCGCTACATTGGTTTAGATAACTTAAAGTTTGTCGTGCCAACCTTTGCGGTACGTCATTGGATGCCACACAGTACAGAGCCATTTCCACTACTAAAGCGTCGACTTCGTGATAACTCAATGGCGTGTGCCATTGCTGCTCAAGAACTTGCTAAATTAAATGGTGTAAATGAGGTGCACGCGTTTACCTTAGGTATGCTACTCGACGTGGGTAAGATAGCGCTAGTACGTATATACCTTCGTATTTTTGAGTTAGTTTGGCAGCGCCAAGTAACGAAAGCCCGTGATGAGCAAAAGAAAGATCTACACACAGCTTTATTAGAGCTAAAACCGGATCCTTTATTTTTAAGCACCTTGCTAAATAAGCAGTCGATGAAGGTAACAGCCACCGTAATTGAGAAAATGGCTTTTAGGTATTTGCCATTTAATGCGGTAATGCAGCAGTTAACTACACCTTTAGCTAAAAACGATGAGTATTTGCCGCTTACCAAGGTGATTTTAAAAGCCCGTTGTTACGCTCAGTATTTAAGTTTAAATGAGCATCAACTAGTCGAAAATGACGAAACCGAACGTTGGTTTGCACACTTCGATTTCACTAAAGAAGAGCTTGATCAGCTAGCAAAATGCAATTTTGATCGCTTTCATATTCAAATTAATTAAAAAAATTGTTAATTTTTTTGCGACTATTCATTCATTGTTTATCAATCCGCAGCGACAAATTTTTTCTCTTTAGCCTCTGCTTGGCTCACTAGCCGTACGCCTTTTTGTAGTATTTAGAACAAAAAGTAGCCTTCAAATAGTTATTCACTATCCATGAAAAAATATCTCAAGCCCTTTATTTTCAAGGGTTACATGAAAGTTTTCTAAGAGACAGGATGAAAATTTTCTGGAATAATGGATGAATGAAAATTGAACCAAAGAGTAATTTTGGTGATTTTGCGCTAAGCTCAATCGGCTAAGTAAAATGGCTTAGTTTAGCTTTAGAGCGCCACCTTACTCTGAGTGTGCTTACAATTATGAGGATATAAAATGACAGTCAATCGCGAATTATTTGATCAAGTAATGGTTCCTAACTATGCACCATCAAGTGTTATTCCAGTTCGAGGCGAAGGCTCTCGCGTATGGGACCAAGAAGGTCGCGAATTTATCGATTTTGCGGGTGGTATTGCTGTTAACTGTCTTGGCCATTGTCACCCAGCTCTTGTAAGTGCATTAAAAGAGCAAGGCGAAAAAATTTGGCACTTATCAAATGTAATGACTAATGAACCAGCGCTTCGCTTAGCTAAAAAGCTAACTGACGCAACGTTCGCTGAAAAAGTATATTTTGCTAATTCTGGTGCAGAAGCTAACGAAGCGGCACTTAAACTTGCACGCCGTTTTGCACTTGATAACTTTGGTGAGCAAAAGTCACAAATTATCTCATTCAACAAAGGTTTCCACGGCCGTACCTTCTTCACAGTAACAGTAGGCGGTCAAGCTGCATACTCTGATGGTTTTGGTCCAAAACCTGGTGATATCGTTCACTGTGACTACAACGATTTAGCAGCATTTGAAGCGCTTATCTCAGACAGCACCTGTGCAGTAATGATGGAGCCTCTACAAGGTGAAGGGGGTATCATTTCTCCAACTGCTGAGTTTGTTGAAGGTGTTCGTGAGTTATGTACAAAGCACAATGCACTACTTATCTTTGATGAAGTACAAACAGGTGTTGGTCGTACGGGCGAGCTTTATGCTTATCAAGGTCTAAATGTAACTCCTGATATCTTAACGACTGCAAAAGCGTTAGGTGGTGGTTTCCCTATCGGTGCGATGATCACCACAACTGATATCGCTAAGCACTTAAAAGTAGGTACTCATGGTTCTACTTACGGTGGTAACCCACTTGCGTGTGCAGTAGCAGAAGCTGCATTCGACACAGTAAATACTCCTGATGTACTTAACGGCGTTAAAGAAAAGTCAGCGTTATTCCGCGAGTTACTAACTGCGATTAACGAAAAGTACAATGTATTCACTGAAATCCGTGGCGAAGGTCTATTAATTGGTGCTGTAGTAACAGAGCAATTCAAAGGTCGTGCAAAAGAGTTTTTAGTAGCTGGTACTGCAGAAGGCGTTATGTCTTTAGTGGCTGGCGCTGATGTTGTTCGTTTCACTCCGTCACTTGTAATTCCAGAAGCTGATATCCGCGAAGGTATGGCTCGTTTCGAAAAAGCAGTTGCAAAAGTCGTTAACGGCTAAACGAAACAGTCATTTCAGGGCAAGTTAAGCTTGCCCACATTTCTTAATTTACCGTTATTTATAAGGGAGCAAGCGGACTTATGATGATCCTTCGCCCAATCCAGCAAAGCGATTACCAAGCGTTAGTAAAGATTGCTGTTGAGTCAGGCCATGGCTTTACGTCTTTGCCTAATAATGAAGAGTTATTACAAAAGAAAATTGATCATTCTGTCAGCTCATTTGCAAAAGCAGCACAGCAGCCAGGTGATGAAGGTTACTTGTTTGTTCTTGAAGATAGCGAAACGGGTGAAGTTGTAGGGACTTCGGGTATTGAAGCCGCTGTTGGTTTAGATGATGCTTTTTATCATTATCATTTAAGCAAAGTAATTCATTCTTCTCGTACGCTAGACGTGTATAAAGCCGTTGATATTTTAACCCTGTGTAATGATTACACCGGTGCAACTGAGCTATGTACATTATTCTTAAAAGATGGCTACCGTAAAAACAATAACGGTAAATTGCTTTCAAAAGCGCGTTTTATGTTTATTAATCAACATAGAGAGCGTTTTGCTGACACCGTCATTGCTGAAATGCGTGGTGTGTCAGACGAAAGCGGCGAAAGCCCATTCTGGCAATGGCTAGAAGAGCACTTTTTCTCAATGGACTTTCCAACGGCAGATTACTTAACGGGTATTGGCCAGAAAGTATTTATTGCTGAGTTAATGCCTAAATACCCAATTTACGTCAACTTACTGAGCAAAGATGCACAAGCTGTGATTGGTCAAGTACATGACAACACACGCCCTGCGATTGAACTATTAAAGAGCGAAGGTTTCACCTTTAATGGTTATGTAGACATTTTTGATGCAGGCCCAACTGTTGAAGCAAAAGTAGATAACATTGCTACAGTCAGAAATGCCCACACAGTTAAAGTTGAAATTGGTGAAAGCCATGGCGACACCACGGTATTGTTAGCAAATGATAAAATTGCTGATTTTAGAGCAACCGTGACTCAAGTTAGCCTATCATGCGATGCCGATAGCATCACAATCTCAAGTGAATTAGCAAAAGCACTTCACTTAGAAGCGGGTGATTCAGTATCACTTGCAGAACTATAGAATTCAGGAGACATATTAATGACTCATGCAGCGCAATTTATTAATGGTCAATGGCAAGCAGGCCTTGGTCATACTTTTCAGTCTGTAAACCCAGCAAATAACGATGTAATCTGGCAAGCAAACACTGCCACCGCAGAACAAGTAGACGGCGCAGTCGCTGCTGCACGTGAAGCGTTTTACAGCTGGGCTGATAAAACATTTGCAGAGCGTTTAGCGATTGTAAAAACATTCGCAGAAACACTGAAAGAGCACAGCGAAGAATTAGCGATTGCTATCGCACAAGAAACAGGTAAACCACTTTGGGAAACACGCACTGAAGCAGGTGCGATGGTGGGTAAAATTGCTATCTCTGAAAAAGCATTTTTAGAGCGTACAGGCGATGTTGAAAACCCAATGCCACAAGGTCGTGCGATGATCCGCCACAAGCCGCATGGTGTTGTAGCTGTGTTTGGCCCTTATAACTTCCCTGGTCACTTGCCAAATGGTCACATTGTACCTGCACTATTAGCAGGCAATACCGTGGTATTTAAACCGTCTGAGCTAACGCCAGCAGTTGCTGAGTTAACGTTAAAGTTATGGCAAAAGGCGGGTCTCCCTGCAGGTGTAATCAACCTTGTGCAAGGTGAAGTAGAAACGGGTAAAGCGCTTGCATCTCATAAAGGGATCGACGGTTTATTCTTTACTGGCTCTTCGCGCACTGGTCATATTTTACATGAGCAGTTTGCTGGTCAACCGGGTAAAATCTTAGCTTTAGAAATGGGTGGTAATAACCCGCTTATCGTTACTGATGTTGCTGACACTAAAGCGGCTATCCACGATATTATTCAATCAGCGTTTATCTCTACAGGTCAACGTTGTACGTGTGCGCGTAAGTTATTCTTACCTGCAGGCGAGCAAGGTGATGCCATCTTAGCGGGTCTTATTAAAGCAACTAAAGCTATTAAAGTCGGTGACTACGACGCAGAAGAGCAACCTTTCATCGGGTCAATGATTTCTTCAGCAGCAGCAGCTGGTATGGTCACAGCACAACAGCAACTTGTTGAGCTTGGCGCTGAAGTGTTAGTTGAGCTAACGCACAAAGAAAATACCGGTTTTGTGACACCGGGTATTTTAGAGTGTACAAATGTCGCTAACTTTCCAGACGAAGAACACTTTGGACCACTGCTTAAAGTATTCCGCTTCACTGATTTTGATGCCGCTATTGATAAAGCGAATGACACAAGCTTTGGTTTATCAGCTGGTTTATTAAGCGACAGCGCAGCAGATTACGACCATTTCCTTCGTCGTATTCGTGCGGGTATCGTAAACTGGAACCGTCCTATCACAGGTGCATCAAGTGCAGCACCATTTGGTGGTATTGGTGCATCAGGTAACCACAGAGCAAGCGCATATTATGCTGCTGACTATTGTGCATACCCTGTCGCTTCGGTAGAGCTTGAAAAAGTAGCAATGCCAGCGACATTAAGCCCAGGCTTAAAAATCGATTAATAATCGTAAATCATTATAAAAAGCAGCTTCGGCTGCTTTTTTTGTATGAGATGCTTGGCAAAGGTAGCAATTAAAAGCGCTTTCTGCTTAAATCTAAAGAGATAGTTTTTTATTAGGTGTGCAGTCGTATGGTTTTAGATAGGCAAGGGTACGATGATCTTGTCATGTATCTCACTCAAAATTTAGCGCTTTTTGAGAAGCCGGGTCAAATTAAACCAGGAGCTCCAACAGTGTTAGAGCTGATTGAAGACGTGATAGCAGAAAATGTCATGTTACTTTGCGAGCAACACACAGAGCTTAATACTGAACAACGCAGCCAAATTGTTCGCGAAGTCGACGGTATCGTATATGACTTACAAGAAGTGCTGAGCAGCGTTACAAATCACACAGTAACCGTTGAACAACACGCGTTTATTGATGAGTTTGCTGGATTAGTGAAAAACTTATTCGATAGTGCTGTTGTCGAAAGTGCCTAACTTATAAAGCACAACACAATTTCTAGTCTTTAAGCGAGCAGCTTAAAGTTTGTAACTCGCTTTCCTTTAAAGCTCACCTCTTATCCCTTGCATCTGTGTGTGACTTGCTTACAATCAAGCAAAATAACTTTAAGAGATAAAGCACATGCAAGCGAATGTAAAATGGGTAGAAGGCGATACGTTTATTGGCCTTTCAAATTCAGGTCACAATGTAGTTTTTGATGCAGGTAGCGATAGCGCTGCGCCAAGCCCAATGGAAATGGTTTTAATGTCAGCGGGTTGTTGTTCATCTGTTGATGTTGTTAGTATTTTAAAAAAAGCAAAACAGTCATTTTCTGATGTGCAAGTTAAGCTATCTGCAGAGCGTGCTGAGTCAGCACCTCGCGTGTTTACCAAGATTAATCTACACTTTGTGGTTACCGGTGATAATGTCTCTGAAAAGCACCTTGCAAGAGCGGTACAATTATCTGCTGAAAAGTATTGTTCTGTAGCCTTAATGCTTGATAAGACAGTAGAAATTACGCATAGTCATGAAGTTGTGCAAGAACAGGTAAAATAACGCTTTTTCCGAGCAGGAAATTCGTATAAAATCCGCGAACTTTTATTTCTGCTGGTGCAGGTTTCACTCGTTTTAAGGTTGGTTTAGCATGAATAAACCCTTCGATAAAATTAAGCTTCATGGCTTTAATAACTTAACTAAGAGCTTAAGTTTTAGTATTTACGATATTTGTTACGCAAAGACGGAACAACAGCGTAAAGAATATATTGAATATATCGACGAACAGTACAGTGCTGATCGCCTTACCGATATTTTAGGTGAAGTTGTGGATATTATTGGCGCAAACATTCTAAATGTTTCTCGCCAAGATTATGATCCGCAAGGCGCCAGCGTAACAATCTTGATCTCTGAAGAGCCAATTGAGCAACAAACAACGTATGACGTTGATGAAGCGCCGGGTCCTCTTCCTGAAACAGTGGTAGCACACTTAGACAAGAGCCACATTTGTGTTCACACATACCCAGAAGCACACCCTGATGATGGTATTTGTACGTTCCGTGCTGATATCGAAGTATCAACGTGTGGCATTATTTCGCCATTAAAAGCGTTAAACTTCTTAATTCACAGCCTTGAGTCTGATGTTGTAACAATTGACTACCGCGTACGTGGTTTTACTCGTGACGTTGATGGTGTAAAACACTATATCGATCACGCGATTAACTCAATTCAGAACTATATGACTGAAGATACCAAAGAAGCGTACCAAATGATGGACGTGAACGTGTATCAAGAGAACTTGTTCCACACGAAGATGATGTTAAAAGAAACTGACTTGAATACTTACCTATTCGGTGTTTCTACAGCAGATCTTTCGGAAGAAGAAGAAGAAGTTATCTACTCTAAGCTGACTCGCGAGATGCAAGAAATCTTCTACGGTCGCAACTTACCAGACACTGAGTAAGTCACTATAGCTTTAAAAAACGGCGCGTAATGTAAGTTACGCGCCGTTTTTTTATGCCTCATTGACTGCACTCATCTGTACTTATATGCTGATTAAAAGGCCAATTTAAGGATAGATATGTCAGTTGTTCTCTCGCAGTCAGTATTTTTAGCAGAGCAAGTTCGTAACCATGAAGGACCAGCTGCTAAGCGCTCTGGCGTAAGCTTGTATGAGCTTATGGAGCGAGCAGGGCTGGCGACTTATCAGCAAGCTATCAGCTATTTTCCTAAAGCAAGTACATTCGTTGTGTTAGCGGGCGTTGGTAACAATGCCGGTGATGGTTATGTTGTTGCTCGCTTAGCTAAACAAGCGGGCAAACAGGTTACGGTTATTGCAGCAATATCTGATAAACCGCTCAAAGGTGATGCGCTCAGTGCTCAGCAAGCTTGGCTTGACGCCGGAGGGGCAATAACCGCTGATGCCAGTGCTATTGAGCAAGCAGATATCATTATTGATGGCCTGCTTGGTACGGGTATTCAAAGCGCGGTGCGCGAGCCTTTTTCACAGCTGATTAAAGCTGCCAACGAAAGCCAAGTGCCGATAGTTGCTATTGATCTACCCTCAGGTATTCATGCCGACACAGGTGTCATACAAGGAGTCGCAATAAAAGCCGCACTCACTGTGACTTTTGTGGGGGTTAAACAAGGTTTAGTGACAGGGCAAGGTAGAGCGCATGCAGGGACATTAGAGTTTAATGATTTAGGTATTGAAGATGCCTTTTTAAAACAGACATCACCCACGGCTGAGCTTATCAATTATCAGAGTCAAGCTAGGCTTCCTGAGCGCGATAACAACAGCCATAAAACCAGCCATGGTAAATTGCTGTGTATTGGTGGTAATGCTGGCACTGCAGGCGCTATTCGTTTAACCGCAGAGGCTGCGCTTCGCAGCGGTGCGGGCATGGTCAAAGTGTATACCCATAGTAGCTCTATTCTACCTGTGAGTATTGGCCGGCCAGAGCTAATGGTGACAGATACAAACCTGATTAGCGCCCTAGATTGGGCAACCTGTGTTGCTATTGGCCCAGGGCTTGGCCAAGACACTTGGTCGGAAACAACCTTTGAAGCAGTAATGCAGTATTGCTTTACTAATAACAAGCCACTGGTTATTGATGCAGATGCACTTAATTTAATGGCTCAGCATGCTTCGTCATTCCCATTAGCTAATACCGTTATCACACCACACCCAGGTGAGGCAGCAAGGTTACTTAATTGTCGCGCTAGCGATATTGAAGAAAATCGCTTTCATGCAGTAAAGCAGCTCGCACGAAGCTATACCACTACTTGTGTACTCAAAGGTGCTGGCAGTTTAATTGCTGATAATAACCAAACATGGGTGTGTACCGACGGTAACCCTGCACTTGCGGTTGGCGGCAGTGGCGATGTATTAACAGGTATCATAGTGGCATTGATCGCACAGGGGCTTACTCCTCAGCAAGCAGCTTGCTTGGGCGTAATCTTACATGCAAAAGCCGGAGATATTGCCGCAGAACGTGAAGGCGAAAGAGGCATGTTACCGAGTGATTTATTTATCGTTGTAAGGAGGTTGATAAAAGAGTTGGCAAGTAGCACTAATTAGGGTCTGTAAGGCGAAATGTTTCGCCTTAGTCTAACACTATCCTAGCTTGAACAAGCCAGTATTGAGTGAGCATTTTCATTGAATCAACTAAATCATAATAGCTAGAAGGCTTGGTCATAAAGGCGTTCGTACCTAAGCTATAACATTGCTTAATGTCAATTTCTGAATCAGAAGTTGTAAAAATAATGATGGGGATATGGCGGTAAAGCTCCGATTTTTTTAGTTCAACTAGCGCTTCTTTTCCACCCTTTCGTGGCATGTTTAGATCTAACAGAATAAGGCTAGGTAGAATTTTGTTTTTATCGAGCGACTCAAGTAATTGCATGCCGTCATCAACAAATTGAATTTTATTTTCATCGACATTGTTTTCAACAAGGGCATCTCGGATGAGCTCTTGATCATCGAGATCATCATCCGCAACTAAAATATAGCTCACAGAGCGTAATTTTTTGGTAAATAATTTGTCGTTAAACATTACTAGCTCCTGATTTCATCAAATGTAGCTCACCTATTCCATGTAGATACTTTTTAATAAAAACAACAAATTAAATAATTAGTTACTTGAGTAGTATATACTTTAGTTAAGCAAGTGTTATATTAACTTTCTTATACCCATAATACAAACATAAGTTTATTAATAATCTAATGTCGTTAAATCATACTAGTACGAACAGAGTGACAGCTCTACGCGAAAATTTGAACCTTTCTCAACAAGAGTTTGCCGATAAAATAGGTATAACTCAGGGGGCGTTATCACAGTTGGAGGCTGGCAAGTCGACCCTGTCTCTCAGTACTATCACTAAAATCAGCCAAGTGTTTAATGTCGATTGTAACTGGCTTATTTTAGGTATTGAGGGGTATGATGAATCGAACTTTCAGAGTTATCAAAAAGCCTTAGAGACTTCATTTATCCCACTTGTTAATGAAGAAGCTCACGCTGGATATATAGAACAGTGTAGTGATGAAGGCTATATTAAAACTCTGGATGTTTATAAAATCCCAGGGTTTGAAAATGGTAATTATCGTCTATTCGAAGTTGAAGGCGATAGTATGATGCCAACTATCCGCCCTAGAGAAACGCTGATCACTGAGCAGGTCAAGGATATTAAGCAGTTAGAGAATGGTTCGGTATGTGTTGTTGTCACTAAAGATGGCATTGTAGCTAAACGTCTCTTTAGCCATAACACAGACCCTATCAGTTACTTATTTAAGAGTGATAACCCTGAGTACAAAACATATTCAATTCAGGGAAGTGATATTCTAGAAATCTGGCGTGTAAAAGCAAAAATAAGTTCAATAACAGATCAAGATTCACAGATTCAAAGTCAGCGTTTCCAGTCTATTGAAAATGAAATTAGACAACTTAAAGAGCATATTAGTAGACTGTTACCGCCACAATCGTAGCGGTAACAACTAAAGCTGACTTAGTTTTATGTCTCTTAGTGGTAAGTTAACGTAAAACTGAGAGCCTTCATTGATATTTGCTTCTGCTGTAATTGTTCCATGGTGCCGTTCTACTATTTTCTTACAAATAGCCAAGCCTAACCCTGTTCCTTCGTATGCTTGTTTAGAGTGAACCCGTTCAAAAAGGTTAAAGATTCTGTCTTTAAACTCGTTATTAAAACCTATTCCATTATCAATGACAGCGATAACAATATGCTCGTCTGTTCGCTCAACTGACTTAATCCCTATGATGGGTGGTTGATGTGGGTGACTAAATTTAAGCGCATTAAGAATTAAGTTTTGAAATAAACGCTGGATTTGTCGTTTATCACCATAGATTTCACCGATATCTTCTATATGAAACATCGCTGACTTATCAGCTATAATTAGCTCAAGGTCATCAAGAATATCATCAAAAACATCTTGTGCTGAAAAGCTACGAAACTCTTCGCCTTTTCGATTGATTCTAGAAAAGCTCAATACTCCTTTGATAAGTTTTTGCATTCTTTCAGCAGAGTCCATCATACGTGAGATATAAGAAGCGTTTCTTTCCCCAATTAGTTCTTTAGAGTTTTGTAGGCGATCGCCGAACATCTGTATTTTTCGTAAGGGCTCCTGTAAATCATGAGACGCAACAAAAGCAAAACGTTCTAACTCTTTGTTAGACTCTTCAGATTTTCTAAGTGCGATTTCAAGGTCTAGCTCAGCCTGTTGTCGAGTGAGTATTTCCGACTTTAAAGCGGCGGTTCGCTCATTAACTTTAGTTTCTAGTAAGTCGTTTAACTTTTTAAGGCGCTCAGATTTTTCGATAACATGATTAACCAGGTGATTGCGAAACTTTATAGCGCAAGATATTTCGTTTGCCTTCCAAGGTGAGCATTTATTACGTACATTTTCTTGCCATAAACGAAACGAACTACGAGGCATAAGGCGATGACTACCGTCGTCAAGGAATTCGATTATCTTTTCAGGTTTCCCTCCCCAATTTTTTGTTTCAATCACCTCTTTACGAAACCACATAATAAATAGGTTTTCATTAGTAGAAACAGGCATAGCTAGCACGCCGCTAGCAATATTAGCAAACTTATTAAATTCAGCATTCTCATTAGATAAATGATGGTTATGATATAGAAGCTCATCTTCTAAGTGGTTGCTTTTTAACCATTCAAATAAATGGTAAATATCATCATTTGCGGGTACATCGCCAAAGCTTTCAATATCTTTTTCTAGCCGCCATGCAACACCATCAGCACTTAGCATGCTGAGTAAAGCTGGAACTTGTTTACGTAAGCCATCAATAAAAAAGACTTCTTCAGACATATGCTCTGCTATTTCTGCACTGATGGCGGTGGCTTTAGCTTCTTGAATTGCTTCGATTGATTGTGTTTTAAGGGATATAATATATGAGAGCATCAATCCCATATATTGTGCAACTTGTCGTGCTTCAAATGGGACGACATGGCTTGTATAGTGGTGACAAGCAATTAAGCCCCATAATTTACCAGCAATAATAATACTGATAGACATTGATGCTTTAACACCCATATTGCGTAA
Source organism: Pseudoalteromonas sp. CO109Y (assembly GCF_004208935.1). Taxonomy (NCBI): domain Bacteria; kingdom Pseudomonadati; phylum Pseudomonadota; class Gammaproteobacteria; order Alteromonadales; family Pseudoalteromonadaceae; genus Pseudoalteromonas; species Pseudoalteromonas sp. CO109Y. Next base: position 41,723 of record NZ_SGPD01000032.1, read on the forward strand.
ATATTGACAATGAATGGGGGATACACTTCTGATTATACATGTGCTTAAATCTACCGGCTCGTCATGTGGGTAGATTGGTGATACTTCAGCATCAACATCTGCAAGTAACCTTATAGGATTACGCAAATATAAAGCGCGTGCTTGCTTTGGAATATCTGACTCAGGAAAGTGTTGGTGTAGAAATGAGTTTAACTCATCTTTTTTGGCTTCTGCTACGACTTGGCCATTATATTCATGGTCAAACTGATAGAGCATAACGCGATCAAAACCGGTTAAGCTACGGACTTCTTCTACTGCCGTTTCGAATGATGAGCTTAGCTCTTTTTTGTCAGCTATTAGGTGAAGAGATTGCTTCATCAAGTAATTCATCGGGTCAATACTTGAGTGCTCTTTCTTTGTATCAAACTCAAGTTCAATGAGTAAATATTTATCGTTACGAGAAATAGCCCCTTTAATAGAGGTCTCAGACGACTTCCCTTTTAGCTCAATCTTGAGTGGGTTGATAGCATGAAAGTCTTTTTCAGCTTTATTTTTCTCTATGATATTAGATGTATTTGCTTCAAAGAAATTAGTTATATGTGAGCCTACTAAGCGATCTTTTTGTGTATCTAAAAGCGATAAAATATTTTCGCTGAAATAACATATTTTGAGTGTTTCAGGATCAACAACTAGCAAAAACCCATGCGGTTGGATGGAGCCTGGAATATGAATGGGTTCTTTATGACAATTGTCTAATGAGACTTTAAATGTATTGCTCAATTTATATCTCCAAGTGCTTGAGAGATTAAGCTAAATGCCTCATTTGCCCCCAATAAAATGTCATCTGTCGAGTTTGGGTATTGGTTATGATACTGTTTTAGTGCGTGGATATACTCAGCCCACTTTTGCTCCCTAAGCTCACCATAACTATAAAAAAAATGGATCCCTTCAAGCTCATTTATCCATTTATGCTTTTTAAGTGCTTTATAAATGTGACCTCCACCCATGGTGGCTCCCTCCATTACATACATCATTCCGAATGCATGGGACACATTGCAGATATTTTTTAGATCATCGTGTTTATAAAAATTAACAGATGGGGCGTCTTGAGATGCTTGTAAGTAAGCAATATCTTGATTTAACCAGCTCAGCTTACTGCGGCCAACAAGCAGTTGTTTTGTGGTACTAAAGGTTGATATAGCACCCTCCATAATAGAGTAGCTACTATGCATTGCGATTAAAATTTTTAAATACGATTGTTGGGTCATATTTTTATCGAACAATACAGCACCTAGTTGTTTTTCTACACGAGAGTGAAAGAGGTCGGTACTATTTTTTATAAAAATATGAATATTACTTTGATCGCTGTCGCAAGCTATTTCGGTGGCGTTTGATAAAGCTGAACCCATTGTTATCCTGAACGTATTTGGTGCATTCGAGTTATAATCACACCAGTATATACTTAGGTACAAGTATGTAAAATATAAAATTAAGCAGGATTATGAAAACTACTATTTACCGAAGGTTCAAATGACTTGTCTAATTAGAAGTTCTTTGTTTATTTAAAGAGTAAGTAAATGAAAGCAAAAAACCCAGCCGGAGCTGGGTTTTTTAAGCGAAGTGCTTGGGCAATAATTACATCATGCCGCCCATACCACCCATGCCGCCCATGCCGCCCATATCTGGAGCAGCTGGCTCATCTTTCGGGATTTCAGCAACCATTGCTTCAGTTGTGATCATTAGACCCGCGATTGAAGCTGCGTACTGTAGTGCAGAACGCGTTACTTTAGTTGGGTCTAAGATACCCATTTCGATCATGTCGTTGTACTCGCCTGATGCTGCGTTGTAACCGTAGTTACCTTCACCGCCTTTTACTGAGTTAACAACAACAGATGCTTCGTCACCTGCGTTAGTTACGATTTGACGAAGTGGTGCTTCCATCGCACGTAGTGCAACTTTAATACCGTGGCTTTGGTCTTCGTTGTCGCCAGCAAGTTCAACAAGTTTGCTTGCTACGCGAACTAGTGCAACACCACCTCCAGGTACAACACCTTCTTCAACCGCTGCGCGAGTTGCGTGTAGTGCATCTTCAACGCGGTCTTTCTTCTCTTTCATTTCGATTTCAGTTGCTGCGCCAACTTTGATTACTGCAACACCGCCAGCTAGTTTAGCCATACGCTCTTGTAGTTTCTCTTTATCGTAGTCAGACGTCGCTTCTTCGATTTGTGCTTTGATTTGTGCAACACGACCATTGATGCCGTCTTCTTCGCCTGCACCGTCGATGATTGTTGTATCATCTTTAGTGATCACAACGCGCTTCGCTGTACCTAGGTCTTCGATTGTCGCTTTTTCTAGCTCTAAACCGATTTCTTCAGAAATAACAGTACCACCTGTTAACACTGCGATGTCTTGTAGCATTGCTTTACGACGGTCGCCAAAACCAGGTGCTTTAACCGCAGATACTTTAACGATACCGCGCATGTTGTTCACAACAAGTGTTGCAAGTGCTTCACCTTCAAGGTCTTCAGCAATGATAAGTAGTGGCTTGCTAGCTTTAGCAACAGCTTCTAATGTAGGTAGTAGCTCACGGATATTAGATACTTTTTTGTCTACAAGTAGAATGAATGGGTTGTCTAGCTCTACAGCGCCTTTTTCAGCGTTGTTGATGAAGTATGGAGAAAGGTAACCGCGGTCAAACTGCATACCTTCAACTACGTCTAGTTCGTTTTCTAACGACTGACCTTCTTCAACAGTGATAACGCCTGAATCACGGCCTACTTTTTCCATTGCTTCTGCAATGATGTCACCGATTTCTTTATCAGAGTTAGCAGAAATAGTACCTACTTGTGCAATTGCTTTAGTGTCTGCACATGGAACAGAAAGTGCTTTAAGCTCTTCAACTGCTGCAGTAACTGCTTTGTCGATACCGCGCTTAAGGTCCATTGGGTTCATACCCGCTGCAACTGCTTTTAAGCCTTCGTTTACGATAGCTTGCGCTAATACTGTTGCAGTTGTTGTACCGTCACCAGCAGCGTCATTCGCTTTAGACGCTACTTCTTTAACCATTTGTGCGCCCATGTTTTCGAACTTGTCTTCAAGCTCGATCTCTTTAGCTACAGATACACCGTCTTTAGTGATTACTGGCGCGCCGAATGATTTGTCTAATACAACGTTACGGCCTTTAGGACCTAAAGTTACTCTTACTGCGTTTGCTAAAATATTTACGCCAGTTAGCATTTTGCCACGTGCGTCACCTGCAAAAAGTACTTCTTTTGCTGCCATGATTAAATTCCTCTTAAATTCTGTAAACGGGTTGCTAAACGAAAAGTAGGATTAGCCTACAATGCCTAGAATGTTATCTTCACGCATGATCAGGTACTCTTGACCTTCGATCTTTTCAGCTTTTTCAACATAAGAGCCGAACAGCACAGTGTCACCGGCTTTAACTTCTAATGCTCTTACTTCACCGTTGTCTAAAACACGGCCATTACCAACAGCGATAACTTCTCCGCGAGTTGATTTTTCAGCTGCAGAGCCAGTTAATACAATACCGCCAGCAGACTTAGTTTCTTCTTCTAGACGCTTAACGATGACGCGATCATGTAAAGGACGAATGTTCATTTATTTAGTTCTCCTAACAGTTTCTGAACAGTACAGAAAAAATCTTGTGTTATTGCAGGGGAGTGCTAAGCCACCCGTTGCGTTTCATTGCATTCATTAATGGGGGTGGCTTAAAAAAATCCAAGTACAAAAATTAAAAAATTTTAATCTTTTCGCTCAAATTCACCATCAATAGTTGTAGGTTGATGGTTTGGCTCTTCATGAGTGGTTGTTTTACTATGATATTGGAAGTGTGCAGAGCCTTGATTTGCCTGCGAACTCATACGCACAGTTGCCTGACTAGCAAGGCCTGCAGCCAATTTGTTGCGGATTGCTGGCGTAAGTAGTAAAAAGCCAAAAAAGTCAGTCATGATGCCTGGTGTCATTAATAAAACACCGGCGATAATGACACATAATCCAGTAAATAATTCTTTTGCAGGCATTTGCCCTTGTGCCATTTGTAATTGCACGTTTTGAATCGCGCCCATACCTTGCTGCTTCACTAATTTCGCACCGACAATCGCGGTCACAATTACAAGCGCTATGGTGGCAAAGCCGCCGATCACTTCACTCACTTGGATGAGTAACGCGATCTCCACAATCGGCACTAAAATAAATAACAAAAACAAAAATCTAAACATAACGCTCTCTAAAAAATGTCATTCTCTTTCGAGTCAGTGAAATATAAATTGGGGTGAGCAGGTCATTTTTCAAGACGGAACCTAGGATCACCTTGCTCGCTACACATTATAGTTACTATCGGATACTATGGTGCGACTCACGTAATCAAATAAAGGTTCCTTATGACTACGCATTTTCGACTTATTTTTACTACTTGTGCAAATGAGGCTGAAGCCCGTCAGTTGGCACAACATCTAGTTAAAGAAAAGCTAGCTGCTTGTGTGAACATTTTGCCTACTATTGAATCTATTTACATGTGGGAAGGCGAGGTGACTCAAGCTATTGAGAGTAAGTTACTGATCAAAACTAAGTCAGAAAAAATGAATGAGGTGATCCAAACTATCAAGAAATTGCATAGTTATGAGGTGCCTGAAATTCAGGTCGTTGATGTGGCTACAGGCAATTTAGCCTATTTTAATTGGATGGATGAGGTACTTAATTAATGCGATCGTTCCTTTTATTACTTTGTGCATTGTGGCTAATGCCAGCAAGCGCAAGTAATAACAATTTACTTGGAAATCTACTACAACCTGCGGAGCAAACATTTCTCCCAGTTGATCAGGCTTTTGTTTTCGATTTTGACCAGCAAGGCAAAACCTTATTTATTGGCTGGGATATTGCGCCTGATTATTACCTTTATAAGAAGAAAGTCGAAATTATTGCCAAAGGCGCAGATATTGAAATTCCTGATCTTGGCAAGGGCGTGATTATTGAGGATGAATTTTTTGGTAAGACCGAGGTATTCTTTGATTCGTTAAGTGTGGTTTCTAAGCTTAGTAACGTCACAGAAGGTGCGGTTGTTAAAGTGCGTTTTCAAGGCTGTGCTGAGGCGGGGTTATGTTATCCGCCAGAAGTTAGAACCATTCCTTTATCTTTGATTGCAGGTGAGCAAGTATCACAGGCTGCAGATGCGGGGAATGCATTGGCTGCATTAACACAAGCAGCCGATACTAATGAAGCGTCATCAGCCCCTTCTCAAGAACTTTCAAAACCAGCTGGTGAGCAGTCATATACCGATAAGCTGGCATCGCAAGGTTTACTAACTAACCTAGTAATCTTCTTTTTAGTTGGTGTTGGTCTTGCCTTTACGCCATGCGTATTCCCAATGTTTCCGATTTTGTCGAGCCTTATAGCGGGTCAGCAGAATTTATCGACTAAAAAAGCGTTCTCGCTGTCGTTTGTATATGTACAAGGTATGGCCGTTACTTACGCAGCACTGGGCTTAGTGGTTGCATCATTAGGTGGGCAAGTACAAGGGTATTTACAGCATCCTACTGTACTAATTAGCTTTAGTATCTTATTTGTATTATTGGCAATGTCGATGTTTGGCTGGTACGAAATCAAATTACCTAGCGGCATGATGAATAAGCTCACTCAGGTTAGTAACCAGCAAAAAGGCGGCAACTATGTTGGCGTATTTATGATGGGTGTATTGTCTGGTTTGATTGCCTCACCGTGTACAACAGCACCATTGTCAGCTGCTTTACTTTATGTGGCGCAAAGTGGTGACTATCTTGTCGGTGGTTTAACACTTTATGTGCTCAGTTTAGGCATGGGCTTACCGTTATTATTACTGGGGACTTCTGGCGGTAAATTACTACCAAAAGCCGGTGGTTGGATGGAGCAAGTGAAAACCCTATTTGGTTTCATTATGCTAGTTGTACCACTTATTCTGCTTGAGCGTATTGTTGATATTGAAATCATTTGGTTAATGGCGGGTTTATTAGCTCTTGCTACAGCGCTTTATTTACACCATTGGCAAAGTGGTCAATCACAAGGCAAGCTAAAAACAGCATTGTGGTTTGCTGCAACCTTATTGGTTGTGACTGGGGCGAGTTTAACGAAAAATTATTTTTGGCCTAGTAAAGCGGTGGTTGCTGAAGCTGCTGTACAAACTCATGGTTTTAGACAAGTTGCTAATCTAAGTGAATTAAAAGAAGAAATTGCACAGGCAAGTAGCGAAGGGCGCTTAGTAATGGTCGACTTATATGCCGATTGGTGTGTTGCGTGTAAAGAGTTTGAGCATTACACGTTTCCTGACGCTAAAGTGCAAGAGCAATTTGCTCACTTTGAGTTAATTCAAATCGATTTAACTGAAAGCGATGCAAAAACCATAGAGCTAATGGAAGAATACACGGTATTCGGTTTACCGAGCATTTTGTTCTTTGACAGCCAAGGTAATGAGCTTTTAGAGCAACGGGTAACAGGCTTTTTAAATGCCAAAGACTTTGCAGAACATTTAGCAAAAGTTCGAAATAGCGCTAAATAAACGCAAACGTGCAAGAAAATAGCAAAACGCCACTCATCTGAGTGGCGTTTTTGTATCTGCATCGTAAAAAATACTTATTTTAAGTGAAAAATGGCAAATTCACTGATTGAAGCTCAATTAATCAGCAGGAAAACGCTTAGAATGACACTGTTGTGTGCCTTGCTATGCTTGACTTTGCCACGAATAGGGAGTGATTAGACCAGTATTTTGCTGCTATTTACGTCGAAATATCTATAATAGGTGGTTAACGTGAGAAATAGTTGCTATTTTACATCAGTACGCTTAGGTTAAGCGTGGGTTTATGATGAATATGGTTAAACTGCTTACTTATAGGATATATCGCGTATTATGGCTGCAAAATTCAAACTTTTAGTTCTAAATGGGCCAAATTTAAACATGCTTGGCAAGCGTGAACCAGAAAAGTACGGTACTCAATCTCTTGATGAGATTATAGCTGAACTTAGTCAGGTTGCTGCCGGTCTCAATGTTGATTTAACGCATTTCCAAAGTAACAGTGAAGCTGCATTAATAGAACGCATTCACGATGCATGGCAAACGGTTGATGCAATTATTATCAACCCTGCTGCATTTACGCATACAAGCGTAGCCTTACGGGATGCATTACTTAGTGTAAACATTCCCTTTTACGAGGTGCATTTAACTAATGTGCATGCTCGAGAAGCATTCCGTCATCATTCGTATTTTTCGGATGTGGCACAAGGCGTCATTATTGGATTAGGAGCAATGGGTTATAAGGTGGCACTTGAAGCTGCTGTTAGCCGGTTGCAAAACACACATTAATTTTTAAATAACTAACAGGCGGGTCGTTCAATGGATATTCGCAAGATCAAAAAACTTATCGAATTAGTAGAAGAATCTGGTATTGCTGAATTAGAAATCACTGAAGGTGAAGAGTCAGTACGCATCAATCGTAACAATATGTCTGCAGCACCTGCAATGCAGTATGCACCACAACAGTTTGCAGCACCTGCGCCAGCAGCGGCACCAGCTCCAGTAGCAGAGGCTCCAGCAGCAGAAGCGGCTGCTCCAGCTGCACCGACTGGCCATCAAGTTAAATCTCCTATGGTTGGCTCATTCTACTCAGCGGCTTCTCCAGAAGCAGCACCATACGTAGAAGTAGGTTCTAAAGTAAATGTTGGCGATACGTTATGTATCGTTGAAGCAATGAAGATGATGAACCAAATCGAATCTGATAAAGCAGGCACAGTAAAAGCTATCTTAGTTGAAAATGGCGAGCCAGTAGAATTCGATCAACCTTTATTCATCATTGAATAATAGCGCAACAAAAGGCCAACTCTATGTTAGATAAAGTAGTCATTGCAAACCGAGGTGAAATTGCACTTCGCGTACTGCGCGCCTGCAAAGAGCTTGGGATCAAAACTGTTGCTGTGCATTCAACGGCAGACCGTGATCTTAAGCACGTGTTACTGGCAGACGAAACAATTTGTATTGGTAAACCAGCAGCCACTGAAAGTTACTTAGATATTCCGCGCATTATTGCAGCGGCAGAAGTAACAGACGCAGTTGCTATCCACCCAGGTTATGGTTTCCTTTCTGAAAATGCAGACTTTGCTGATCAAGTTGAGCAAAGCGGCTTTGTATTTATCGGTCCTAAAGGCGACACAATTCGTTTAATGGGTGACAAAGTTTCTGCAATCGAAGCGATGCGTAAAGCCGGTGTACCTTGTGTACCAGGTTCTGATGGCCCATTAACGGCAGACAGTGAGCGCAACATTCAAATCGCTAAGCGTATTGGTTACCCTGTAATCATTAAAGCAGCAGGCGGCGGCGGTGGTCGTGGTATGCGTGTTGTTCGCAGCGAAAAAGAACTGATTGATTCAATCGCTCTTACTCAGCAAGAAGCAAAGCAGTTCTTTGGTAATGGCATGGTTTACATGGAAAAATTCCTTGAAAACCCTCGTCACATCGAAGTTCAAGTACTTGCTGATGGCCAAGGCAATGCAGTTCACTTAGGTGAGCGTGATTGTTCAATGCAACGTCGTCACCAAAAAGTTGTTGAAGAAGCGCCAGCGCCAGGTATCACAGCTGAAATGCGTAAGTTCATCGGTGACCGTTGTACTCGTGCATGTATCGAAATCGGTTATCGCGGTGCAGGTACGTTCGAATTCTTATACGAAAACGGCGAGTTCTATTTCATCGAAATGAATACCCGTATTCAGGTTGAGCACCCTGTAACAGAAATGGTTACTGGCGTTGACTTAATCAAAGAACAGCTAAAAATTGCAGCGGGTCAACCATTATCATTCACACAAGAAGATGTGGTTATTCGTGGTCATGCGATTGAGTGCCGTATTAATGCGGAAGACCCAGACACCTTTATTCCATCACCAGGTAAAATCACGCGATTCCACCCTGCTGGCGGTTTAGGTATTCGTTGGGACAGCCACATCTACGCAGATTACACAGTACCACCTCATTACGATTCAATGATTGGTAAGCTGATCTGTTACGGTGAAAACCGTGATGTAGCTATTGCTCGTTCACGCAATGCGTTAAACGAATTAGTAATTGATGGCATCAAGACCAACACACCACTGCACAAGAAAATCTTGGCAGATGAGAACTTCCAAAACGGTGGTACAAACATCCACTACCTTGAGAAGAAACTAGGTCTGTAAACAAAATTCTGTTTAAGCTAAAAAGCCGGCAACTTTGCCGGCTTTTTTTTGTCAAATTAGGCATAAGAGCGGCTCTCGCCTTACAAAATTATTCTGGTATGATTAACAAAGTAATGTGTTTTTAGTTTTTCATGAGGTAATAATGACCGACAGTGTTGGTTTTCCACTCGCTGATGAAGCAGCAACGGTTAATATGGGTAAGCAACTTGCAACCTTAATGGAGCAAGGAGCAGTCATCTATTTACATGGTGATTTAGGTGCCGGTAAAACGACATTAACCCGTGGTATCGTGCAAGGTTTCGGTCATCAAGGTAAGGTTAAGAGTCCAACTTATACACTGGTTGAGCCTTACCAATTAGCTAAAGCTGATGTCTATCACTTTGATTTATATCGCTTAGGTGACCCTGAGGAACTTGAATATATGGGAATTCGTGACTATTTTTCACCACAGGCTATTTGTGTTGTGGAATGGCCTGAAAAAGGCGGCGAATTTATTCCAACACCGGATCTTGATATCACCCTACGCTATGAAGGCGAGGCGCGTGCTATTGCAATTAACAGCTTAACCGAGCGTGGTCAGGCAATTGTTCAGCAACTTAAGAGCGCGCAAGAATAAACATATAAAAATAAAGGTGTATTAGTAAAAATGGGTCGTTGTACGTTTAAACTATTAACTACTTTGATGTTATTGGTTGTGAGCCAGGTTGCGCTTGCACAAAATACTATTAATAGCGTACGTGTGTGGCCTTCACCTGACAGCACTCGTGTGGTCTTTGATTTAAACGATAAACCTGATTTCAGCTATTTCATGCTGAAAAATCCAGCTCGTTTAGTGATTGATTTAAAAAATACCGACAAACTAGATAGCTTGCCTGCTATTCCTAAAAAGCATCAGATTGTTTCAAAACTGCGTTACTCAAAACCTAAAGACAGCAAAAGTGTGCGCTTTGTTTTTGAGCTAGCCCGTGCCAGCAAACCAGTGGTATTTGCTTTACTGCCTACCGATCCATACAAGCATCGTTTAGTGGTTGACCTTGTTGATAAAACACCGAAGGCAGAGCCTGTTGTTTCGACTAACACCAGTGTGAAAAAGCGTGAGCTTCATCAAGAGCGCGATATTGTTATTGCCATTGACGCAGGTCATGGTGGTGAAGATCCTGGTTCAATTGGTCCATCGGGCACTTATGAAAAAGACATTACGCTTCAAATAGCGAAGCGCTTAGAGCGAATGATTGATGCTGAAAAAGGCATGATTTCGCGTATGGTGCGCCGCAGTGACTACTTTGTAAATCTAAACACTCGAACTAGCATCGCCCGTAAGAAAAAAGCTGACTTCTTTGTGTCGATTCATGCGGATGCATTTACCAGCCCGCAGCCAAACGGTGCCTCAGTGTGGGTGCTATCACTACGCCGTGCAAATTCAGAAATTGGTAAATGGATTGAGGATAAAGAAAAACACTCAGAGCTTTTAGGTGGTGCAGCTGGGGTATTAAAAGATACCGCAAGCGAAAAATATTTAGCGCAAGCACTGCTAGATATGTCGATGGATCACTCGATGAAAACAGGCTTTAGTGTCGCGGAAGAAGTGGTCAGCGAATTACGAAAAGTGGCTAAAATGCATAAGAAACGCCCGCAAGCGGCGAGCCTTGCAGTATTAAAGTCACCAGATATTCCGTCTATTTTGGTTGAAACAGGGTTTATTTCGAATCCACGCGAAGAGCGAATGCTAAAAACGGCGCAGCATCAGGAGCGCTTAGCTAAAGCAATTTTCACCTCGATTAAAAATTACTATATGCAAAACCCGCCAGATGACTCGCTTTTCGCTAAGTTAAAGTCGCAGTTTCCGACTAAACACAAAGTTCGCCCTGGTGAGTCGTTAAGTATTTTAGCAAGCAGATATAACACCTCGGTGAGTAAGCTAAAAACGGCCAACAACTTAAAATCAAATACCTTATTTATTGGTCAAGAGCTTGATATTCCTCAAAGCTAGTCAATTTTCGTGTTAGGAACACTATGAGTATAGAAATACTACCCGCGCGATTGGCTAACCAAATTGCTGCGGGTGAAGTGGTTGAACGCCCAGCATCCGTTGTTAAAGAGCTGGTAGAAAACAGTTTAGATGCTGGCGCAACGCGCATTCAAATAGATATTGAGCGTGGCGGTCATAAGCTTATTCGCATTCGCGATAATGGCTCTGGCATTAATAAAGATGAGCTAACATTAGCCTTGTCGCGCCATGCTACGAGTAAGCTTAAGTCACTCGATGACCTAGAGAACATCTGTTCACTTGGCTTTCGTGGTGAAGCGTTAGCATCAATTAGTTCTGTTTCTCGCTTAACCTTAAGCTCAAAGCCAAAGCAGCAAGAGGCTGCATGGCAAGCGTTTGCTGAAGGTCGCGATATGGCGGTGCAGATTAAGCCAACCGCACACCCTGATGGCACTACCATTGAGGTGAAAGACTTATTCTTTAATACCCCTGCGCGCCGTAAATTTCTTCGCACCGAGAAAACCGAGTTTTCACATATTGATGAGCTCATAAAACGCATTGCGCTGAGTCGTTTTGATGTTTCTATCACCCTGACCCATAACGGTAAAGTAGTGCGCCAATATCGTGCTAAACCAAACCCTGAGCAAGCAATAGCGCGTGTCGCTCAAGTTGCTGGTAAAGCGTTTAGTGAACAGGGGCTACATATTCAATCAGGTGAGGCCGGTTTGATGCTGCGAGGTTGGGTATTACCCGTGGGCTCAACTAATAGCACGCAATATACCTATGTGAATAATCGCATGATGCGCGATAAACTCATTCTGCATGCAATTCGCCAAGCCTTTGAAGAAGTCGCAGGCTCTGAAGAGCTACCAGGTTTTGTCATTTATATTGATATTGACCCACGTCAGGTCGATGTAAACGTGCACCCAGCAAAACATGAAGTGCGTTTTCATCAAGGCCGTTTAGTGCATGACTTTATTCTACAGGCAATAAAACAAGTGGTGGTGCCGCTTCAGCACGAAGCTGGTTTTACAGAGCATAATGACACTGCTTTTCAGCATGCTCCGTTTGATGAGGCGCACTCAAGCAGCACACAGCCAAGTTTTACTCAATCAGCGCCAACAGAGCAGTATGATTACCCTAAATCTGAATTACAGCCGACACGTTCAGCGAGTTATTCAGGGGCAACAGGAGCAGGGCGCTCTGGCGGTGGGTTTAGTAGCGACAGTCAAGGTCGCAGTAAAACATCGCACCAAGATGTCAATGCATTTTATCAAGGGATCAGCGAGCAACATGCTGCGCATTTTGACCAAGTACGCCCTGAACCAAGTGGTACAGCACCGGTTGTAGAGCAAGCAAAACTTGCCAAGCTTATTCATGTACGAGAAGGCGAGTGCGTATTTAGTGAAGACAACCAACTCTTTGCTGCGCACTTTAAGCATGCATTAGCACTCGACTGGCAAGCGCACGTAGAGCAAGCAGGTAGCCTTGATGGCAAAGCCTTGTTGTTACCTGTGCGAGTAAATGCAAGTGCTGATGATATTCGTGCTTTAAATGCTCAGCAGTCGTGGTTTACATTACTTGGTTTTGATTTAGTCATTGAAAAACAGTTTGTGATGGTGAAAAAGCTTCCGCCTTGTGTCTATTTACTTGATGTAAGTGATGCTATTGAGCGACTTATTGCTGGCTGTAAAGCCTCACCAAGTTCACTCGATGAATGGTTAGCTTGGTTAGCTCAGCAAATCCCAGCACGCTATTACGCAAGCCAAGCCTTTTTGGAGCAAGTGGCTCGGTTAGAAAATAATCCACAAACTATGCAACGTTTACGTCAAAAAGCAGTTAAAATAGAACTATCTCAGTTTTTAAACTAAGCAAGGTATTTAGGCTTGAATAACTTACCCGTCATTTTTTTAATGGGACCAACCGCTGCAGGGAAAACAGATTTAGCAATTTCTTTGTGTGAGCATTTAAACACAGAAATAATCAGTGTTGATTCAGCATTAGTCTATAAAGATATGGACATCGGCACCGCAAAGCCAAATGCCGAAGAGCTTGCTCGTGCGCCACATCACTTAATTGATATTATCGACCCAGCAGATAGTTATTCAGTGGCAGATTTTCGCCGTGATGCAATTGAAAAGATTGATCTATTTCATCAGCAAGGTAAAGTACCTGTATTGGTTGGCGGTACAATGATGTATTTTAAGTCGCTTATTGATGGCTTATCACCGTTACCAGAGGCATCACCTGAAGTACGTGCTGAACTCGAAAAGGAAGCAAAGCAGTTTGGCTGGCCACATTTGCACAAAGAACTTGTGAAAATCGATCCTGATGCAGCAAAAAAAATGAGCGAAAATGATTCGCAAAGAATTAATCGTGCATTAGAAGTGTATCGTATTACAGGTAAAACAATGACTGAGCTGCAAAAACAAAAGCAGCCTGAGCTTCCTTATACTTTCCATCAATTTGCCATTGCACCTGATGATCGCAGTGAATTACATCAGCGAATTGAGAAAAGGTTTAAAATAATGCTCGATCAGGGGTTTGAAAATGAAGTTTCATCCCTATATAAACGTAAGGATTTACACCCAGACCTGCCTTCGATTCGTTGTGTGGGTTATAGACAAATGTGGGATTACATTGCTGGCGAAATTGACTATGATGAAATGGTCTTTCGTGGTATTGCAGCCACACGGCAGTTAGCCAAGCGACAACTCACTTGGTTAAGAGGTTGGCCTGAAGTAACTTGGTTGACCACGGGTGATGAAGAAAACTTGCAACGTGTAGTAAGTTCGCTAAGCTAGTAGTAGCTGGAAGTTTTTTAGCTTTGTTAAATTAGTTCAGCTACTTAATTATAATAACACCTAGAACGAAGGAAAATAACATGGCAAAAGGCCAGTCGTTACAAGACCCATTTTTAAATGCGTTACGTCGTGAGCGCATTCCAGTATCAATCTTTTTGGTTAATGGCATTAAATTGCAGGGTAAAATCCAGTCATTTGACCAATTTGTTATTTTACTTGAAAACACCGTAAATCAAATGGTGTATAAACACGCTATTTCAACTGTTGTTCCAGCGCGTTCTGTTAACTTCCAAGGCGTTCAAGGAAGTGATGATTCAGAAGAGCAAGAATCTGGAAATTTTTAAACTTAGGAGCGTAATGCTTGTTTGACCGTTATGAAGCCGGCGAACAGGCAGTTTTAGTTCATATCGACTTACCTAAAGAGGGGGATCGCGAAGATCTTCACGAATTAGAGTTGTTGGTATCTTCTGCTGGTGTTAGTAGTTTGGCGATTGTGCAAGGCAGTCGTCAAGCACCACATCCGAAACTTTTCGTCGGGACCGGAAAAGCAGAAGAAATCGCTGAAACTGTCAAAATCCACAATGCAGATGTCATCATTTTCAACCATCAACTTAGCCCGTCACAGGAACGTAATTTAGAAAGCGTTTGCCAGTGCCGCGTTCTTGATCGTACGAGTTTGATCTTAGATATTTTTGCGCAGCGAGCGCGTACTCACGAAGGTAAGCTTCAGGTTGAGTTAGCTCAGTTACGCCACATTTCTACTCGCTTGATCCGTGGTTGGACCCACCTTGAAAGACAAAAAGGTGGGATAGGTTTACGTGGTCCGGGTGAAACCCAGCTCGAAACCGATAGACGATTACTGCGCGCAAGAATTAAAAACATTCGTGCCCGTTTAGATAAAGTGGCTGTTCAACGTGAGCAGGGACGACGTGCGCGTACGCGAAATGAAATCCCAACGGTGTCACTGGTAGGTTACACCAATGCGGGTAAATCAACGTTATTTAACCGTATTACAGACTCAGATGTGTATGCTGCTGACCAGTTATTCGCAACCCTAGATCCAACCTTACGTAAGTTGGATATCGGCGATATAGGTCCAATTATTTTAGCTGATACGGTAGGTTTTATTCGTCACTTACCACACGACCTTGTTGCAGCATTTAAAGCAACCTTAACAGAAACCCGTGAAGCTGATTTACAGCTACATGTTATCGATGTGGCAGACCCTCGTCGAAAAGAAAATATTGAGCAAGTACAGTCTGTTTTAAAAGAAATAGAAGCAGATGAAGTGCCGCAATTATTGGTTTATAACAAAATTGATGCGCTAGATGACGTTGCGCCACGTATAGATAGAAACGACGAAGGTCAGCCAGTACGAGTCTGGTTGTCGGCGCGTACTGGCGTTGGTTGTGAACTGCTAAGTGAGGCAATTAATGAGTTACTTGCCAAAAAGATGTTTGCTGATGAGCTAAAATTACCACCACAACATGGCCGTATTCGCGCAGCATTATTCAACTTAAATGCAGTTCATCAAGAGTGTTTTGATGAGCAAGGAAACTGGTTATTATCGGTACGCTTGCCAATGGCAGAATGGAATCGCTTGAAAAAAGAGATGGGACAAGACCTAGACTCTTTCGTAGTGACTGATTAAAAATCACCAGCATTTGTCTTTTTTAGTATGAGAAATGCTGTAGATTTGATAGATTTAACCTAATTCATTTAGATAACAATGGAGTATAGCTATGGCCTGGAATGAACCGGGTAATAATGGCAATGATAAAGATCCGTGGAATAATAAAGGCGGAAAAGATCAAGGCCCACCTGATTTAGACGAGGTAATGCGTAAGTTCGGCAACAAGTTTGGCGGTTTATTTGGTGGTAATAAGCCAGGTAAAAACGGCGGTGGACTTGGTGGCGCAGGCATTTCTTTCATCCTTATTATTGCCATCATTGTATGGGCATTAAGTGGTATTTACACGGTAAAAGAAGCTGAGCGCGGTATTGTTTTACAATTTGGGCAATACGATCGCATTGCAGAACCTGGCTTACGTTGGAAAATGACCTTCATTGAACGCGTGATCCCTGTTGATATCGAAGCGGTACGCTCGTTATCTGCTAAAGGTTTTATGCTTACCGAAGACGAAAACGTGGTAAATGTAGAGTTTGAAGTACAGTACCGTGTTATCGACCCACATCTTTACAAGTTCAGTGTTACTGATGCTGACCACAGCTTACAACAAGCACTTGATAGTGCATTACGTTATGTAATTGGCCACGTAAAAATGGACCAAGTACTAACAACAGGTCGTGAGTTAGTGCGTCAACAAACGTGGGATGAACTTAACAAAATCATCGAGCCATACAATCTAGGTATTATTGTAAGCGATGTGAACTTTAAAGATTCACGTCCGCCGGGTGAAGTAAAAGACGCGTTTGATGACGCTATTGCTGCACAAGAAGATGAAGAGCGTTTCATCCGTGAAGCAGAAGCCTATGCTCGTGAAATTGAACCTCGTGCCCGTGGTCAAGTTACTCGTATGACGCAAGAAGCAGAAGCGTACCGTGAACGTATTACATTAGAAGCACAAGGTGAGGTAGCGCGTTTTGAAAAGCTATTACCTGAGTACCAAGCTGCTAAAGAGGTAACTCGTAAGCGTCTTTACATCGATGCGATGGAAGAAGTGCTAGGTAACAGCTCTAAAGTGTTAGTTGATGTTGAAGGTGGTAATAACATGATGTATTTACCGCTTGATAAAATCATGGAAAAGCAAGGTACAGCAACGCGTGTTGCATTACCAAGCTCAAGTGATATCAAAGACCTTCGCAATAAAATAAACACGTCGCGTAACAGTACGGTAAATTCAAGCAATGACCGTTTCGCAACTGACCGTTTTAATGAGGGGAGATAAGCAAGATGAAAAATTTTAGTTTAGTAATACTTGCCCTTGCAGTTGTGCTGTCTTTCTCAGCGATTTTTGTTGTGCAAGAAGGCGAGAAGGCAATCGTACTGTTATTCAGCAAAGTTGAAAAAGACAGTGACGACAAGGCTGTAGTATACGGCCCAGGTTTACACCTAAAAGTGCCTTTCTTTAGCCAAGTACGTCGTTTAGATGCACGTATTCAAACGCTAGATGGTGCACCTGACCGTTTCGTAACAAGTGAGAAAAAAGACTTAATCGTTGATTCTTATGTTAAGTGGCGCATTAATGACTTTAGTGCATTCTACCTGCGTGCCCGTGGTGATAAGCAATACGCTGAAACACTACTCAAGCAAAAGGTGAACAACGGTCTGCGTACTAATTTCGGTTCTCGTACTATCAGAGAGATCGTTTCTGGTGAGCGTAGTGAGCTGATGGAAGAAGCATTAGTTCAAGCGTCTGAAAGTGCACAAGAGCTAGGTATTGAAGTACTTGATGTACGCGTTAAGCAAATTAACTTACCACAAGAAGTGAGTAGTTCAATCTTCCAACGTATGCGTGCTGAGCGTACTGCGGTTGCAAAAGAGCACCGTTCTGAAGGTCAAGAAAAAGCTGAAACAATTCGTGCAGAAGTCGACCGTCGTGTAACAGTAATGCTTGCAGACGCTGAGCGTAATGCACGAACAGTACGTGGTCAAGGTGATGCCGATGCAGCCGCTATCTATGCTAACGCTTATAACAAAGACGCTGAGTTCTTCGGTTTTGTGCGTAGCCTAGAAGCTTACAAAAACACCTTTAAAAATAAGCAAGACGTGATGGTGATTTCACCTGATAGCGACTTCTTTAATTATATGAAAGGTACAAAAGCACAGTAATTAATATTTGTGTGATGAAAAGCCCTGCTTTATGTAGGGCTTTTTTGTTTTTGCGCGTGATTAATTTTTATCCTGAACTATTTTATAAACCCCTGTTCTGCATGTAGTTGTTTAAGTAATTAAGAAGGTAAAAATTCATGCGCAGAAAAAATAAGCTAAACGGGGTGATCTTTCACCTCGTTTTCTGATAAAATCTCGTCCTAATTTTTTCTAAGTGAATTTGCAATGGGTAAAAACGTTGTTGTACTAGGCACCCAATGGGGTGACGAAGGTAAGGGTAAGGTAGTTGACCTCCTTACAGACAAAGCATCTTTAGTAGTTCGTTATCAAGGTGGTCATAACGCAGGCCATACTCTGGTAATCAACGGTGAAAAGACGGTTTTACACCTTATTCCATCGGGTGTATTACGTGACAATGTTAAGTGTGTGATCGGTAACGGTGTTGTTTTATCACCAGAAGCATTAATGAAAGAAATCGGCATGCTAGAAGAGCGTGGCGTACCAGTACGTGAGCGCTTATTAATCAGCGAAGCATGTCCATTAATTTTACCTTTCCACATTGCATTAGATTTAGCCCGTGAAAAAGCACGTGGCGATAAGCCAATTGGTACTACAGGTCGTGGTATCGGTCCAGCTTATGAAGATAAAGTAGCACGTCGTGGTTTACGTGTAGGTGACTTATTCAACCCTGAACAGTTTGCTAGCAAGCTTAAAGAAGTATTGGAATACCATAACTTCACATTAGAGCATTACTACAAAGCTGAACCAGTTGACTTCCAAAAGACATTTGACGATGCAATGGCTATCGCAGATATCTTAAAAGCAATGGTTGTTGATGTTACTGAGCTTCTTGATCAAACGCGTTTAGCGGGCGACAACATCTTATTTGAAGGTGCGCAAGGTACATTACTTGATATCGACCACGGTACTTACCCGTACGTAACATCATCAAACACTACAGCTGGTGGTGTAGCAACAGGTGCTGGTTTTGGTCCATTACACCTTGATTACGTGCTAGGTATTATTAAAGCTTACACTACACGTGTAGGTTCTGGTCCATTCCCTACAGAGCTTTACGACGGTCTTGATAAGCAAGATCCAGTTGGTAAGCACTTAGGTGACAAAGGTCATGAGTTCGGTGCAACGACAGGTCGTTTACGCCGTACAGGTTGGTTAGATGCAGTGGCAATGCGCCGCGCAGTGCAAATCAACAGCATCTCAGGTTTCTGTTTAACTAAACTAGACGTTTTAGACGGTTTAGAAACACTAAAAATCTGTACAGGTTACCAGTTAGAAGATGGCACAGTAACGAACGTTACACCATTAGCAGCTGAAGGTTATGAGAAAGTAACACCAGTATATGAAGAGATGCCAGGCTGGTCAGAAAACACAGTAGGTGCTACGTCAGTTGATCAATTACCACAAGCGGCACTTGATTACATCAAACGTATTGAAGAAATCACTGGTGTTCCAGTTGATATCATCTCTACTGGCCCAGACCGTGTAGAAACTATGGTATTACGCAGCCCGTTTGCATAATCGTCATAGTGACTGAAAAAAGAAGCTGCCTCGGCAGCTTTTTTTGTGCCCAAAATTCACTCTGGAATGATAATTGTATATTATTTGCTAAGACTGACTTTATTTAAGTGATTTTGATGCGTGTTTTATTGCCTTTAACATTACTCTTCTCAAGCCTAAGCATGGCTGAAGAGCCTATAACAGCTGTGCCTCTGTACACAGAGAGCGAGTTAATTGGCTTGATCAATAAAAATGCACACCTAGCACGTGTAAAGGCTGATGATTGCCAGTTAGTGCAAGATATCGAGGCACGAGCCAATAAAATGGCACTGCCATCATATCAGTTCCTGTATGGCGATATGCTAGCTTATGCTGTGTGTGTAGACCGTAATGTAGAGTTAGGGGTCTATTACATGCGTCAGGCTGCTCAACAAGGGCTAGGCGCGGCATTAGAGCAACTTGGTCGCTACTACGATGTAGGCCAGTTAGTGCAGCAAGATAAAGCGATGGCGGTAACCTATTTACGAGAAGCATCAGCCCAAGGCAACTTAAAGGCACAAATGCGACTGGTTAACCTATTTAATCAAGGTTATGGCAGCCCGCGCGATTATGAAGATGCCTACCGTTGGTTATTTCATTCAATGGTTGCCGATAAAGCAACTCACAAGAAAGTCGAAAATTTACTCGCTAAGCTTGCCGAAAAAATGCCAGACAGCGTCGTTGCACGCGCCCGTTTACCTATGTAAGCAAATAAAAATACATGCAAATAAAAAGGCCAGCTAATGCTGGCCTTTTTTTATTTCTCTTCTTTAGTTTCTTTTGGTTTGCCGTTGTTCGGGTCTTTTAGTACCGATAATTTAGGTGGCTGTAGTGCCACAATACGCTCACCTACTTGCGGTGTTTTTTCCATATTTGTAGTGAACGGGCGAATTTTAATAGGTGAATCGTCATCATCACTTTTCTCACCATTTAAAATAAACAGCGGGATAGCTTCGCTATTAACGTCTTTGTATTGCTCCCAACTAAACTCTTCAGAAATACGTGTTGCACTTACCTTGCCGCCTTTGGCAATTAAGCTACTTAAGCGCGCATAGGCGCCATTGTCGCCAAACAAAATTTGTCGCGATAAGAAGGTCGCACTGTCTTTATTTGCTTTAGCGTGGTTTGTTGAAGAACGCAGTGAAAACACATCTTTCTCGTCGAGGAAATGCGAGAAGTACTGAACGCCTAATGCGTTGTGGTGGCGGTTAGGCGAAAGCGCGAGTACGCTACGAATCGTCGTTAACGGTAAATAGCGCTCAGCATGCTCTGACTGCGGATTACCATAGTAACAAGGTAAGCCGTCCATGCGTGCCATTTTGCAGTTCTCCCATGCAGGATCAGACAAGTGCACCGGAATGTTTTGATCTTTTAAGCCGCGTGCGATGGCTCTTGCTACATGGTTGGCACCAATAATCAAAATTGTATTTGGTGCAGGTTGGCGCACTTTTAACAGCTTTGCCAATGGTGTTGCCGTTAAGCTTTGTAGTACTACAGTGACAATGATCACTGTGAATATGAGTGGTACCATTTTTTCAGCATCGGCAATGCCAGCTTCCACCATACTTAACGCGAATACAGAGCCTACCGCAGCTGCAACAATACCTCGCGGAGCAATCCAAGCCAGCACTAAACGAGACTTGATAGGCAAGTCGGTTTTAAAAGTCGATATTGCAATACACGCTGGGCGAGCCACAAAAAGCACGATGGCTAAGAAAATAAACACATCGCTATGTAACATCATTAAATCTGATAGCTGTAGGCGGGCTGCAAGTAAGATGAATAACGATGAAATCAAGATCATCGAAAGGTCTTCTTTAAACTCAAGTACAGAGTCAATTTCAAGTTCGTCTTGGTTGGCAAGCCAAATACCAAACACGGTAACAGCGAGTAGACCAGATTCATGGCTTAGATGGTTTGAAACCGTAAAACTGATGAGTACTAAGGCAAGAATACCAAACTTGTGTAACTCAAACGGCAGCCATTCTCTACGAATAAGCAGCGTTGTAAGCCAGCCTGCAACCACACCAATGGTTAAACCTACACCGAGAGTTTTAAATAACGCGATAATGGTATGACTTAGTACTTCGCCTTGACCTACCAGCATGACAGCTTCAAAAACCAATACAGCAAACAAGGCACCAATAGGGTCTATTACTATGCCTTCCCAGCGTAAAATGCGGTCTATGTCTTGGTTTGGTCTCATAGAGTTTAATAACGGTGCAATAACCGTAGGGCCTGTTACAACAAGTACCGCACCAAGTACAGCGGCTACACGCCAATTAAGTTCTAGAATCCAATAGGCACTTAAACTTATCACCAAACAAGTTGTGATCATTCCGATTGAACAAAGGTTACGAACTACCTTGCCAATCCCTTTAAGTTCTCGAAAGTGCAGAGTGAGTGAACCTTCGAATAAAATCACTGCCACACTTAAAGAAACCACTGGGAATAATAAATCTCCCAACAATGCATCTGGTTCTAGTACGCCACTAAAAGGCCCGAGAATTAAACCTGTTAGTAGTAAAAATAAAATAGCCGGTACACGAAACGCCCAAGCTACCCATTGTGCTAATACTGAGCACAAGGCGATCCCTGCTATAAAAATTGCTGACATAGAATGAATTATCCTTTAGTTACTACAATTTAAAATGCCAACGCCTTAGATAATCGCGTCATTAGTTGCTGACATTATTAAAATAATGCTTGCCTATTAAAGCCTACTCACCGTCATGGATACAAGCAAACTCGTTGCTTCAAATACGATTTTAGTCGTTATTAATACTTTTTGGGTGTGTTTATGAAATTAAACCCTGCTAGGCTCGTTAAAAATTATTACACAATAAAATTGCGCGCCTAAGGTACTGTTAATAAATGTATATTTTCTATGTTTATGGTAAGTATAAAAGTTATGACTACTTTTTGCACTTGATCTTTGCCCCTGATTTCCCGTATTATAGTTCGTGTTCAAACAATTTGATATCTAAATAGTTATTAGCTTTAGAGACACTCTTTATAGCTTAGCTTTCTGAAAAGATACTTGTTTGCGACATTATTAGTGTTTTATACACTTTGTTTTCTAATTAAATAGAAATGAGCTCTAAGTTGTTCAGTACATATTTATTACGTGTTGAATAGAATATAAGTTCATTATCTGGTCAATGTTTAGCTCCCATCGTGGCAGCTAAATCTCGGTCATACAATCTACACCCTATCTGTTGGTGTACCAGATTGTATAGGCTCTATGTATGTTGTTATTAATAAAAGCCGCACACAGCTTTTTACAGCGATACATAAACAACACTTATCTTTTTTTATCAACTTATGGTTTATAACCGTTTGGTCTACTGACTGAATAAAAGTTGTGCTATATCTAATCGCAGTACTTGCGTGGCGTAGTCGTGTGCATAGATAAGTGGTTTGGCAAAGTGATAATAGTCAGTGCGTTTAGTAAAGCTAAGCGCGAGTCTTTTAATCAGTGGCAAATTGGCACTGAACAGATAGTAAAATGGAAAGTTGAACAGTTATGCAAAAGTTAAATTGGCGACGTATAGTACTAAAAGTAGGTAGCGCATTAATCGCACCCGAACAAGACGGGTGTCGCTCACGTTATTTACTGACCATTGCACAGTTCATCGTTCGCTGTCGAGCGCAAGGTATCGAAGTTATTTTAGTATCATCGGGTTCGGTAGCTGCTGGTTCGCATTTATTCCCTGAAAAAGAAAAGCGTTCAGTGACGATGAAAAAAGCAATGGCTGCTGCCGGTCAGACAGAAATGATGGCGATGTGGGATCGTTTCTTTGATTTCCCATCAGCACAGATTTTATTAACTCATGGTGACCTACGTGACCGTGAGCGTTACACAAGTATTCGTGAAACTGTTTTCACCTTACTTGAGCATGGTGTGTTACCTATCATCAATGAGAATGACACGGTAACAACCGACGATTTAAAAGTTGGCGACAATGATAACTTGTCGGCAATGGTAGCCGCAGCTGCGGATGCCGATGCATTGATGATTTTTTCGGATGTTGATGGTCTATATGACAAAAACCCGAATTTGCATGAAGATGCAGTTCTATTACCTGAAATTGATAGCATCGATGAATCAATTTACGCCATGGCCGGTTGTGCAACCAGTGCCGTTGGTACAGGTGGTATGAAAACGAAAATTGAAGCGGCTGAAAAAGCCACTTCACATGGTATTACAACCTTTATTTTAAATGGTTTTAAAGAAGAGACATTTAACCGACTGCTTGCGGGTGACAACCCAGGTACTATCTTCACACCATATGAAAAACCAATGCAAGAAGCAGTGCATTGGATGACTCACACAGCAAATGAGCAAGGTGAGGTTGTCGTTGAAGGTTCATTTGATGAATCATTAAAAGATGAAGACGGTTGTATTCGTAGCGATGAAATCGTTGCAGTACACGGAGAATTTGGCGTAGGCGATACCATTTTAGTTCGTAGTGATGATGGTACGCGCCTGGCAAAAGCAACAGCGAATTATAGTAGCTGTTTATTGAATTTTATTGCTGACAACGAGCAAAGTGAATTTAGCGAAAAAATGCAAGATTCAATCGGCCCAGTTGTTTCAGAGAAAGATATCGCATTATTGGAGAAGTCATGAGTTTAATTACGGATATTTCGAGTCAAGCTGCAAAAGCTGCAACCCAGTTAGCTTTACTTGATACTGCTACTAAGAATCAAGTGTTAACTGAGATGGCAGAGGCGCTACGCGAAAGCAAAGCCTTTATCATCAAAGAGAACGAAAGCGATTTAGCGGCAGCACGTGATAACAACCTTGCAGCATCGATGATTGACCGTTTAACGCTTAACGATGAGCGTATTGAAGCAATGGCCGAAGGTATCGAAGTAATTGTTAGCCTTGATGATCCTGTAGGTCAATTACGTGAAATTTCAGAGCGTCCAAATGGTATTAAGATCAGCAAGATGCGCGTACCACTTGGTGTTGTGTGTATGATTTATGAAGCACGTCCAAATGTGACGGCTGATGCCGGTGCGTTATGCTTTAAATCGGGTAATGGTGTTATTTTACGTGGTGGTAAAGAAGCACTACGTAGCTCGCAAGCAATCGCAAGTGTAATGCATAAAGTACTTGAAAAGCATGGTTTACCTGCTGCGTTGATTTCAGTGATCCCAGATCCAGACCGTGGTCTACTCATGGAGCTGATGCAACAGCGTGAAACAATTGATTTAATCATTCCGCGTGGTGGTGAAGGTTTAATTAATTTTGTAACAGAAAACAGCACTATTCCAGTGATTCAGCACTTTAAAGGTGTATGCCACCTTTATGTAGATAAAGACGCTGATTTAAACGTTGCAATCAATTTACTATTAAATGGTAAAACTCAGCGAACTGGTGTGTGTAATGCCCTAGAAGGCTTAGTGGTTCACCAAGATATCGCTGATGAGTTTTTAAACCTGTGTGCAGTTGTTCTTCGTCAAGAAGGCGTAAAAGTAAATGCAGATGCGAAAGCTGCCGAGTACTTTGATAATGCAACAGTACTTGCTGACGACGAGTTTGGTGAAGAGTACTTAGATTTAGAAATCGCAATTAAGGTTGTGCCTGACTTTGCTGGTGCCATTGATCATATTGCTAAATTTGGTTCAAACCACACTGAAGTGATTTGTACTAAAGACCAAGCTGCAGCTGAGTTATTCCAACGCAGTGTGGATGCATCTGTGGTAATGGTTAATGCGTCATCGCGTTTTTCTGATGGTTCACAGTTAGGTTTAGGTGCTGAGATTGGTATTGCGACAACTAAGCTACATGCTTATGGTCCAATGGGTCTAGAGTCACTTACAACTGAAAAATACTTAGTGAATGGCGAAGGCCAAATTCGTGAATAATCACTAAAAAGTAATTGCTTAAAAAGCCGGGCTTTGCTCGGTTTTTTTGTGTTTAAAATAAAACCAAGACGGCAGAAAGACTAATAAAGTCGCTTTAATTTAGAATTTATTGGTTTTTATTAAGTATTTGGCAGATTGCCTAAAGAGAGGTAGGAAAGTGGTGGAGCTAAGCAGGATCGAACTGCTGACCTCCTGCGTGCAAGGCAGGCGCTCTCCCAGCTGAGCTATAGCCCCACATTCCTAAATACAGGATGCTTAAGTCTTGCGTCCCAAGCGGGGTGAACTTTAAATATTTTTGCATTTGTGGTCAAGTATTTTTTTTAAAATGTTCGATTTTTTACTCTGTTGTTTTATTTTTGGTAGACTAAAGCGCATTCACTGTTCAAGGCTTATCCAATAATGAAAAAAATAGCATGGCTTTTGGTTGTTTTACTTGCCGGTTGCGCAAGCCAACAAGAAGCGCCTCCTTTTGAAATCAATAATAAGCAGTTTTACGAAAAAAATGATGAGCAAGGCAATAAAATCTTTGCCTATGTGGTGTCAGTTAAAGCACAGGGCAGACGCCCGATTAATCTTGATAAGCCAATGACACGCAGGCAGTTTAAAGATTTTGCCGAGCAAGAAGTATTTGAAGAGTCGAGCAACTTAAAACTTATGCTCGAAGACCAAGCGGTTGAATTATTAAATGAAGAGCTTAAAGAGCGACAATACTGCGACGATAAACACGTTATTGACGAAGTATTATGGCGTGATTTAAGTGTGCAATTACGAGGACGTTGTTTGTAAATGTATGCAGATAAAAGCAAGTTAGCTGCTACGCTAGCTCAATTAGATATTAATTATGATGTGATTGAGCATCCACCATTACACGGCAGCTTAGATGCCGATAAGTTTATGCTCGATAGACCGGGCACACGTTTAAAAAACCTGTTTTTACGAGATAACGAAGGTAAGCGCCACTTTTTAGTGATCACCGCTCACGACAAACAACTCGACTTAAAAGCCATTGCTCAGCAGCAGGGGTTATCGCGTTTAGGGTTTGCATCTGATGAGCGATTAGCGCGTTATCTTAAAGTGCCACCGGGCTGTGTTTCTATGTTGGCACTGTTAAACGATAAGCAAAATAATGTCACTCTTTGGCTAGACCAAGAAATTTGGTTTAACGAGCTTTTTCATTGTCACCCTTTTGAAAATACCGCCACTTGGCTGATGAAAAAAGAGGATTTAGAGCTGTTTTTTGAAAGTACCGGGCATCAACCGCGTATCGTATTTCTACCTGCCAAATAAACTAAGCTTAAACCTACTAAGCAGACTAAAAGTAGCACGGTCATAAAGGCAACTTGGCCGTGTTGCTGATATACAAGCCCAGGCAATAACGAACCTAATGCCCCACCGCTATAATAAAACGATACATAACCGCCATTGGTGACACTTGCAGGTGCACTGCTGATTTTATTTACCAGTGGAGCGGCACTTGAGTGGATCACAAACATTGCGCCACAAAAGCCAGTAAAAGCAATAACAAAAAGTAATAACTGTTGGCTCATCAATAGCACCATCGTCAGGCTATAAAATACAAAAACCCAGGTCAGTAAACGCCAAGGTGTTGATGACTTTCGTAACAGCCAAGGTGTGGCTATAGAAGCTAGTGCACCAAGCAAATAACCGCTGTAAACCAGTCCGATGTCTCGGGTGTTAGTGATAGCAAAACTGTCTTGCAGAATGAAAGGTAAATAATTTAACAGTGCCGCAAAACAAAAGAACATACAAAACACCGCTCCGTAGAGCTTTAATACCAACGGATCTTTTAATTGCTTTAGATACAATAGCGGCGACTTTGCAGCATGAATACTCGCACCTTTGTTTGATTTAGGAATGGCGAGTGCAAACAGTACTAACCCAAGCGCAATCACATAATAAAAACTTTGCCAGCTTAAAAAGTCAGTAAACAAGGCGGCGAGCATACGTCCGAAGTAGCCACCAACAATGGTGCTGCCAATGTAAAGTGTCATATTACGTTGTAATTGGTCAGCCTGAAAAGTCACACCAATATAACTGGTCATAGCGGTGAGAGCCGCAGGTAGGGTGATCCCTTGTATAAAACGAACCAGTAATAGCAGCTCAAAGCTTGGTGCTAAAGTAAAAGCGATACAGCTGATTGCTAACACAAACATGGCAATCTTTAGAATTGTTAGTGGGTTTCGCTTAGCTAAAAACAAGCCATACACTAAAGGAGCAATGGCTAGTGGCAACATAGTAGCGGTCATTAAGCTACCAGCAGTGGCAGGTGACACAGAAAAATGACTAGCAAATAATCCAAGTAAGGGTTGTGGGGCGTATAAAACAAAGAAAATAAACACAGAGCAAAGTAACAAATGTCGCAGCTGCATTTTTAGCTCCCAAGAGGAAAAGCCCTAGCTTATCGGGTACAGGTTTTTTTACAAGTTCAAAGGCGACTAAAATGATAAATCTTGCGTTAAATCAATATGTCATGATTTCATCGCGTGTTAATCTCACATCAATATACTCGATTGCTGTGAATCAAGTGGGCTCAGTACTGTTATTTGTTGGCAGAGCTGATTAAAATAACCCTAATACGCATTAATAAATTGGAATTTCGTCATGGGTTCATTACAAGATCAATTACTTAAGGCTGGTCTTACTACGGCACATAAAGCTAAAGTAGCCAAATCTGAAAAGCGCAAACAGCAAAAGAAGAAAAAGAAAGGCGCCACGAGTAATCCTAGCGATCTGCAAAAACATATTGAACAAACTAAGCTTGAGCAGCAGAAAAAAGCCGACGAGCTTAATAAAGCGCGTTTAGAAGAGCAAAAGCAACGTGAGCAAGTAGCGCGCGTTAAGCAGATTTTAGAGCATCACAATCAAGATGAAATTCGTGGTGATCGTACATTTAACTTCACTTATGAAAATAAAGTGAAAGAGCTCGAAGTAAACGAAAAAACACAAAAGGCCCTAGCTGGTGGCCGTTTAGCAATTTGTGTTTTAGAAGGTCAATTTTTTGTACTGGAAGACGAACCAGCACGAAAAGTCGCTGAAGTCAGCGAAGATTACATAGTGTTCCATGTTGAGCCTGAAGATAAGCAAAAGGATGAAGATGATCCATATGCTGATTTTGAAGTACCTGATGATTTAATTTGGTAGTGACTGTTTCTATTGCCGTTACAATTTTCGGGTGCAATATTGTTAAATCATGGTCTACACTAAAGAAAATGTTTAATAACCCGTCAAAAAAGAGAAGATACAAATGAGCAAGATCACGAAAATTTTATGTGGGGCTGGCATTGCAATGGCTGCAAGCCTATCTTTCAACACTATGGCTGCGGATGGTGCAACACTATACACAGCTAAGCTTTGCCAAACTTGTCACGGTGCAGAAGGTAAAGCGCCTATCATGGCTCAGTACCCTAAATTAAATGGTCAAAATAAAGAGTACTTACTAGCACAAATGAAAGACATTAAGTCAGGTGCGCGTAGCAACGGTATGGCTGCTGCGATGAAAGCAATGGTTGCAAACGTATCTGAAGAAGAAATGGCTGCAATTGCTGATTACTTATCACAAGTAAAATAAACACCATTTTAGCGTGAAAAGGCCACATCAATTGATGTGGCCTTTTTGTATCACCTATTGATCATCTATTAATAGTAATTTAGACTTCTATACATCTATTTGTGCAGTGTCACATATACAAGGTTTTCCATGTTTGACTTACCAAAACTCGATTTAAAAAATAAAGTATCTGAACAAGAATGGCAGCTTCGTGTTGATTTAGCTGCATGTTACCGTTTAGTTGAGCACTTTAGATGGGGGGATTTAATTTATACCCACCTATCGGCACGTTTACCGGGCACAGATCACTATTTAGTTAATGCATTTGGTCTTAGTTTTGATGAAGTGACGGCATCTAATCTTGTGAAGGTCGATTTAGCTGGCAATATTCTTGATGACACGCCATTTAAAATTAATCCGGCTGGTTTCACTATTCACAGCGCTATTCATGAAGTTCGTGATGACGCTCACTGTGTTATTCATTTACACACAAAAGAAACCATCGCCGTTGCAACGCAAGAAAAAGGCCTGTTACCACTTAGCCAATACTCAATGTTCTCATTGCCATCATTGTCTTATCATGGCTACGAAGGTTTAGCGGTAAACAGTGATGAGAAAAAGCGCTTGCAAGATGATTTAGGCACTACTAATCACATGCTATTGGTTAACCACGGTGGCTTAACTGTTGGCCCAACAGTGGGAGATGCCTTTATGCGATTTTATGATTTGCAGCGTGCCTGTGAAATTCAATTGGCTATTCAAGCCAGTGGTCAAACGGCAATTCCAGTACCACAACCTATTATCGATAATATTTATAATCAAGCGAATGTCGTGCATAGCGGCAGCACCGGTGGCCAGTTAGCTTGGCCAGCCATGTTGCGTAAAGCTTATCGTCTTGATCCTAGTTTTGCTCAGTAAGGAGTAACCATGAAAGTTAATCGCGTCGAAGTGTTCGATATTCATTGTCCAGACAGACCTGCTTGGACACCTGTTTTTGTGCGTATTCACACCGATGAAGGTATTAGCGGTGTGGGTGAAGCGGGTCTGGCTTATGATTTAGGTCATAGTGCAGCTGCGGCAATGATTAAAGAAATGGCTGATGCCTTTTTAATTGGTCATGACCCATTTCAAACAGAAAAACTGTGGTCTCGAATGCTACGCGAAAGCTTTTGGGGTTTAGGTGGTGGTCCTGTTGTATATGCAGCAATGAGCGCCATTGATACTGCACTTTGGGA
Source organism: Pseudoalteromonas sp. CO109Y (assembly GCF_004208935.1). Lineage (NCBI taxonomy): Bacteria > Pseudomonadati > Pseudomonadota > Gammaproteobacteria > Alteromonadales > Pseudoalteromonadaceae > Pseudoalteromonas > Pseudoalteromonas sp. CO109Y. The sequence continues at coordinate 71,733 of NZ_SGPD01000032.1, forward strand.
TATTAAAGGTAAAGCATTAGGCTTGCCTGTTTACCAGCTATTAGGTGGTAAAGTTAACGATAAGCTGCGTACTTATGCATCACAATTACAGTTTGACTGGGACAGCGAATTTAAAGCGCTTGTTCACCCAGAAGAATACGCAGAAGCAGCGCTTAAGGCGATGGCTGAAGGGTATGATGCGGTAAAAGTTGACCCAATCCAGTACGATAAAAATGGCAATACTTATTACGATCGCACTAACATTATTTCTCGTGCAGAAATGAAATTATATCGCGCGCGTATGCAGGCTATTCGTGAAGCAGTCGGTGACGAAGTTGACATTATTTTTGAGTGTCACAGTTTACCTGGCGCAACATCAGCAATTCAAATTGGTGAAATTGCTGAAGAGTTCGATTGTATGTATTACGAAGAGCCTGTGAATTACTTAAATCATTCATTACATGCAAAAGTTGCTGACAAAGTAGCGGTGCCAATTGCAGGTGGTGAACGTTTGTATAACCGCTGGGGTGTGCGTCCTTACTTAGAAGATCAAAGTATTGATGTATTACAGCCAGACTTAGGCCTATGTGGTGGTTTCACTGAAACTAAAAAAGTGTGTGATTATGCTGATATCTTTGATGTGCGTATTCAAGCTCACGTGTGTGGCGGCCCAGTAGCAACTGCAGCTTCGTTACACCTAGAAACCGCAATTCCTAACTTCTTAATTCACGAACATCACACCTATGCGATTAAAAAATGGAACCGTGAGTTATGTATTCAAGATCCACAACCTAAAAATGGTTTCTTCCAAGTATCAGAAGAGCCAGGTATCGGTATTGAATTAAATGATGAAGTCGTTATGCGCTCACAACGTGTTGAGATTAAGTAATACTCACTAATATATTTTAAAAAAAAGCCCGTAAGGGCTTTTTTTATATCTGCTTTTTAGTTTGGGTTAGTTTATCGGTTTACATTTTACCAAAGGCAGTGGCTCGGTCGCTTTACTATCTAAATGGCGCACAAAACACATTTTATTTTTGATTAATAATTCAAAGCGCTCAGGCATAGCTAGCTGTTTACCCATCATCGGGTTACCCTGAGCATCCAGTACATTCATACTATCAGTCACTAATATACTGCTATTTATAAACGCATCATCGGCTACAGCGATAGGCTTGCTATGCATTAGTCTTGCTATCCCTTTTGCTATTAGCTCACTTTGTGGCTCAGTTAACCGCGCATGTTGTAATTTCGGTGTTGGCTCTTGGCTTTGAGCACTACAGCCTAGCAGCGTTGATATCAGTAATAGACTAGTTAGTTGGGCTCTCATTAAGGTTCCTACTGCTCTAAAATTTTACTTTGCTGAAGCAAGGTAGAAGTACGGGTATCAAGCACTTTCGGTGTGTCTGTAAAAATAGCCGGTGCAAACCCTTGTTCACTAATCGTTGAAGTGGCGGCAGGGCAGCGGCCAGTCTCACGATAGCTAAGCGCTGTACTTAGCATAGCTTCACTTTCATCGCCTAATTGATGAGTGAAGTCGTCAGCAACAGCGCAGCCTGGGATCATTACAGGTTGAAACTCGCTATCGTTGCTGTTTTGTGGTGCAAAGCCATCTGCATATTCACCAAATTCCTTATTATTGACGCCAGTAAACTGAATGCTGAAATACGTAGTATCACAGTTATCAGTAGGGTAGTAACCATAGGGTTTGCCACAGGTTGTTTCGCCTATTTGAATTACCTCGATGTCGGCACCGCGTAGGCCATTAATCACTGCCTCACTAGCTGAGCAGGTGTTACCCGTTGTCAGCACAAAAACACGTTCTAGGTTCAACGAAGGCAATGGGGTTCCTGGGCTGACAGCTGGGTTTTCGGCAAAGCCTAAAAACTCATCAGTAAAATAAACAGGCTCTAAGCGATCGCCAGTGATTGGGTTAAACGTCGGATGCTGATCATTAAAAATAGTGCGCTCGAAGATTTTACCTGTGGTGTTGCTTTCGCCAGCTACCATGTAAGCAACTTGGCTGGCCATTTGCAGGAATCCACCTGGGTTATAGCGCATATCAATAATTAAATCTTTAACGTTACTTGCAGCTAAATCATTAAAGGCATCATATAAGGGTTTTTCTGCTACAGCATTATGGCGATTAAACTGAAAGTAGCCTACTTCACCATTGGCGAAGGTCTTTATGTTGCTAACTGCTTGGCTTGTAATAGTTTGTGCAGTCATAGTGACTTCGCGAATTTCGCTGGTATTAATGTCTTTGAATACAAAAGAGGTCACCTTGCCAGACTCTGATGGAAAGAGGCCTGCATTTAATACATCAACCTCAGCTTGGGTGCTGGCATTAACAAAGTCAACGCCATCCACTTCAATGACTTCTAAGCCTCGGCTCAGGTTGAGGTTTGCAGCCGGTGAGTTAGGTTCTGTGTAGCTGATAACCCCTTGGCGAGGGGCGCTGGCACTGATTAACTTAAGTTTAAAGCCATAACCAAAAGACTGACCCGATTGGCTCTGAGCTTGCCACTCGTCAGTTGGCAAGCTGGCATGAAAGTTATCTTTATTTGCACCTGAATCAGTGGTGTTTTGGGTTTTTAATAAGGCAAAGTAATTTAAAACACCGTCAGTCAATGCAGGGTCGCGATCAACAATTTCGTCATACCAAAGGTAGGTTTCGTGACTCCAAGCGCGTAGCCAGTGCTTTTCATTAAGTGCTTGGCATTGTTGGTCAAACTTACTTGATGGCTCAAATACACCTTCAGTCCATGTGATATCAGCAGCATCGATAGTCCCTGACTCTGAGCTACCAGAACCACCACAGCCTGCAATGATAAGCGAACACGTAACTGCTACAGCAGCTAAAGGCTTTTTAAAATGAACAAACATAACACCAACCTAAACAGCTTTACTGACCTGAATATAGCTAGTTTTTAAGCAATTAGATAGATTTCGCGGGCGTTTTTATAGCTTAGTTTATGCCATAAACTCGACTGCGAGCACAATGAGTGATAGTGCTGCCAGCAGTTTGTGTAACTGGTATTTATTTGGCAAACAGGGAAATTACTGGCAAACATCACGCGATGCTCACCAAAGTACTTAACTAAATTATTAACCAGCCAAAGGTGTTTGTTTACAGCTATTTGCGTGAATTCTAACCCTGAGAACTTTATCGCGATATTATCGCAGCGGCTGAGTTTAATGATTGCTTCAAGCCATATTTGCTCATTACTAATAAAGCCTAGATGGTTTATCACCACACGTAATGACGGCAGTGCTCTGCAATACTTAATAAGCTGCTCGGTTACCTGCATGTTTTCAATTTCAAACTGTGCTTCAAAGTGTAAGTTTTCGCTTGCGAGCATGGCTAGGTTATCTTGGCAGTGAGGAGTTAATAAGCGCTTGGCTTCATCACCTTCGGTTATATCGCGAATACCAACCAAAGATGGATGATCTAACTCATTGAGTGACGTTTCAAAGTGTTTGCTAGATGCGTCAATCGCGCTGTAGCTGATTGCGCGATAGGGTATGTCATTTAAATGTGTTGCAAGCCAATTAAGCTCATTCACAGGCGCTTGATTATCAAAGCCAGCTTCAATATGCACCAAGGCTTCTAGTTGAAATGGACAAGCGGCTTTAAGTTCTGAGGTAGTAATTTGCTTTTTGATTTTATCTAAATTTGGCCAAGAGGGGGGATTGCTACCTTGTAGCCAAGTGTATTGACCCTCCGTGAGGTTAAAAAAGTGCACATGGGGGTCAATAATTTTGTCGCTCATTGCGTGGTGTATCCACCATCAATGCTTTGTAAGCTGCCAGTAATAAAGCTCGCTTCTGGGCTTATTAAAAAGTTCACCAAGGCAGCAATTTCTTCTGGTTGCCCTAAACGGCCTAGCGGTTGCAGCGCGGCTTCTTCAGCAACAATCTCTGCTTTATCGGCACCACTGCGCTGACAATATGCATCAATCGCATTATGAAACAGTGGCGTTTCTATCGTACCCGGACACACTGCGTTTGCACGAATGTTAAACGCCGCATAATCGAGTGCTGTCGTTTTTGCCATGGAAGCTAGCGCGTGCTTGGTGAGGTTATAAGCAAACGAGTTTGGTTTGCCAATGATTGCCTGATCAGAGGCAACCAATACGATACTGCCGCCTTGCAGGCTTTTCATGCTAGGTAATACAGCTTGAATTGCTGCATAGGCACCTTTCACATTGAGCGCAAACAGGGCATCAAACGTTGCTTCATCGGTATTTTCAATGTTGGCACTTAAATGACGACCCGCATTAGAAATTAAGGCATCAACGCGACCCGTCTCGGCAATAATTTCGGCGATAACTGACTTCACCTGCTGAACATCACTAACATCACAGTGGCGATAGTTGCCCTCAGACGGGGTGATATCTAAGTTATATACTGTGTAGTCTTCACGCTCTAAACGCTCAACAATAGCTTTGCCAATACCTTTACTGCCACCAGTGACAATTGCAACGTTTGTCATCATTTACCCTTAATGGCTGTGGCCACAACCGCCTTCACCGTGCACGTGGCCGTGTGATAATTCTTCGGCAGTTGCTTGGCGAACATTAATCACCTCAACATCAAACGTTAGTGTTTTACCAGCAAATGGGTGGTTTAAATCACAATCTGCATTGAAACGGCCCACTTTAACGATAGTCACTTGGTGGCGACCTTGGTTTGAATGAACGATTGCAGTCATACCAGGCTTCCACACTTTTGTGTTGCCTTGTAAATGCTTAAGTGGAATACGTTGAATAAGGTTATCAACGCGCTCGCCGTAAGACTCGCTAGGCTCAAGTGTTACGCTAAAGTTATCGCCAGCCGATTTACCTTCAAGGGCTTTTTCAAGACCAGGAAGCATGCCTTCAGTGCCATGGATATATGAAAGTGGCTCGCCATCTTTACTTGATTCGATTTGCTCGCCTGCTTCACTAAGTGTGTAGTGAAACTCAACCGCTGCGTCTTTACTGATCTGCATGTTATTTCTCTTTAGAATTTAAATATAGGCGCTGATTTTACGCTAACCACAAAGAGTGAGCAATCAAGGCTTTTTCAAAGAGCTTTCGATGCCTGACAACATGGCTTCGCTGGCTGGTACTTGCGGCTCAGCGGGTTTTGCTTGCGGTAGGTGCAATGTCAAAATGGTGCCTGGTTTTAAAATGCTGGTGGCACTGAGTTTATTCCACGTTGCAACGTCTTTATGAGGCACGTCGTATAGCTGACTGATACTCCAAATTGAATCACCTGGTTTGACTAGGTAATCAACCGCAATGGTTGCGATAACTTCCTCATGCTGTTCAAGGTAAGGGCTGATATTGTAATCAACCATAAGTGATTCCGGCATGGTTTGGGGCTGTGATAAGCGCAATTGTTCACCGACCTTAATCAGGTTACTTGTTTTGCTATTAAGCGCTTTCAGATCCTTTACAGACATATTAAAGCGTCTGGCAATGCCATAAAGGGTATCGTCTTTTTGCACTATATACTCACCGGCAAAGTTGTTGCGAAACAGCTTACTTTGCAACAAGGTGCGGCGCTCCATAGGTAAAAGCAGAGTATGTGGACCATTTGGCGAGCTTTGGTTTTTTAAATATCCTGGGTTTAATTTGTGGAGCTGATTATGCCCCACGCCAGATAAGTTAGCGATCACCGAAAAATCAAATTGCTGGCCAACATCAAATTCTGTGGTGAGTGCTTTATTCGCTAATTTAGGGCGCTTTAAGCCTTGTTCAGGATGCTTTAGTAAATAGCTAAGTGCCAAAAGTTTAGGTATATATTCAGCGGTTTCTTTTGGTAATGATAATGACCAATAGTCAGTTTTCTTGCCAAGCTTTTTATTTTTTTCGATGGCTTTTTTAACGCGTCCTTCACCACTGTTATAGGCAGCAAGGGCATGCAGCCAGTCACCATCAAAGCGTTTATGTAAGTAACTTAAATAAGCTAAAGCGGCATCGGTTGAAGCGAGTATGTCTTGGCGACCGTCATACCATTGGTCGCTTTGCACACCAAAATGATAAGCCGTTGCGCCGACTAACTGCCAAACACCAACGGCTTGCTCTGATGATCGTATTGTTGGTCTAAAATCACTTTCAACAAAGGGTAATAGGGCCAGCTCCATCGGTAGCTTCTGTTGCTCGATACGTGTGACGATATGATACAAATAAGGTGCCGCACGTTTATTTACTTTAATCAGGTAATTGGGCTGTTTTAAATACCATTTTACTCGTGCAGATGTATGTTTATTGGTTTGAAATACCAGCGTTAAATTGTTGGCGATATGCTGCCATAGATCTTTCGAACGAGGCTTTGCTAACGGGGTATTATTGACTGCTATGGGCGCAGCAACAGGACGTGGTTCAACAGCTGTTGAATCGACAAACTCACTAGGTGCTTGTTGGGTTGTTAAATCGGGCTCATAATGGCTAAAAATCTCCGGCCTTGCCCGTTGTTGTTCTGTTTCTTGCTGAGTTACTTGGCATCCTTGTAAGCCAATAAACAAGCTCAGCAAAAGTAAATATTTCAAACTTACTTGAGCCATATAATAAAATCCTTTTACTATTTTAGCCCTATTTTGACAATTTGCTTTGTTTAAGTCCAGCTTCTAGAAACATAGAAAACGCTCTTTCGCCCACTTCATCAAGCTGGTATTGCTGTTTAACCTCTGCAGGAAAAAGCGGAATTAATTCACTCACTGGTTTATCTGGCAAGGAATTTGTCATCTCTTGAATGGTTTTTAAAAACCTTAAAGGGAGTGCAAGTTCAGCAGGTGTCAGTGGCTTACCGTGACCCGGTAAAATAGTTGTCAGTGTGGTATTTTTTTGGATACCTTGCAGCGTGGTTATCCAGCGAGTGAATGTACCATGCCCAGGATAGGGTAAGCTGTCGACTATATCGCCACCTAACAGCACGCGACCTTGATCTGCACTTAAAGTAAGATCGCCTTTAGTGTGCGCTTGATACGGTGTAATAACGATAGGGTAATTACCAAGGTCTAGCTTTGTTGATTCAGTAATGCTAATCGCCGGTGGCTTTAAGGTGAGCTCTCGCCAGCGAAATAAGCGTTTTTTAGCAAGTTCTAGTTTGTCGCGCCAAATAGCTTGTTGATCTTCAGGTTGATTGGCAAGGCGTTGATAGCTCAATTCAATACTTTTTTCATAACCATCTAATTTATCTGTCAATGCTTGCTGCATTGCTGAAAACTCAGTCGCTACTTGCTGATGCACAATAAGTTTAGTTTCAGGGAACTCAGCCTGTAAAACGGCCAAGCCTAGCAGATGATCATCATGATAATGGCTCGCTACTAAATAACATAATGGTGTTTTTAAGCGTTTTTTTAACTGCACTGCGAGCTTTTCTACTTCGGCAAAGTTACCACTGGCATCAAACATTAATGCGCATTCTTTACCTTCAATCAGCACTTGATTCGAATCGTAAAAACGCAGTTTATTTTGTTGTTGTAGAAATTGGATTTCGGGAGTGATGCTATGCCAGCTAACGCTTGCTTGGGCGCTATAGCTTACGAAAAGACAGATCAAAAAAGCACAAAATCGCATAGTGTTTCGCTCTGATAGTGGTTAGTAGAATTGATTGTAAACAAAAAAAGCGCAGGATGCGCTTTTTTCTAAATACTAAGGTGCTGGCTGAGCTTATCTATTAAGCTGTCATGTTGTTGCTCTTGTTCTGCTTGTTGAGATTTAACTTCAAGCAATTCATGACTTAAATGTAATGCTGCCATCAGCAACGCTTTTTGGTCATTGCGAACCGATGAGCGTTGTTTCATTTGCTCCACTAAGTCATTCAAATTTTGTGCAGCAGCAACTAGGGCGTGTTCTTGCCCAGGTGGGCAAGAGAACTCATGTTCTTTACCTAGTAGCTCTACGGTGACCCGCTGACTTTGTGGGCCGCTCATTAGCTAGCCTGTTGAACGCTTTGTAATTTCTCAAGCAGGCCAGTTAGTGTGCTGCTTGTATCTTTTTGTTTCTCTTCGTTTTCTAGTACTTCTAGTTGCAGAGTTTCGTTCTCATCTAAAAGCTTAGAGTTTTGCTCTTGTAAGCTTTTAACTTCGCTTTCAAGTTCACTGTTGCGAAGAATTAACTTGTCGATCAGTTGTTCGAGTTGGGAAAGAGTTTCGTTATTCATAAATGCGCTCATAAAACTGTGATTATTGTCATGCAAATGTAAAGGAAAGTGTCTTGATATGCCAGCATTTACGGCCGTTTTAGAGGATTTTTATTTATTATTAAGGTGTAATTCAGCGTAGCGGCTTTTTTATTCATTTATGATTCACCAAAGCGGCAGATGCTAGGATCATTTTCTGTTTATCATGTACAATATGGCTATTCATTTTTAATGCAGATTTGCATTTGGCGATTTATAAATATGCTTAGTTATCGACACTCTTTTCATGCAGGCAACCCTGCTGATGTGCTAAAACATCTTGTTCTAGCTGAAGTTCTTAAATACCAAACAATTAAAGACAAACCACTTGATTATGTGGACACCCACTCAGGTGCTGGCTTTTTTGAACTTGCAGGCAGTGATGCACAAAAAACACAAGAGTATTTAGATGGGATTGCTAAGCTTTGGCAGCATAACAGTGAACACAATGCACTTAATGAGTACATTGAGCTGATTAAATCATTTAACTCAAATGGTAATTTAGATTTTTACCCTGGTTCGCCAAAAATTGCAGAGCACTTTTTACGTCGCCAAGATAACGGTTGGTTCTTTGAGTTGCATCCACGTGACTTAGAGTTACTGCAAGACAACATGAAAGGTAAGCGTTCTATTCGCGTACGTGGTGAAAACGGCTTTCAAGGCTTAATTGGTTTATTACCACCAGCATCACGTCGAGCTTGTGTGCTTATTGACCCTCCATACGAAATTAAAAACGATTACGATACGGTTGTTAACACTCTTGTTAAGGCGCATAAACGCTTTGCAACTGGAACGTACATGATTTGGTATCCGGTTGTAGATCGTGAGCGAATTGACAGAATGGAAGCGGGTTTAATCGCATCGGGTATGCGTAACATTCAGCTTTTCGAGCTTGCAACAGAGGCAGACACCGACGTTCACGGTATGACAGCATCGGGTATGATAGTGATCAACCCGCCATGGAAACTAAAGCAAACAATGGATGCGGTATTACCAGAGCTTGTTTCATTACTAAGCGACAGCAGTGGTTTTTATCGCAGTGAACAGTTAGTTGAAGAATAATTTCTTCAATACAAAAACGCCCAGCAATTGCTGGGCGTTTTTTTTATTTAACTGTTGTTAATTCATATAAGTCGCTGCGAAGGTCGCAAGTGGCTCATCACTATCATCTAACAAGGTTAACTGTTCACCATTGATAGAGTACTTAGCTGTTGCCGCAAGCGCTGCAGACATGGCCGCTTCAATATCCATTTGTGATACACACATTTTTTTGGTGCTTGCTAATGGGTTGAATGTAAGCGTCTGCTCGTTAACCTCGTAACTACCTGAGAAGTTATTACATCCTAAGTGACCATTGGTTGAACCATCGTCTTTAAACTGTACGAAAGGTTCTTTATTTTCAACGGTGATAGCCTCACCGCTGATTATAACTGCTTTCCAATACGTATTGGTCAATGTCACGTCTGGCTTTTTCGCTGATACTTTTGTCACTGTCACCTTGTACACATCACCAGAGGCATCTTCGGCAAATGGATTATTATGAGTGGTGCTGATGTAAAGTAATTTACCTTGATTCTCAATGCGTGCACTCACACTGTAGCGGTGACGGTCAGCAATTTTGCTTTCGTCATACTCAAGTGCCACGTTGTATGGTGGTGCACCATTTAATTCAATTTCTTGTTCGCTGATAACCTCTGCTTTGGCATCCATTTTTGATACATCAGCAAGTTGTACTTTTAATACTGAACCCGGTGGCAGCATGCTGCGGTCTAAATAAATAACCTGAGTATTGAGGGTTTTCATTGTTGATTGCTCAGCTTGTGGTGCGGCAGAGTCTTCACCACAACCTGTTAATACTAAGCTGCTCCCTAAGATCATTAAACTGCATAGAGAAGCGCGTTTGAAAGATGAGATGGTATCCGAAGCCATGATTGTTTCCTTGCGTTTTAGGGTTATGCGTCTTTGTAATTGAATAAGCATAAAGTTCGCTGACTTAATCATAGCTTAATTAACAAAAAATGGGCACTAGGCCCATTTTCTTAATTACGGATTCGCTTTAAAAAGCAAATTGAGTGCTCGTTATTTTTTCACGTATTTGGTTAGAATAACAATGCGTTGACCATCAACACGGCCTTCAATATGTTCTGGGTTGCTCGTTAAGCCAATGTTTCTTACTGCTGTGCCACGCTTAGCAACAAGGCTGCTGCCTTTCACATCAAGATCTTTAATAAGTGTCACAGTGTCACCCGCTTGAAGTACAACACCATTACTGTCGATGTGCTTAATATCGTCATCTTCAGCTAGGGCTGTTTGCGCCCATTTTAACGTGTCTTCTTCAAGATAAATCATATCTAGTGCATCTTGTGCCCAGCCGTTATCAGCAGCTAAGCGCTTTAACATGCGATAAGCCACAACTTGTACAGCAGGAGTTTGACTCCACATGCTGTCATTTAAGCAGTGCCAGTGGTTTGCAGTCAAATCAGCATTGTTTTCGATTTGATCTTTACAAGTTTGGCAAACATAAATGCATTTATCAGAATGAGCCTCTGTAACAGGCGGCACTTCGTATACAGACAGGTTATCTGTAGCGGCACAAAGTTCACATTGGTTATTACTGCGTTCGATTAGGGCTTGTTCAATGCTCATAGGAGGCTCTTTTTAGTTAACAAGGTAAGAAAAACAGCGCGCATTATAGCAAAAGCAGGTCCAAAGCGGAATATCCCTAGTCATTGTAGGGGTATGAATATAATGATTTAGCAAGGCAAACATCTTTCACTATACTTACAACAATAGTAATGTGGAGTTAGCCGCATCTAAGTGAGAAGTAGAATGTCAGAATTAAGTATGGAAGGTAACAAAAGTCAGAGCGTGACTCAGTATATAGCCCGGCAGCCAATATTTAATGCTGATAGAAGTTTATATGCTTACGAATTATTGTATAGGGAATCGAGCGATAATGTTTTTCCGGTAGGCACGAGTGATGGCCAAGCAACGGGGCGACTGTTTTTTAACGCGTTAATGTTGATGGGACTCGAGAAGCTAACGGGTTTTCAACCTGCGTTTATCAACCTATCGACTGACGCTATTTTGGATGACTTCCCTAAGTTGCTACAACCACGCAGTGCAGTTATCGAAATAGTAGAGCGGGCTACTAGCATTCCCAAAGTTGTGAACCGCGTTAAGCAATTAAAACAAGAAGGCTATTTGTTCGCGCTTGATGATTATGATGGCACTGAGAAATGGCAAGATATTTTGCCTTTGATGGATTTTATTAAGCTTGAAGTCACGCAGCCGATTATCAAAACCAACATGATGATCAAAAAGCTTAAACGCAGCCTCCCAGAAACCACTATCATAGTGGAGCGCATTGAAACTTATGAAGATTTTAAGCAACTAAAAGCGGCTGGTTGCGACCTGTTTCAAGGCTACTTTTTTGCCAAGCCAGAGCTTTTAAGTTTTGGTAATGTTGAACCATCAAAAGTTGCCGTGCTTGAATTACTTAACTGTACTGCGCAAACAGATTTAAATTTTGACGCAATTCAACAACGGGTTGCTAAAGATATAGGCCTTACAGCACGCATTTTAAAATTAGTTAATGCGCGTATCAGCAATAGTCAGCAAACAATTCGTTCTATTTCACAAGCGGTTATTTACCTTGGTGAAGACGCGATTAGACAATTTGTACGGGTATTAGCGCTGAGCGAGTTAGGCAATGATAAACCGCAAGAGCTAACTAAACTGGGCTTAACAAGAGCTAAATTTATTGCGCTGATGCTTGAACCTGGTGGTAAAGACCTAGCTGAGCAAGGTTATTTAGTTGGCTTACTCTCTGTTTTAGATGCAATTTTAGATATGGAGCTTGATATCATTGCCAAAGAGTTTTCACTGGGTAGTGAGCTTTCGAGCGCATTGTTAAACTTTAATGGCATGCAAGGTGCGAGCTTACAACTTGTTAAGGCGATGGAAGAAGAGCAATGGCACACAGCCCATGAGCTACTAATGATGATCCGCCCTGCGTCAAAAATGGATGTGGTTTTTCAAGCTATGTACGATGCCCGTGCTTATGCCGATGAAGTGTTCGCAAGCTTATCATCGGTTACAGACTAAAAGCGTAGAGTTCGTTATGATGCGGGCTCTGAGTATTAAAAAGGTTTGTAACTAATGCGTGTTGTTTTTCCAGTACTGGCTATTTTAATTGCCTTGGCGTTACTAATTCCCGGTGTAACCCAGCCTGTGCTCACCCTAGAAGGAAAAATTGATAAATCTAAGCTTGCCAAAACAGGTATTGAAATGATTGCCGATGAAGGCGATCGCAATACCCGTAGTGTGTTAATGATGGCATCAAGCATGTTGGGGCTTGATAAGCTTGAAGGTGAAATAGATGCCTACAAAAAAACACGCAGTATTTGGGGCACCGTGAATGAGCTTGCCAATAACAAAAACTACCTTGTCGCAGCGCTTGTTGCAGTGTTCTCGATTGTTATTCCCACTTTAAAACTCCTAATGCAATTGCTTTATTGTTTCTTACCTGTGAATAGATTTAAGCATTTGCTCGGTCAACTCATACAAGGCCTAAGTAAATGGAGTATGGTCGATGTGTTTGTGATTGCATTGATCGTGTCTTATTTAGCAGGTAATGCCGATGGGCAAATGGGCGAGCTAATCAAAATGCATGCCGAATTGGGGGATGGATTTTGGTATTTTACTGGCTATTGCCTGTTTGCTATTGCCGCCAGCAGTAGCATTAAAATAGATAAACCCTTGTCGAGCGCGTAAATTTCGGGCTACAATTTGGGCAATTAATTTTTAAGGTATGATGATGACGCGACTTTCAAGCTACTTATTGATAGCTATGATGCTGCTCACTTTTGTGGGTCAGTCAGTTGCGTCTGTTGCTATGGTATGTGATATGCCACATGCCAGCATGCAAATGGAACATCATGCTAACATGAGTGCTGACAGCGACATGAGTGATATGGATTGTTGCCATGAAGACGTAATGGATAACAGCGATTGTGCGTGTCCGTTTAATGCCTGTACAGCTCACTCACTCCTGCCGTTAAATGATTTAGTTGTTAAATCAATTAAGCAATCAGAAAAAGTCACCGTGTTAGGCGCCAGCCAGCTTAGTTTCCACGCAAGTTCTTTATATCGTCCACCTATTACTGCTTAAGCAGGATAGGTCTGTCTAAAATTCAGTAAAACGCTGAAATACTCCTTATTCTGCACCCAAAGTCTATTGTTTTTTAACCATTTTTAAGATTTTTGGAGCATGTGATGATTCACAGCAAATTGATTAAGGCGCTTTCTCTAGGCGCAGTATTAATAACCTCAAGTTTAGTGAAAGCAGAGCCGTTGGCACTCAATCAGGTGATTGATTATGCATTGACTCACGAGCCTTGGTTACAAGCAAATAAATACCAGCAACAGGCGATAGAAGCGCAAAGCATTGCGGCCGGTACCTTGCCAGATCCAGTATTAACCGTTGGGCTAATGAATTTACCAACCGATGGCTTTGCCTTTGATCAAGAGGGTATGACGCAATTCAAAGTAGGCTTGTCACAACAATTTAGCCGAGGTGATAGCCTTGCCTTACAGCAACAAGCTTTAAAACAATCGGCTGAGCAATATCCTTGGCTTAGAGCTGACCGCCAAGCACAGGTTAAAGCCATTGTTAGCGAAGCTTGGCTAAATGCCTACCGTGCACAAAAAAGTATTCAACTGATCAACCAAGATAAAGCCTTATTTAATCAACTTATTGATATTACAGAGGCAAGCTATGCCAATACACTTGGTGCGACTCGCCAGCAGGATATTATTCGCGCTCAGCTAGAGCTGACTCGTCTTGAAGATAAGCTGGTGATGTTAGAGCAACAGTTTGATAGTGCCAAAAAGCGACTAGCTCAATGGCTACCTATTGAAATGCTAAACGGTGCCGTGAGCGATGAAAATACCAAGGTGGCTGCACTAATGTCTTATCAAGAGCTTGCACCATCGGGGGTGACTGAAGTGCTGATGAGCCACCCGGCAATTATCGCCATTGATCATGCAATGCGTGCTAAAAACACTCAAGTGCAAGTGGCGAAAGAAGCGTATAAACCGCAATTTGGTATGAACCTAGGCTATGGCTATCGTGATGATACCCCTATGGGGGACTCTCGCGCTGATTTACTCTCTATTGGGGTGAGTGTTGATTTACCGCTGTTTACTGATAACCGTCAAGACCAACAAGTTAATGCGGCAATAGCTAATGCCGAGGCGGTAAAGACCAACAAACTTATTACTCTACAAAAACTGCAAGGTCAGTATTTTAAAGAGCTTAGCCAGTTGAGCCGACTTGCTCAGCGCAAAGCGTTGTATCAACAGCAGCTTTTACCGCAAATGGCAGAGCAGGCTGAGGCGACGTTAAATGCTTACACCAACGATGATGGTGACTTTTCAGAAGTGATGCGTGCACGCATCAGCGAACTTAACGCAAAAATTGATGCGTTGAATATCGAAATAGACAAACAAATAACCCTCGCTCGCCTTAACTATTACGCAGCAGCAAAAGATAACCAAATAAATGCAGCACAAAGCCAAGGAGCTATCAATGAATAATACAGTGAAATTAGTTATCGCCTTGGCGGTAGGTGCGGCATTGGCAACAGCTGTAAATAAATTGGCTGAGCCAGATCATGGAGCTATGCCAAGCGCTGAGAAAAAGCCGCTATATTGGGTGGCGCCTATGGACAGTAATTACCGCCGTGATGAACCGGGTTTATCACCAATGGGTATGGAATTAGTCCCCGTTTATGAGGAGCAAAGTAGCGCTGAAGACAGCCCAGGTACAGTGAGAATCTCACCAGCAGTCGTTAATAACTTAGGGGTAAGAACAGCGCCCGTACGCTTTAAATCATTACAAACGACCGTTGATACGGTTGGTTATGTGCAATACGACCAAGACCAACTCGTGCATATTCACCCTCGTGTCGAAGGTTGGATAGAAACCTTATATGTTAAAGCTGCAGGTGACCAAGTTAAGCAAGGCGAGCCACTTTATACCTTGTATTCTCCACAATTAGTAAACGCACAAGAAGAGTTACTGCTTGCCCTTAAGCGTAACAATGCAGTGCTTATACGTGCGGCAAAAGCACGCTTAGCCTCACTGAATGTTTCTGACGATTTTATTGCGCGATTAGAGCAAAGCCAAAAAGTCAGACAAAACATTACCTTTTATGCCAAGCAAAGTGGCGTATTGGATGAGCTAAATATCCGCGAAGGCTTCTTTGTGAAACCGGGCACAACCATGATGAGTATTGCTCACTTAGAAGAAGTATGGGTCGAGGCTGAAGTTTTTGAGCGTCAAGCGGGGCTTATTCATAAAGGCTTGCCAGTTACTATGAGCTTAGATTACTTACCGGGTAAGCGCTGGCAAGGCAAGGTCGATTATATTTACCCAACCCTTGATGAGAAAAACCGTACCCTGCGCGTCCGCTTACGTTTTGCCAACCAAGATGGCTTATTAAAACCGAATATGTTTGCTGAAGTGAGTATTACTACGAAGCCAACTGAGCCACAATTAGTGATAGCCAAAGAAGCGGTGATCCGCACAGGTAGCCAAGACCGTGTCGTGATTGATTTAGGTGAAGGTCGCTTTAAATCAGTGGCTGTGACGCTAGGTCGTAGTGATAATCATGATGTCGAAATTTTATCAGGCTTATTGAAAGACGATAACGTAGTGGTTTCAGCGCAGTTCTTAATAGATTCCGAATCAAGTAAGAGTTCTGACTTTATGCGTATGCAAGAACCGGATAGTGAGAGCGCAATGGTGAATGGCGTGATCAACAGCATTGACCGTGAAGCTCGCACTGCTGTGATCAGTCGTGAGGCTATCCCTAAGTGGGGACGCGAGGCTGCAACAATGGAATTTCATTTTTCGCCGCGCATCGATATGTCTAGTTTGCAAAGCGATGATGAAGTGCATTTTACCTTTAAGTTGGTAGGCGGTGAGTTTGTGATTTTTGACATCATGACCATGAGCCACCCTATGCAAGGAGAAATGCAATGATAGCTGCCGTGATCCGTTGGTCAGTCGGTAATCGCTTCTTTGTATTACTGCTGTCTTTAATGTTGGCAGGCTTTGGGGTTTTTTCTTTAAAGAATACCCCAGTTGATGCCTTGCCTGACTTATCTGATGTACAGGTTATTGTAAAAACGTCTTACCCAGGACAAGCGCCACAAGTGGTGCAAGACCAAGTAACGTTTCCTATCACTACAGCCATGTTGTCGGTGCCAGGAGCTGAAACCGTAAGGGGCTTTTCGTTTTTTGGTGACTCTTATGTATACGTTATTTTTAACGAAGACACCGACCTTTATTGGGCCCGTAGTCGGGTGCAAGAGTATTTGAGTCAAGTAAGTGCTCGCTTACCAGATTCAGCAAGGCCTGAACTTGGCCCTGATGCAACAGGTGTGGGTTGGATTTACTTGTATGCGCTGGTGGATAAAACCGGTAAGCACGATATTAGCCAGCTACGCAGCCTGCAAGATTGGTTTTTAAAGTTTGAGCTGCAAACTGTGCCGGGCGTATCAGAAGTAGCGTCTGTTGGCGGTATGGTTAAGCAGTATCAGGTGAATGTCGACCCGGATAAATTGCGTGCTTATGGTATTCCGCTAAGTTTAATTCAAACAGCGATTAAGCAAGGTAACCAAGAGCGTGGTGCTTCAGTGGTCGAAATGGCAGAAGCCGAATACATGGTATCGAGCACAGGTTATATTAAAAGTGTCGCAGATTTAGAAGCCATTCCGCTGGGTACTAATGCCAATGGCACGCCACTGCAATTACGTGATGTGGCTGATATAAAACTTGGGCCGCAAATGCGCCGTGGTATTGCCGAACTAAACGGCGAGGGTGAAGTAACTGGTGGTGTAGTGGTGATGCGCTTTGGAGAAAATGCCGAAGCGACCATTAAACTCGTAAAAGAAAAGCTAGAGTCGCTCAAAAAAGGCCTGCCTGAGGGCGTTGAAATCATCCCTGTGTACGACCGTTCAAACCTTATTACCCAAGCGCTTGATAACTTAAGCTCAAAGTTAATTGAAGAATTAATCGTCGTGGCCTTAGTGTGTGTGGTGTTTTTATTCCATATACGCTCATCGATCGTAGCCATTATCACGCTGCCAACGGGCATTTTAACGGCTTTTGTGGTGATGTATTGGCAAGGTATAAACGCCAATATCATGTCGCTTGGCGGGATAGCGATTGCCATTGGTGCAATGACCGATGGTGCTATCGTGATGATAGAAAATATGCACAAGCATATGGAGAAAACCCCTCTGACCGATGAGAACCGCTGGCAAGTCGTGATGGACTCAGCCGCAGAAGTCGGGCCCGCGTTATTCTTTAGTTTATTGATCATCACTGTTAGCTTTATGCCTGTGTTTATTCTTGAAGCACAAGAAGGGCGCATGTTCTCGCCACTGGCTTATACAAAGACTTATGCGATGGCAGCTTCGGCTGGTTTAGCGATTACACTGGTGCCGGTATTAATGGGCTACTTTATTCGCGGTAAGGTTATTTCGGAGCAGAAAAACCCTGTTAATCGCTTATTGGTGGCAGCGTATAAACCCTTATTAAATGCGGTTTTAAAAGCGCCGAAAACAACTCTGTTACTCGCTGTAGTTTTGGCTGCTATTGGTTTTTACCCAGTTAATAAAATTGGTAGTGAGTTTATTCCTCCCCTTGATGAGGGCGACTTAATGTATATGCCAACTACTTACCCGGGTATTTCAATAGGTAAGGCCCGTGAAATCTTACAGCAGACCGATAAGTTAATTGCCAGTGTGCCAGAAGTTGAGTCGGTATTTGGTAAGGTAGGTCGTGCAGACACTGCCACAGATCCTGCGCCGCTTACCATGATCGAAACCTTTATTCAGTTAAAGCCAAAGTCACAGTGGCGCGAGGGTATGACAACCGAGAAACTGAAAAAAGAGCTCGATAATCTGGTTAAGTTCCCAGGGCTTACCAATGCGTGGGTTATGCCAATCAAAACACGAATCGACATGCTTGCCACTGGTATTAAAACGCCTGTGGGGATCAAAGTTGCAGGGCCAAAGCTGAGTGAAATTCAAAAAATCGGTGAGCAAATTGAAGTCATCTTAAAAGATTTACCGGGCACGGCTTCTGTTTACTCAGAGCGTGTTGCCGGCGGCCGTTACATCAAAGTTGATATCAACCGTGAAAAAGCAGCACGGTACGGTTTAAACATTGCTGATGTACAACAGGTTGTTGCTACTGCTATCGGTGGTATGAATGTGACCGAAACTGTTGAAGGGCAAGAGCGTTACCCAGTTAACTTACGTTACCCGCAAGATTATCGCGACTCGCCAGAAGAGCTTAAGTTGTTACCGATAGTGACACCAAACGGACAGCGTATCGCATTGGCCGATGTAGCTCATGTCTTTATCGAAGATGGCCCGCCGGGTATTAAAAGTGAAAATGCCCGCATTAATGGCTGGAGCTTAATCGACATTGAAGGCAGTGATATTGGCAGTTATGTTGAGCGTGCGCAACAAGCGCTGCATGAGCAACTCGAGCTACCTGCTGGTTACTCAATTACGTGGGCGGGGCAATATGAATATATGGAGCGCGCAAAAGCTAAACTCAGTTACGTATTGCCACTCACCTTGGCAATTATTGTGGTGCTGTTATACCTCAATTTTAGAAGCTTTATTGAGGTGGCAATGATTATGCTGACCTTACCGCTTGCTATGATAGGCGGTATTTGGCTGATGTACCTTGAAGGCTTTAACTTCTCGGTTGCTGTTGGGGTTGGTTTTATTGCCCTGGCTGGGGTTGCTGTGGAAATTGGCGTGATCATGCTGGTTTATCTCAACCAAGCTTATCAAGATGCTAAAGCGCAATCAGCGCAGTTTACGGTTACAGAGCTGCGCCAAGCAATCATCAATGGCGCAGGCCTTCGGGTTAGACCTGTGATGATGACAGTTGCCACTATTATCATAGGGTTACTGCCAGTGCTTTATGGCACTGGAACGGGCAGTGAAGTGATGAGCAGAATAGCCGCGCCTATGGTCGGTGGGATGCTAAGTGCCATAGTTTTAACGCTACTTGTGTTACCTGCGCTTTATTTTCTATGGCGTAAACGTTACCTATAAATTTTACAGTCAGTGTGTAACTTGTACGCTTTAACTTGCTGCAAGTTACACACTTTATTTTTAAGATATTGAAAATTAATGAGTTTATTTCTGGTGTGATTTATGCAAAGTCATATTAAATTGATTTTGATAAGGAATGCACATGCAAGTTAAAACAATACAACAAGTTTATGATTGGACCGTGTTATTTCATACTCAAATGGCAGCTAACTTCCACAGTGTTAAAGACTTACTGGACGAGCATAATCAAATGCTGGTGGATTATTACCTGCAATATGAGAAGAAACTGGCAGAAGATCTCGTTGGCTTTAAAGCTATTACAGAAATAAACACGCTTGATACCTATTGCTATGAGTATTTTGCTGAAAACCCAGAGCTAATTACTTTTAACGATATCAGCACAGATCAGCAAATTGATGAAAAGGCGATTCAGGTTTACTTAACCACGCAACACCAAAAAGTAATCGACTTATACGAGTACTTGGTATCGCGAGCTGATACAGAACAAAGCAAAGAAAAGCTCGAACGTTTACTTGAGCTTGAGCATCAAGGCCTTAAGCAAATGATGCAAAGCTCAAACCGTCATATGGATATGTAGTATACCCAAACCACCTCAAGATGCAGAATTCAGCGTTTCACAGGTGCTTAATATCAAGGCGTTACTTTGTAAGAATGGCAGTCCCTTTTAAGAAGTAACAACGATGAGAGTAAGTGCCTGTGAAGCGCCCAACGGGTTGGTTTAAAAGCGATTTATACTGCGTTATTGATCTTAACAATAGAACCACTATTACTTGCAATCAATGCCTTGTCTAAATCGCTTTTAATTCCAACTGAAACTCACATCTTGAGGTGGTTTGGGTATATATTAATCAGCTTAATGAAAATCGAGTAAGAAGCCGACTTTTTTAAGGTATTTTTGCTCTTGCTGTAAGTCAGCTAAAAGCAAGGTATGTTCTTTAAGCCACTTATTGTGAAACTTTAAGAACATACTATTTTGCTTGGCTGTTACCTCAAGTTTAAAACCTTGATCGGTAATACGCTTTTGATTCAGTAGTACCGCTAAGCGCAAAATCACAATAAGTTGCAATATTTCATAATGCTGCATGGTATGCAATGCCGGAAACTCTTCTAAACGAATTTTTTTACGATAAAAACGGATCATGCAACTAAGCAAGGTTTGTTGTTGCTGCGTAAAGCCAGGTAATTGGCTATTCGCAACGATATACGCACTGTGCTTATGTATCCCTGATGAATTAACCCCTAAGCCAATTTCATGCAGCTGCGCGGCCCAATCCAGCAAGTTGATGTAGTCAGGATCGGTAAGTTGCCATGCCTCTTTTACTTGTTCAAACAGCCACTTTGCAGTTGTCGAGACGCGGTTAGCATGCTCTTTATCTATGGCGTTACGCTCAGATAGGTTCGCTATGGTATTAGTGCGAATATCTTTGTGGGCGAGCTTTTGCTGCATTTCATGTAGCAGGCCTTCACGAAGTGAAAAGTCGCTGTATTGCAACGCTTCGATTTTAAACAACCTAAATATCGCAATTAAAATAGCTAAACCACCACAAATACTCACTTGCCGCTCAGGTGTAAGACCTTCAATTTGTAGCGCTTTTATTTGTTTAGCTGCAATAAACTGAGTTTTTAGTTCTAATAATCGCTCTAATGTAATCAGCTCTTGCTCTGCATCGTTAGCATTGATCATGGCAAGGATAGATTTAATAGTGCCTGATGTTCCCACCACAGATTGCCAGCCAGCCGATAAGTAGTTGGCGAAAATCACTTCGAGTTCTTGCTCTGCGCGAACTTCAGCTTTGGCAAAGCGCTTAGCAGTGATTTGTCCATCTGCAAAAAACTGCTTGGTGTAACTAACACAGCCCATATTGCGGCTAGTAAGTAGCTTGTGCTTAAAGTGTTTGCCAATGATGAGTTCGGTACTGCCGCCGCCGATATCAATGACTAAGCGGTTTTCATCGTGATGAATGTAATGGGCAACACCTTGGTAAATTAAGCGCGCTTCCTCCTGCCCCGATATTACTTCGATTGGGTAAGGAAACACTTTACTTGCTTGGGTTAAGAACGAATGAATATTTTTAGCGCGGCGTAATGTGTAAGTTGCCGCCACTTTGACATTCTCAAGGGGGAAGTCCTGCAAGGTAGTAGCAAACTGCTTAAGAATCGCCAGCGCGCGTTCGATTGCTTCTTGGCTTAAATGATTTTTATCATCTAAACCGTCAGCTAAGTAAACGCGCTGTTTTTCTTTGTGTAAGATTTGCAAAGAGCCATCGACCTCTCTTGCCACCACTAAATGAAAACTATTTGAGCCTAAATCAACGGCAGCAATTGAGGGATAATCATTCATTATTATAGTTACTTTCCCATTTCTTAAGGTGGTCATAAATGGCAATTTGCGAGCGAATTTTCTTACGATTGCCGCGGCGCACATAGCTGTTTTTTTGTTCGCTATCGATTATGCGTGCTTTTGTTCTATCTTTAAACTGTAGCTCAAGAATATCAATAATAAGCTGTTTTAATTTTTCATCATAAATCGGTGCGGCTACTTCAACACGGTGATCAAGATTTCGGGTCATCCAGTCTGCCGATGAAATATACACTTTTTCGTCGCCATTATTATGAAACACCATCACCCGAGGGTGCTCTAAAAAGCGGTCAACAATGCTAATAATGCGAATATTTTCGTTAACGGCAGAGGGCACTAACGAACACATGCCACGCACAATAATACGAATTTTCACACCGCGTCTTGCGGCAAAGTAGAGGTGATCAACCAGCTCTTTATCAACAAGGTTGTTTATTTTGAGCGTAATTCTACCAGCCTTACCATGTTCTACATTTGTTATTTCAGCATCAATTAGCGACATAATAGTTTGTCGTGCGTTGACTGGCGAAATCATCAAATGATCAAATTGAAATGGTTTATAGCTGCTTTCGATAAACTTAAACACACTATCGCACTCTTCACTAATGCCCTCAAACTTGGTGAATAAGCTAAAGTCAGTGTAGATTTTGGCGGTTTTTTCGTGGAAGTTACCCGTGCCTATATGGGCATATTTCACTATGTTGTTCTTTTCTTTACGGTGAATAACGCATAACTTACTGTGAACTTTCAACGCAGGAATACCAAAGATCACTTTAACACCAGCATTGCTTAGGGTTTTTGCCCATTCAATATTGTTTTGTTCATCAAAGCGCGCTTTCAGCTCAACCATAACGGTTACGTGTTTGCCATTTTTTGCTGCATTAATAAGCGTAGAGACAAGTCGAGACTGACTCGCAACGCGATAAATATTGACCTTAATTTGGGTTACATCTGGGTCAAATGCTGCTTGGCGTACAAATTCAAGTAAATGGTTAAAGGTGTGATAAGGGTAATACAGTAAAATATCTTGTTCTGAAATGGCATCAAACACACTTGAGTGATTGTTAAAAGCCGTGCTTTGTAATGCAGGCAGTGGTTTGTTTTCTAAGTACTGACGGCCAACATTCGGAAACGCAATAAAGTCGCGGAAATTACGATAGCGACCGCCGGGGATCAACGCATCATGTTGGCTTATATTAAGGCGCTTTTTCATCACTTTAAGCATTTCAGCTGGCATGCTCTCGTCATAAACAAGGCGCACAGGCTCTGCAGAAATACGTTGTTTTAGACCTTTTGACATTTTATCGAGCAAGCCTTCTTCAAGCTCGTCATCTAAATTGTATTCGGCATCACGGGTTAATTTGATGGCATAACATTGAATATCATCAAAGCTAAAAAAGCTGCTAAACACATCGCGAATAAAGTAGGCGATGATATCATCAAGCATCACAATGGTTTTGTGACGGCGCGTTTTCTCTGGTGGTAAAATAACAAAACGAGATACGCGGTCGGTTGGCACTTCCATCATGGCATAATGACTTTTTTGGTTGGTCATCTCGACAAACAAATAGGTCATGGTGTCGTTGATTTGATCTGAGTAGTCTTTCTTTTCAGAGAGTAAAATCGGCAATATGTGTTGCAGCACATTGTCGTGGAAGAATTTTTTCAGCCAACTCAAGTGAAATTCAGATAGCTCCTCAGGTAACTCAACGTGAATATTGTGCTCGTTTAAGTCATTTAAAATGTCTTTATGAATTTGGTTAAACTTTTTACCAAGCTGCAGCACTTTACTTTGGATCTGATGAAGTAATATTTCGTCTTCTTCAAAGTTCGCATCAGGAATTTTATTAAGTAATATGCGGCGCTTTACATCAGCAACACGAACACGGAAAAACTCATCCATGTTGTTTGAGTAAATACCTAAAAAGCGCATGCGCTCAATAATCGGGTTCGATTTATCTTTGGCTTCTTGCAGCACGCGTTCATTAAAAGACAGCCAACTTAGCTCTTTGGCAAAGTAATTAACGGCTTGAGAAGAAGAATGTGATGCGTTCATCTGGTTTTCCAACGTTTATAGCTAGTTAGAATATAGAGGATGCAGATGACGTTTATATGACGTATTTATCACTTTTATGACATACATGTCAGTTATGTGACATGTATGTCATTAATTTTAAAGCTTAGTTTAAGTTTAAATATCCCTATAAACTTGCTTGTTATGCGTCCTCAATATCAACAATTAAGTCTGTGGTAATAGACTCGAGTGCCGTGATTACTTCGTCCTTGTTCATGCCTATTGGCAAAGCGACGGTGGCAACAGCACTAAAAATTGGCACACCCCAGTTAGGTGCACTTTGTTGTTTTGAATTTAGGTGAGTGATATTCGCCCCTTTGTGACGAATAACGCTGGCAAGCTCTTGCACAATGCCAGGTCTGTCGTTGCCAGTAATGACAAAATTGATTTGTTCAGATTTTTCTTCTGAAAGTGTTTCGGCGCCGCGTTCAATTCTGATTTCTAAATACGGCAAACTATGCAATGCGTCTTGCAGCTCTTGCAGGTGCTCTTCAGGTACTGCTGCCTCAATGATCCCTGCAAAGTGACCTGCAAGGTGGCTCAAATTACTGCTTAACCAGTTACCATGATGGTTTAAAATTGTGGCTGAAAGGTCTTCAACTAGGCCGGGTTTATCTGGCCCCAAAATAGTAATTACTAACTGCTTCATACTTATATCTCTATAAAAATGCCTCTGAAAAATGCAATAAAAGGAAGGAGGCGTTGGTTAAAAATGATTCTTATTGTCGAAAAAAATAAGTCATCTTGAGTATTGATGCTGTTTTATTGTTTGTCCAATTTTTTCCATATAGTTATAAAAAATTAGTTATAACAGTTTGTTAGCTTGTCAATTTGGTCGTTATAAATACGCAGAGCAATGTCGCAATTTGGTCATTTTTTAACTTTAAAATACGTCCCTGAAATACTCGCTTTATTACACTGAATTATGACGTTTGTAACATTACTGTCATCTTGGTGAAATATAATGCGCGCAACGTTAAGATTTAAGGGTGTTTTGATGACTTCCAATCCGAATAAACCTACCTTTCATACGGATAGAAGCCGTCTATTTAAAGACAGGTTTGCCAAGTGGGGTATTTCCGCAGGTGGCGTAATGGTGCTAGTAGCACTGCTACTTATATTCTTTTACCTTCTTTATGTTGTTCAACCTATTTTTGAGTCAGCAAAAGTAGATACACGTAACAGTGTAAAACTACAAAATGCGTCAGAAGTTGTGGGTCTTGGCATTGAAGAACAAACAGAAATTGCCTTTTTACTTGGTGAAAAAGGTAATGTGGACTTTTACAATGTTGAAAAAGAGCAATTTGGTAAAAAGATCACCACTCTTAATACAGAATTACCAAGCGATGTAAGCAGCTTCGCAAGCTCTGCACCGTTTCAGGGGCAATACGCATACGGCCTAGAAAATGGCTCTGTGGTTGTGGTTGCGCCAAAATTCTTAGTGACATTCCCGAACAATCAACGCCAATTAACTCCACGTTTAGATTACCCGCTGGGTGATATGGCGCTTGAAGTTGATGAGCAAGGTGCGGCAATCACTAAATTTGCATTTAGCCACTACGAAGATAAAACAGCTGTTGTTGCTTTAACGGCTGACAAGCGCGTTATATTCAGCAGCTTTGTGGGTGAAGAAAACATGTTCACCGGCGAAGTAGAGTGGGTTGTTGAGCGTACTGAGCTTGATATCGAAGGTCGTGTTGATGAGCTATTAATCTCACCAGATACAACACGTACATTCGTGCGTTCAGCAAATCAAATTTACGTATATGATACCCGTTACCCTTCTGAAGTTGAGCAAATTCAACTGCTTGCAGCTAATGAAGAAAACGCGAACCTAGTTTCAACTCAGCTATTAGCGGGTGCAAACTCACTAATGCTTGCTAACGATAATGGCGAAGTATCACAGTGGTTTGAAGTAAACACTGAAAATGGCCGTGAGTTCCAAAAGATTCGTGCATTTGAAACCAGCAAGCAATCGAAACTAAACATTTTTACAGAGTTCTATCGTCGTACCTTCTTCACAGCAGGTGCTAACGGTGAGCTAGGTATTTATTACACAACCAGTGATGCAAAACTGTGGCAAGGTAAAGTAAGCGAAGGTCCAATTCAAAACTTTGCAATTGCGCCACGTTCAAATGCGGCACTTATTCTTGCTGATGACGCGCTAAAAGTAATTGAAATTCATAACGAGCACCCAGAAGTAACTTGGTCTGCTTTGTGGCAAGAAGTATGGTACGAAGGTTACCCAGAGCCGGGCTACATTTGGCAGTCAACGTCTGCAAGTGATGACTTTGAATCTAAGTTCTCATTAGTGCCAATTTCATTCGGTACAATTAAAGCGGCAATGTACGCAATGTTATTTGCGGTACCAATTGCGCTTTCAGCGGCAATTTACACGGCGTACTTTATGTCGAGTGAATTACGTAAAGTGGTTAAGCCGACTGTAGAAATCATGGAAGCATTACCAACGGTAATCCTAGGTTTCTTAGCGGGTCTTTGGTTAGCACCATTAATTGAAGAGCATTTACCTGCGATTATCGGATTATTGGTGTTGCTACCAATCGCTATTTTATTAACGGCATTTGGTTGGAATAAGCTACCGGCGTCAATTCGTCACCGTATTCCTGAAGGTTCGCACTCAATTTTACTTATTCCAGTGGTTATCTTTATTGGTTGGTTATCGTTTGCGATGAGTAACTCAATTGAGCTTTGGATGTTTGACGGCAATGTGCGTCAGTACTTAACCAATGAGTTGGGTATGACGTTTGACCAACGTAACTCACTAGTTGTTGGTATTGCGATGGGCTTTGCTGTTATCCCGACTATCTTCTCAATTGCTGAAGATGCGGTATTCAGTGTTCCTAAGCACTTATCAAACGGTTCATTAGCACTAGGTGCAACGCAATGGCAAACATTGGTTCGCGTAGTATTACTAACAGCAAGCCCAGGTATCTTCTCAGCAGTAATGATGGGTCTAGGCCGTGCTGTAGGTGAAACAATGATTGTACTAATGGCAACAGGTAATACACCTATTATGGACTGGAGTATCTTCCAGGGTATGAGAACACTTGCAGCGAATATCGCGGTAGAAATGCCTGAGTCTGAGGTAGGTAGCTCGCATTATCGCATTCTATTCTTAGCAGCATTTGTATTATTCATATTCACATTCATTTTCAACACAGTGGCTGAGTTTGTTCGACAGCAACTGCGTGATAAATACAGTTCAATGTAGGTGGAGAGACACGACATGGTAAAGCAGTGGTTTAAGTCTGGTTCTCCTTGGATTTGGATGACCGGCGGTGCGGTAAGCATCAGTTTAATCTCGGTTCTTGGCTTACTAGCCATGATTGCTTGGAAAGGTTTAAGCTTTTTCTGGCCATCAGAAGTAGTGCAATTTGAGCTGCAAGGCTCAGTTGAAAAACAAACTGTTATCGGTGAAATTTATGACCGTGAACTAGTTGCAAAATCACGTATTGAGGCGACGGGCGTTGATTTATCTCATTACGATAAAGAGCAACTAGAGCGTTTATTGATTAAAACAGGTAACCGTGAGTACGTAGCTCTAGATTTCCGTTGGGTACTAGAGACAGACATCACATCGCGTACTGCGCCAGCTGAGCTTGCTGTATTCGAGCGTAGTAAAAACGGTAACTTCTACGGTTATGTAGAACAGGTTATTAAAGACGGTGAAGTTATCACTGATAACAAAATCGACGTGCTTTATGATCTTGTAGACCGTGCTGTTGACCTGAATGACCAAGCGTTAGACTTACAAAATGGTGATATTGGTCATATTAACTATGAACTTGAGCGTTTACGCTTAAGAGAAAAGGCATACCAGCTTGATAACGAACTAACCGATGAGCGTGTTGCTGAGCTTGCACAAGCGCGTGCTGAGCTACGTGCAGAGTACACAGTGTTAGAAAAGCAGTTATTTGCGCTTCGTAAACAAGCAAAGCGTGACCAAGTAACTGTAAGAGACATGCGTGGTGAAGTGGTTACTTTACCTCTGTATCAAGTTCTTGATGTGTGGTTCCCTAATGACATGGGCTTCTTTGCTAAGCTTGGTCACTACTTTGTACAGCTTGGTAAGTTTGTAGCAGATGACCCACGTGAAGCAAACACTGAAGGCGGTGTATTCCCAGCGATTTTCGGTACCGTGTTCATGGTATTACTAATGGCAGTGATTGTGACGCCGTTTGGTGTGGTTGCAGCGATTTACTTACATGAATACGCGGCAAAAAATGCCGTGACTAAGATGATCCGTATCGCGGTAATCAACCTTGCGGGTGTACCATCGATTGTATACGGTGTATTTGGTCTAGGTTTCTTTGTATACATGCTAGGTGGCAGCATTGACCAATTGTTCTACCCAGAGTCATCGCCAAGCCCAGTATTTGGTACGCCTGGTGTGATTTGGTCTGCATTAACGCTAGCAATTTTAACGCTGCCTGTTGTTATTGTTTCGACTGAAGAAGGTTTATCACGTATTCCAAGTACGGTTCGTCATGGTTCATTAGCACTTGGCGCAACAAAAGCAGAAACGCTATGGCGTATCATCATTCCGATGGCAAGCCCAGCGATTATGACAGGTTTAATCTTAGCGGTTGCACGTGCAGCCGGTGAAGTAGCACCACTAATGCTTGTTGGTGTTGTTAAGATGGCGCCAACACTGCCACTTGACGGTAACTTCCCATACATACATTTAGATAGAAAATTTATGCACTTAGGTTTCCACATTTACGATGTTGGTTTCCAAAGCCCTAACGTAGAAGCGGCACGTCCGCTGGTATATGCCACGGCATTCTTACTGGTATCAGTAATTATCGCCCTGAATATCACCGCGATTGGTATTCGTAACCACTTACGCGAAAAGTTTAGAGCTCTTGAGCATTAATACAGAATTTTTATAGGTAGACAGAGATGATTACAGTTGCACCACAAGTAAACCAAGCGAAAAGCGCGGCAAAGCTAGATTTAGATAACCTAACTGCAGAACAAACAGCGTTAGAGATTAAAGACTTAGATCTATACTACGGTGATAAACAAGCGCTTAGCGGCGTAAATATGAACATCCCAAAAGGTCAGGTAACAGCATTTATCGGTCCATCGGGTTGTGGTAAATCAACACTTTTACGTTGTATCAACCGTATGAACGACCTTGTTGATAGCTGTCGTATCGATGGTGAGATCTTACTACATGGTCACAATATCTATGATAAGAATGTAGATGTTGCTGCACTACGAAGAAATGTCGGGATGGTATTCCAACGTCCTAATCCATTTCCAAAATCAATCTACGAAAATGTCGTTTATGGCCTACGCTTACAAGGTATTAAAGAAAAGCGTAAACTAGACGAAGTGGTTGAACAATCTTTACGTGGCGCGGCATTATGGGATGAAGTTAAAGACCGTTTACACGATAGTGCATTTGGCCTATCGGGTGGTCAGCAACAGCGTCTTGTTATTGCTCGCTCAATTGCTATCGAGCCTGAAGTACTACTTCTGGATGAGCCTACATCGGCACTAGATCCAATTTCTACTTTAGTTATCGAAGAGCTAATTAACGACTTAAAGAATAAGTTTACCGTGGTAATTGTTACTCACAACATGCAACAGGCTGCTCGTGTATCAGACCAAACTGCGTTTATGTACATGGGTGAGTTGATTGAGTATTCAGATACCAATACGTTATTTACAACACCAAGCAAGAAGAAAACAGAAGACTACATTACAGGCCGCTACGGTTAGTTAATAAAGTCACTTGGTACCGTAAACGAAATTTATAGAGGTAGACAATGGAACATAATATCAATAAACACATTTCGGGCCGCTTTAATGAAGAGCTTGAAAATGTGCGTAACCATGTATTAAACATGGGTGGTTTAGTTGAGCAACAACTAAACAGTGCACTGGATGCTGTTAGTAATGGTGATGCCGATCTTGCACAAAAAGTTCGTGAAAACGACTACAAAGTAAATGCAATGGAAGTGAACATCGACGAAGAATGTACACGCATTATCGCTCGCCGTCAGCCGGCAGCGAGTGACTTACGTCTTGTAATTGCTATTGCAAAAACAATTGCCGATTTAGAGCGTATTGGTGATGAAGCTGAGCGTATTGCTAAAGTTGCGCTGGACTCATTCACAAAAGATCAGCAAGACCTACTGGTGAACATTGAAAACATGGGTCGCCAAGTATCGAAAATGCTTCATGATGTACTTGATGCATTTGCACGTATGGATGTGCAATGTGCGTTTGAAGTACATAAAGAAGACGCCAAAGTTGATCGCGAATACGAAGCAATTACCCGTCAAATCATGACATATATGATGGAAGATCCACGCTCAATCCCGAAAATTATGGATTTAGTGTGGTCAGTTCGTTCATTAGAGCGTATTGGCGACCGTTGCCAGAATATTGCTGAATACATCATCTATTTTGTTAACGGCAAAGATATTCGTCATACATCTCAAGAAGATATCGAAAAGTCGCTGTAAATTTAACCGCAACTTTTCATTATTAAAACGAGCGGCCTTTGGCCGCTTTGTCTATTATTGGTGATGTAAGGCAGAAAAAGCGTTCACAATCGAACACAATGCTGTAAAATTCGCAGCTGCCAAAGCATACTAATTTATAAAGGGTCAGTTATGCCTACAAATGCATTTTTAGGGGTTTTTGCTAAATCACCTATTAAGCCTATGGAAGATCACATTAAGAAAGTACATCAAGCAAGTAAAGCATTGATCCCTTTCTTTAATCACGTGTTTAAAGAAGAATGGCAAGAAGCGGAAGAAATCCGTCTAAACATTCGAAATTTAGAGCGTGAAGCTGATGAAATGAAACGTAACATCCGCCTTCAACTACCTCGTGGCTTATTCATGCCAGTTGAGCGTACCGATTTGCTAGAGCTTGTTACTCAACAAGACAAAATTGCTAACAAAGCAAAAGATATCGCAGGTCGTGTAGTTGGTCGTGAGATGATCATACCTACCGAAATCCAAACAGATTTCCTTGCTTATGTAACTCGTTGTGTTGATGCGACTAAACAAGCGTCAAAAGCAATCAATGAGCTAGATGAGCTGCTTGAAACGGGCTTCAAAGGTCGCGAAGTGACTTTAGTTGAAAAAATGCTCGTTGAATTGGACGCTATTGAACAAGACACGGATGACATGCAGATCAAAATTCGCCGTCAATTGCGCGCCATCGAAAATGAACTTAACCCTGTTGACGTTATGTTCTTATACAAGATCATTGAGTGGGTAGGCGAGCTTGCAGATATTGCAGAGCGCGTAGGTTCTCGTCTTGAGCTGATGTTAGCTCGTTAATTAAAAATCAGTTCAAACACGAAAAAAATTAAAGGTTCACACAATGGATATCATTGCAAATTACGGCACGTTATTGGTTTTAACTGCCGCCGCAGTCGGTTTCTTCATGGCTTATGGTATTGGTGCAAATGACGTTGCCAATGCGATGGGTACATCAGTAGGCTCAAAAGCACTTACAATTAAACAAGCAATCATCATCGCGATGGTGTTTGAATTCGCTGGCGCATACCTTGCCGGTGGTGAGGTTACATCTACAATCCGTAAAGGGATTATCGATGCCACGCCGTTTATGGACATACCTGAGTTAATGATACTCGGTATGATTGCCGCGTTATTCGCTGCAGGTAGCTGGTTATTAATTGCCTCTTTCTTAGGCTGGCCAGTATCTACCACTCACTCAATCATCGGTGCCATCATTGGTTTCGCATTAGT
Organism: Pseudoalteromonas sp. CO109Y; assembly: GCF_004208935.1. Taxonomy (NCBI): domain Bacteria; kingdom Pseudomonadati; phylum Pseudomonadota; class Gammaproteobacteria; order Alteromonadales; family Pseudoalteromonadaceae; genus Pseudoalteromonas; species Pseudoalteromonas sp. CO109Y. Next base: position 103,249 of record NZ_SGPD01000032.1, read on the forward strand.
TGCAGTAGGTAGCGAAGCAATCCAATGGAACAAGGTAATGGGTATCGTAGGTAGCTGGATTGTTACCCCTGCTATCTCTGGTTTTATTGCTTATTTGATTTTCATGAGTGCGCAAAAACTTATTTTTGACACTGAGACACCACTTAAAAATGCTAAGCGTTTCGTACCTATCTATATGGGTCTAGCGGGCTTCATCATGTCGCTTGTAACAATCAAGAAAGGCTTAAAGCACATTGGTATCAACTTAGGTGCTGTTGAAGGCTATGCCCTTTCTATCGCGATTGCTGTTGTAGTTGCAATCATCGGTAAGATTGCGATTGCTCGCCTTAAAATTGACCCTAAAGCTGACAAAGCAATGCAATTCAACAACGTTGAGAAAGTGTTCGCAGTACTAATGGTACTAACGGCATGTTGTATGGCTTTCGCACACGGTTCAAACGACGTTGCTAACGCAATCGGTCCACTAGCTGCTGTTGTAAACATTGTTGAGCACAACGGTGAAATCGCTAAGAAAGCGGCTATCGCATGGTGGATTTTACCACTAGGTGGTTTAGGTATTGTTGCTGGTCTTGCTATTTTAGGTAAGAAAGTAATTAAAACAATCGGTGAAGGTATCACGCACTTAACACCAAGCCGTGGTTTTGCTGCTGAGCTTGCTGCTGCTTCTACAGTTGTTATCGCATCAGGTACTGGTTTACCTATTTCTACTACGCAAACACTTGTAGGTGCGGTTTTAGGTGTAGGTATGGCACGCGGTATTGCAGCACTTAACATGGGTGTTGTAAGAAACATTGTAGTTTCTTGGGTAATTACATTGCCAGTTGGCGCAGCCCTTGCTATTGTTATTTTCTATGTACTGAGAACTGCCTTCGGGGTATAAAAAGTACTAAAAGACTTTTAGCTTGAAAAGATCTCAATGCCTTAGGTATTGGGGTCTTTTTATTTGCAGGTAGAGAATGAATAACTTACCAAGTATTAAACAACTACAGTATTTATTAGCAGTCCACCAACATCAACACTTTGGCCGCGCAGCAAGCGCCTGTTTTATCGGTCAATCAACCTTAAGTAGTGCAATTCAAAACTTAGAAGAAACCTTAGGTTGCCAGCTTATAGAGCGTGAAAACCGCAGCTTAATGTTTACCGCAATTGGTGAAGAGGTTGTCGAAAAAGCACGTAAGATTATTGACGACACCCTTAGCCTTAAAGAGCTGACAAAAAGCTTTTTAACGCCTTTAAGTGGCACACTAACGCTTGGTGTGATCCCGACGATTGCCAGCTTTATTGCTGCGCCTTTATATCATTTCTGCAAACAGACCTTTACCGAGTTAGAGCTAGTCTTGGTTGAAGACACCAGTGACAAGCTACTCGATAAACTTGAGCATGGCCAAATTGATATGGCATTACTTGCTTTACCGTATGACACTGAAAAGTTTCATACCCAAGTACTCGCTAAAGATCAGTTCAGCCTAGTGCACCATAAAGATTATACACCAGCAGATGGCGTGGAAGACTTTAACCTATTACCAGATGCGAGTGTGTTCTTACTAGAGCGTGAGCACTGTATGACAGGCCACGCGTTAAGTGCCTGCCATTTGAATCGCTCAAGCTGTATTAACCCTTTTGAAGCGGCAAGCTTACATACCTTATTAAGTATGGTTGAACACCAGCTTGGTGTTACCTTCTTACCGCAAATGGCTATCAATGCCGGTATTTTAGATAAAAAAGATATGGTTGCTACGCCATCACAAGGCGATGCATACCGAGATATTGGCATTGTGTGGCGTAAAACCACAGGCCGGATCAGAGACTTTAGGCTGTTTAGTCAGCAACTAGAGCTGTTTCTTAATAAGCAGTGTAGCTTAGACGGTCAGTGTGACAACGAATAAAACCTCTAAATAAAACCTCTAAATAAAACCCCAAATAAAAATATTTGGGGTTTTTTATTATTTAAGCAAACTATTTTTTTCCTTCCCTCGACTAACATAATAACAAAACCATTAAAGGCAGATCAGATGACGAGGCTAGCGTGTTTTTTCAATCACTTGAGACACTAATTGCTAAAGCGCAACAGGGCAATAAACGGGCCTGGTTGAAATTAGTCAAGCAGCACGAAACACAGGTATATAACTATTGCCTAAGGATGTTAAGTCACCCTGATGATGCAATGGATTTAATGCAAGAAGTGTTTATTTCTGTTTATAAAAGCTTGCCGAGTTTTCGTGGTGAATCGAGTTTTAATACTTGGCTCTATCAAATTGTGCACCGGCGTAGTGTTGAATATTACCGCCGCCGTAAGCTGCATCAAGGTTTAGATGGTATACCAGAAGAAAGCTGCGAGCATAGTGAGTTAGAAACCAATCAACTGCAATCTGAGCAGCATCATGAACTCAAAGCAATGATGAACAATTTACCCTGGGAGCAACGCTTGGTGGTGGAGTTAAAGTTTTTTCAGCACTGTACATTTGAAGAAATCGCTGAGCAATTAGGTATTTCGACCAATACAGCTAAATCAAGACTATACAGTGCGCTTGGTAAGTTAAAAGTGCATTTGGAGGCCGTAGATGGCTAATTTAGATTCATTATTTACCGCATGGTTAGAGGGCGAAAGCCTCACTGATGAGCAAATTGCGTTGTTACAAGCCAATGCTGAGTATGCATCAATGATGAACAATGCAATGCAGTGGCAACAGCAAAGTCAACATTATGAAACAGTGCCCGTACCAAATTGGGATCGAGAGTCTACGATGCCGAAAGTGCAAAAACAAAGTCTGTTTTTTGGTGCTGGAATGTGGGCAGTGGCTGCTTCAATAGTATTTTGCGCATGGGTTTTTGTTAGTAATCCACAGCAAGGAAATCAGCAGTTACTTGAGCAAGTGGCCAAGCAAACCAATTTACTAGAGTCACAACAAAAGCAAATTGATCAGTTGCAAAACATCATTACTGCGCAAAACGAAGTGCAGCAACAACAGATGTACCAACTGGCCAAAGAAGCAATAAAAACTGGGCGAGTCGAGCGCCAAGAAGATATTGCCAGCGTACTTGCATATATAAAGACGCAGCGCGCCCAAGACCAAGCGTACTTACGTATGCAGTTAAATGATTTAGCAGAGCAAGTGGATGGCGGACCATTGCCAACCGTTGCCAACAATTTGGAGTATTAAGATGTCAAAATACAAATCAACTACGGCAGCCTTATTGCTTTGCACAGCAGTAAGCTTACCGGCACAAGCAAGTGATGAATTAGATAAAATTCAGCGTGAAGTCGGGATCATGGAAAAAATCCTCTCAGCGGCGTTAAAACAAGATACCGATAACAAGGTAAGAAATGTGTCTTCGAGTTATTTGCAGCATCAAGGTGTGGTGTTTAGCTTTGATGTACGAGGCAGTTCGCGCTGGTCTACAGTGTTTGCCTCTGTACCCGATGCGCCGCTGCCACCTATGCCAGATATCGACTTTGAAGAACTAACTGAAATCGAAGTGTTAGGCGAACATGTGCAAGTGATCAGCGATGCAGTAGTCGTGAAAACGCAAGAAGCCTATCAGCAAGCCATGGAAGTGATGCGCGAAAGCGCAGAGCGAGTACGTGAAGTTGCTGAGCAAGAGCGCGATGTGAGCCGTGAAATCCGTGATCTTGAACGTGAAAAGCGTGACCTTGAATTTGACCGTCGCCACGATAAAGATGCCAAAGAGCAAGAGCTCGAGAAGCGTAAACAAGCATTGCAAGCATCGATTAAAGAGCTTGAAAAGCAGCAGCAAAAGTTATCACAAAAGCAGCAACAAATGCGCAAAGAGTTAGCCGAGAAAAAACAAGCTCGTGTAAAAGAGCAAAAGCAACAGCTGGCTTCTTTAGCTAAGCAAGTAGATAAGAGCTTATCACTGACTTTATGTGATTATGGTAGCGGTTTAAGAAACCTGCCTAACGATGAACATGTGAGCTTTATCATCCGTGGTGTTAGCGAAGGTAAAACTGAGCAAGTAAAAGTATTTAAAAAGTCAGACATTAAAAAGTGTGTGGTTGGCGATATAAAAGCCGCGCAATTACTCGAAAAAGCATCAACTTATAGTTTTTAAATTCTCCCAACTAAAAAGCAGCCTAAAGTGGCTGCTTTTCATTCATTGAAAATGGTTTTAAATCGGGTAAAAACAACAAGTAAACCCACACGACTAAGTTAAAGTAAGGTACTAAACCTAGCCCTGTAAATGTTTTTACCGGATACCCCTTAAAGGTCGCATTACGGTAACATTGATACGCTATCCCTAGATTCACAATCAGCAACAAAACGATTAGTTGTGTCATCACTTTTCTCCTTTATACCGCCAATAGATGGACTTAACGATGTTAAGTCATACTCAGTATGTTTAATGTAATAAGCAATGTCATGTTTATTATAGATAATCACTATAAAAACACGACATTTTATCTTGCTGTGGATTTAAGTATAGATGAGTATTGTCAGTATGGAAGTTTAAAAACTAAGAAAAAATGTTTAAAAATGTATTAAATTTAGGCTTTTTAAGGCTAGATATTTGTTAGTTAAAAAGATTATTTTCAGATATTTTTTTCAGCTCGTCGCTAATTTTTTCAACCGGTACTGGGCGGGCAATAAAGTAGCCTTGACCATAGTCGATACCAATTTCTTTTAGTGCTAAGAATATTTCTTTGTTTTCAACATATTCAGCAACAGAGCGCTTATCAAGCGAACGGCTAATATCATTAATCGCTTTTACAAGCGCTAAATCGATTGGGTCGTTCAACATGTCGCGAACAAATGAACCATCAATTTTTACGTGTTGAGCCGGTAACTGTTTAAGGTAATTGAAGGTACTAAAGCCAGTACCAAAGTCATCAATAGAGAAGTGACAGCCTAAGCCGTTCAAACGCTCGATCATGGCACGGGTTGCAACTAGGTTGTTAATACTCGCAGACTCGGTGATCTCAAAAATAATGCGTGTTGGTTCAACATTGTATTCTTTTAAGCTCGATTCAATGTGCGGCAGTAAACGTTCATCTAAAAACGACTGTGCTGATAAGTTAATTGCGACTTGGTTAAGCTCTGGGTACTCGGCAACGCTCTTAATAGCATTACGAATAACACATTGGTCCATCAAGAAAGTATCGTTTAGAAGCTCTAAAGCAGGAATAAACTGATTAGGGTAGATGAGTTCATTATCAAGCTTTAAGCGTAATAGCGCTTCAAAGTAGGCGACGTGGCCGCGTTTAAAGTCCCAAATCGGTTGATAGTGCAGTTCGATAGCATCATGTTGTAATGCTTGGCGAATACTATGACCCCATTCAAGACCGGCTTGTAAACTATTGTGATGACTATCTTCTTTTGAATAACAGTGTACTAAGTTACGGCCTAAGCTTTTTGCTACATAAAGGGCGATATCAGCTTGTTTTAAACACTCACTTGGGTCGTTATTTTGCTCGGTGATTTGTGTTAAACCAATTGAACAGCTAATTGAGTACTCTTGACCTTCTGAATGAAAGCGGTGCTTTTCAATCGCCATACAAATACTTTCTGCCACCAAGTGTGCATCGAGTAAGTTAGTATTTTTTAAGATCACGGCAAATTCATCACCACCGATGCGGCACACTAAGTGCTCATCACTAATATTCGCAGTGAATAACTGGGCAACTTCTTTTAAAACGATGTCACCTTGTTGGTGACCTTTACTGTCATTGATGATTTTAAAGTGATCTAAATCGATATAAATCAGCGCGTGCTCTGTATCGTTACTGGTGTATTGTGCTTTACAAATACGTTGTAATTGTTGGTCAAAGTAGTAACGGTTATGGAGCTCTGTGAGCGTATCGTGCAAGGCTAAATGACGAAGTTGTAACTCTGCCTGCTTACGCTCATGAATGTTATCTATGGTGGCGGTAATAGTCGCTGAGTTTTGGCTGTTTTTAATCAGCTGTAAGCGACACTCAACCCAAATGGCATTGCCATTTTTATGTTTTAGCTGGATCTCTACCTGTTGCTGTTGCTCACCACCATGCAGAATACGCTGAATGGTATCTTGTAGCTTTGTTTTACACTCAGGTAAACAAAAGTCAGTTAATGACTTTGCTAAACTAGACTTAATGCCATAGCCTGTTAGGTGCTCCCAGGCAGGGTTAATAAAGCGAATATTACCCTCTTGGTTAAACTCAAGTACCACAGTATTTAGATGTAATAAAATACGTTGGTGGGCAGAAAACAGCTCTTTATAGCGGCTTTGACTTTGGCTTAGTTGCTCTACTTTTTGCGCAAACTCTGCATAGCTCACCATGAAATCTTCACGACGGGCAGCGTGGTCACACACTTTACTCAATAACGAGTGATCGTAAGGGGCGCGAATAAAATCAGTAACGCCAGAGAGTAACAACTGCTCAGCATAATCTGCATCATTGTTATCAATGATAGTTACAATCGCTTGCTTTGGGTTGTGTTGTAATATTTCGCTAATTAACCCAGCTGCGGTATCAGAATGAGATTCGGTGGCGTCAATCAATACAATGGCAAATTTTTGCTGCAGATAGGTCGCAAGTGTCGCTTTTGTTGAAGTGGTATGGGTTATCGCGAAGCTAAGTTTTAACTGTTCGCTGATATCTTTTGCTTTACGGTTATCGGTTTCAAGTAGTAATAAATTAAGACGACTACTTTTTTCAAGGTGAGTTGATAATACGTTGGCAAGCACTTGCGGCAGCATATCTTGGCGCTCAAATGGCAATACTGCATCAATGCCATAGCTGCGCGCTGTGGTTTCGGCTATGCGTTCACAATAGATTGGTGGAGTAAGTAAAATTGGTGTGTTTTTTGGTGTTTTTAATAACCCTGAACGGATCATGCGCGAAAAGCGCCAACCATCAATCTTACCGACCTCAAGGCCTGTAATGATAATATCCACCGGGTGGCTTTTAAGAATTTTAAGCGCATCTTGAGAGTCACTGGCTTCGATAAACGTGAAGACATTAAGCTTGTTTAATGTGGTCTTAATTGTTTCACGCTCAGCAACGCTCGCGTTCAAAATTAGCAGCTTTAACTGCTTTGCCATGGCGCTACTACCTCTTACTTAACCCATGTTTAGTGAATAAGCTAGAATAATGACATTTTGCCTAATCTACAAGCAAACTTTACCCAAAAGCGGTTAATAAGTACTTAAGTTTGTAATCCTTTAAGCTAGTACCAAGTTGACGCAGGGCTTTGCTTGAGGTGGTGGGCGTATCAGAGTAAACTTGGCGCGTTTTTATTAATGAGAGATATGCTCTATGCGCGTAGCTGATTTTAGCTTTGACCTTCCTGATGAATTAATTGCTCGTTTTCCTAAAGCAGATCGAACTAGCAGTCGTTTACTGACGCTTGATGGCCCATCAGGCCAAGTTGAGCATAAAGTATTTAGTGATATTTTATCGCTCGTTAATGAAAATGACCTATTAATTTTCAATAACACCAAAGTGATCCCTGCTCGCATGTTCGGGCAAAAAGAGTCAGGCGGTAAGCTTGAAGTGTTAGTAGAACGTGTACTCGACGAACACCGTGTTCTTGCGCATGTGCGAGCTAGTAAATCGCCAAAACCAGGCTCAAAAATCATTCTTGAAGGTAAAGCCGAAGCAATCATGGTTGCGCGTCATGGCGAACTTTTTGAGCTTGAATTTGCCAAAGACGAAAATGTATTAGATATCCTAAACGACATCGGTCACATGCCATTACCACCTTATATTGACCGTCCTGATAACGAGTCAGATCGTGAGCGCTATCAAACTGTATACGGTGAAAAACCAGGTGCAGTTGCAGCGCCAACGGCAGGCCTGCATTTTGATGATAAATTAATGGCAGCCTTAAAAGACAAGGGCATTAACATGGCCTTTGTGACCTTGCACGTAGGTGCAGGTACCTTCCAGCCTGTGCGCGTTGACTCAGTTGATGAGCATGTTATGCATTCAGAGTACATCGAAGTACCAGATGAAGTGGTTAAAGCGGTAGCCGAAACGAAAGCAAAAGGTGGTCGTGTCATTGCTGTAGGTACTACATCAGTTCGCTCATTAGAGTCAGCTGCTAAAGTGCATGGCGGCAAACTAGATACTTACTTTGGCGATACCGATATCTTTATTTACCCGGGTTATCAGTTCAATGTGGTTGATGCCATGGTGACAAATTTCCACTTACCTGAATCAACGTTAATCATGTTAGTCAGTGCCTTTGCAGGTCAAGAGAACATAATGGGTGCTTACCACACGGCTATTGAGCAGCAGTATCGCTTCTTTAGTTATGGTGATGCGATGTTCTTAACGCGCAAATAACAACAAATAGTTTATACCCAAGCCTCCTCAAAGTGCAGAATTCAGCGTTTCACAGGTGCTTAATATCAAGGCGTTACTTTGCAAGAATGGCAGTCCCTTTTAAGAAGTAACAACGATGAGAGTGAGTGCCTGTGAAGCGCCCAAAGGGTTGGTTTAAAAGCGATTTATACTGCGTTATTGATTTTAATAATAGAACCACTATTACTTGCAATCAATGCCTTGCCTAAATCGCTTTTAATTCCAACTGAAACTCGCATCTTGAGGTGGTTTGGGTATATAGAGCCCAGTTTTTTAACTGGGCTTTTTATTTTCGAATTTAGCCCAATTTATAGTAATAAACCCGCAAACAGGGTAGAATCGAGCGGTTAAATTATAGCTTGTTGGACTGTTTTTCCGACACTGAGGATAATATGAAATTTGAATTAGACCGCACTGACGGTAAAGCGCGCCGCGGCCGCTTGATTTTTGAACGTGGTGTTGTAGAAACACCAGCATTTATGCCTGTAGGTACTTACGGTACTGTTAAAGGTATGACGCCTGACGAAGTGAAAGATACTGGTGCACAAATCTGCCTAGGTAACACTTTCCACTTAATGTTACGTCCTGGTACAGAAATCATTAAGCAGCACGGTGATTTACACGACTTCATGAATTGGGATCGTCCAATTCTAACTGATTCAGGCGGTTTCCAAGTATTCAGCTTAGGCGCAATGCGTAAAATCACTGAAGAAGGCGTGATGTTCAGTTCACCAGTTAACGGTGAAAAAATCATGCTTTCGCCAGAAAAAGCGATGCAAGTTCAGCGTGATTTAGGTTCTGACATCGTGATGATCTTTGACGAATGTACGCCATACCCTGCGACAGAAAAAGAAGCTAAAGATTCTATGGAGTTATCACTTCGTTGGGCTAAACGCTCAAAAGAAGGTCATGGTGATAACCCAGCTGCGCTGTTTGGTATTATCCAAGGTGGTATGTACCCTGAGCTTCGTGCACAATCACAAAAAGGCCTAGAAGAAATTGGCTTTGATGGTTATGCATTAGGTGGTTTATCGGTTGGTGAGCCGAAAAACGAGATGATCAATATTCTTGATCACTGTGCTTACAAAATGCCAGAAGACAAGCCTCGTTACTTAATGGGTGTTGGTAAACCAGAAGACTTAGTTGAAGCCGTTCGCCGTGGTATCGATATGTTTGACTGTGTAATGCCTACGCGTAATGCCCGTAACGGTCATTTATTTGTAACTGGCGGCATTGTTAAAATCCGTAATGCAGTACATAAAACAGACACCGGTCCACTGGATCCTGAGTGTGATTGTCATACGTGTAAAAACTATTCACGTGCATACTTGCATCATCTTGATAAATGTAATGAAATCTTAGGCGCACGTCTAAACACGATTCACAACTTACGTTATTATCAACGCGTGATGGAAGGCTTACGTAATGCCATCAGTAATGGCAAACTAGACGAATTTGTTGCAGATTTTTATGCACGCCGTGGTCAAGAAGTGCCAGAGCTTGCAGATACATCAGATTAAATTTTTAGAAAAATTAAAGAGGAAGTGAAATGAGTTTATTCATCTCAAACGCCCACGCAAGTGCGGCAGGTGCAGCACCAGCAGGTGGTGGCATGGAAATGCTAATCATGTTGGGTATTTTCGGTCTGGTATTTTATTTCTTAATCTACCGTCCACAAGCTAAGCGTGTAAAAGAGCATAAAGCCCTAATGAGCGCAATGGCGAAAGGCGACGAAGTACTAACGCAAGGTGGTTTAGTAGGTAAGATTGCTAAAATCGCTGATGACAAAGACTTCATCGTGATTTCATTAAACGACCAAGCAGAAGTAACAGTACAAAAATCAGCTGTTTCTGCAGTATTGCCAAAAGGCACTATGAAGTCGCTATAACAATAAAAATAAGGACTCACACGTGTTAAACAAGTTTCCATTATGGAAGTATTTACTTGTTCTTGTAGTGTTAGTCGTTGGTATTTTATATGCCTCTCCAAATTTGTATGGCCGAGATCCGGCCATACAAGTATCGGGCACTAAAGGTACTGATGCTGACCTCAGCGTACTCGATAAAGTAAATGCGACTCTCAAAGAACATAACGTTACTGTTAAATCAAGCAAACTTGAAGACGGACAAATCCTCGTTCGTTTTAAGAATGTTGAAGACCAACTAAAAGCGCAAGATCTACTGCGTGATTCCCTTAGTGAAGATTATATCTCTGCAATCAATATGGCGCCTGCTCAACCAGAGTGGTTAAAGTCATTGGGTGGTAACCCAATGAAACTAGGCCTAGATTTAAGCGGTGGTGTTCACTTTACTATGGAAATCGACATGGCGACGGCGGTTGATACTCAGCTTGAGCAAATGGAACAAGATTTCAAAAGTGACTTACGTGAAGAAAAATTGCGTTATCGTACTATTCGCCGTGTAGCGAACAGTGAGCGATTACGTGTTGAAATGCGTAACGAAGAAGATAAAGATGCAGCAGAGCGTTTCTTATCAACTCGTTACCCATTAAACGTTTACGTTGATGATAGCAGCAGCGACAATGCTTTTTTTGCCAGCATGAGCGAGCAAAAGCTTAAAGAGATTCGTGACTACGCTATCAAACAAAACGAAACGATTATCCGTAACCGTATTAACCAAATCGGTGTTGCAGAGCCTAACGTACAGCGTCAAGGTGCTGAGCGTATCATCGTGCAGCTTCCGGGCGTACAAGATACAGCGCGTGCTAAAGAGATTCTGGGTGCAACAGCAACACTAGAATTCCGCGAAGTTGACGAAAATGCAGATGCTAGTGCAGCCCTGCAAGGCCGTTTACCGCCAGGTACAGAAATGATCATGGCGCGTGAAGGTTACCCTGTGGTACTTAAGCAGCGCATCATTCTTGAAGGTAGCCACATCACTGGCGCGCAATCAGGTATGGATGAGTATCAACGTCCACAAGTTAGCATTACGCTAGACAGCAAAGGTGGCGCAAAAATGAATGCGTTCACTAAGCGTGCTATCGGTAAACGCATGGCAACGGTATTCATTGAATACAAGCCATCAGGTAAAACAGATGAAAACGGAAAAGCACTTCCACCAATTAAAGTTGAAGAAGTGATTAACGTAGCGACGATTCAAGCACGTCTTGACCGTTCATTCCGTATTACTGGTATCGATAACCCAGCTGAAGCACATAACCTAAGCCTATTACTTCGTGCCGGTGCACTTGTGGCGCCAATTCAAATCGTTGAAGAGCGCACAGTAGGTCCAAGCTTAGGTCAAGAAAACATTGAAGCAGGTATGACAGCGGTTGTGCTTGGTTTTGTGTTTGTTCTTGTATTTATGCTTTTCTATTACAAAGGTTTCGGCATGGTGGCAAATTTGGCACTGGGCGCAAACTTAGTATTAATCGTCGGTGTGATGTCGCTTATTCCTGGTGCAGCGTTAACGCTACCGGGTATTGCTGGTATCGTATTAACCGTCGGTATGGCCGTTGATGCCAACGTACTTATCTTCGAGCGCATTCGTGAAGAACTTGCTGATGGCCGTAGTCCACAACAAGCCGTTCACTTTGGTTACGACAGCGCGTTTAGCACAATTTTAGATGCTAACATCACAACGCTTATCGCAGCAGTGATCCTATTTGCAGTGGGTACTGGTCCTATTGCTGGTTTCGCAGTAACACTAGCGATTGGTATTATCACCTCTATGTTTACAGCTATTGTTGGTACCCGAGCGGTAATCAACTTATTCATTGGCGGTAAACGTATTGATAAGTTGTCGATTTAGGAGTCAGCATGCAAATTTTAAAACTCGGTGGTAAAACACTCCCGTTTATGAAGTTAAGAAAGTTTGCCATGACATTATCAACTTTGTTGATTTTGGCTTCTTTCGTGTCGTTTTTTACTAAAGGCTTGAATTTTGGTCTCGACTTCACTGGCGGTACCGCTGTTGAGGTAGGCTTTACACAAGCACCTGATCTTAAAGAAGTACGTGATGCAATCACTGAAAGTGGCTTTGAAGATTTTTCGGTGCAACTGTTTGGCTCAAGTAAAGAAATTTTAGTGCGTCTTGCTCCGCAAGGTCCTGGCGTAAAAGCAGAAGTAATTGGTAACCAAATCATTACGGCATTACAAAAAGTTGAGTCGACAGTAGAAATGCGTCGTATCGAATTTGTTGGCCCAAGTGTTGGTGAAGATCTAAAAGAGCAGGGTGGCCTTGCCATGTTAACTGCACTTATCTGTATCTTAATTTACGTTGCGTTTCGTTTTGAATGGCGTTTTGCGGTAGGTGCTGTATCGGCACTATTACACGACGTTATCATCACATTAGGCTTATTCTCAGTACTTGGCCTAGAGTTTGACTTAACGATTCTTGCGGCTATTTTGGCGGTAATAGGTTACTCACTGAACGATACTATCGTTGTATCTGACCGTATCCGTGAAAACTTCCGTAAAGTGCGTATTGATGACACGATTGAAATTATCGATATCTCATTAACGCAAACGTTAAACCGTACCCTAGTAACATCAATCACCACTATTCTAGTATTGATTGCGTTATTTGGCTGGGGTGGTCAAACGATCCACGGTTTCGCAACGGCATTACTGTTTGGTGTGTTCATCGGTACTTATTCATCTGTTTATGTTGCTTCAGCTGTAGCAATTGCAATGGGTGTAAGTAAAGAAGACTTAATTCCAGAAGTAATTGAAAAAGAAGGTGCGGATCTCGATCCTATGCCTTAATAAGTGATACAAAAAGAAACCGCCCTAATTAGGGCGGTTTTTTTATGGGAGACATTATGAAACACCTGATGTTTAGCGTGTTTATACTTTTAATGCTTAGTGCTTGTGACGATAAGCCTGAGCCAGAACAGACTGATGTGCAGCAAATACCTGAGGTAACACTTCAGCAGCAGTTCGACAGCTATAAAGGGTTGGCTTGGCAAGTTGTAGAAGCACTACAAAACCAATCAACTGCTCAGCAATTACAAGAGCTGACACTTAAGCTAATTACTTCATCAACAGGTTTGTTCTTAAATCTAAAAGCACAGTTGCCAGAGTGTGAGGCAAGCTTGCAAGCGATGGCAGACGCTACAGAGTTTCAGCAACAACAAAGTGATGATATAGAGGCGTTGAAGAATGTAATAACAATTAATGTAGAGCCTGAACTACCTGAGTTTGCTGCACCAAGCTGTTATCACGCACAAAAGTTATTACTTAATCCGCTCGCAGTTTATAAATTTGCGCAACAAGCTGATTTAGCACAGAGTGATTACCAAAAAGCTAAATTAAAAATGACAGATAGTTTTGCCCGCATTAAGCAACTTGAGCTGATCACCACTATTGAGTAATCTGCACTCGTCATAGCCTTGCCATAAAATTGTCATACAAGGTTGATAATTTACCGACCTATTTGTATTACTAACGCTAGGTGTAAGGTGAACGCACAACTACAGCAGATCTTAGATAACAGTGCAATTGAGACCTTGTTTCAACCTATCTTTGATATTTCTAATCAACATATTTTGGGTTATGAGGCATTAAGCCGCGGCCCGAAAGGGTCTGAGTTAGAAATGCCGAGTGCATTATTCAGTGAAGCTATTGCTTGCCATAAGATCTCTGAATTAGAGCTACTTTGCCGCAGTAGAGCAATTGAGAACTTTGTTAAACTCAATTTACAAGGCAAGCTATTTTTAAATGTAAGCCCTAAAACCTTACTTGACCCTTGCCATCCTAAAGGTGAAACATTACACCTAGTTGAGCACTTTGGCCTAGCAACTAATCGGGTAGTAATTGAAGTTACAGAACAAGAAAAAGTCGATGATGGCTTTTTATTGTTAAAGACCATTGCCCATTATCGTGAGTTAGGCTTTTCGATTGCCATTGATGACTTAGGGGCTGGCTATTCGGGCTTAAAGCAGTGGTCTGAGTTATGTCCTGAGTTTGTAAAAATAGACCGCTACTTTATCGACCACTGCGATCAGAGTGTGGTTAAAAAAGAGTTTTTAAAGTCAATTATAGAGCTTGCAAAAGCCACCAATACGCAAGTTATCGCAGAAGGCATAGAACGGGCAGAAGAGCTTCGTTTACTCGAGAGCTTAGGTGTGCAACATGCACAAGGCTTTTTACTCGAAAGGCCGAGCTTACAGCCAAGTTACGAAATTAATATCCACTGCTTAAAACACTTAGAGTCATCAGATAATAGCAATGCATTTGAGCAATCTATGGCGATTGGCTGGTTGGCAGTCGAGCACGCCAGCATAGAAGCAACAACCCGCTGTAAAGATGCCCACAGTATCTTTGAGCAAGATAAAAGCTTAACGAGCTTGGCAGTACTTGAACACAATATTCCTGTTGGTTTATTACACCGAGATCAACTCACTGAAGTGTTTGCTGCTCCCTATGGCCATGCACTTTATGATAAGCAACCAGTTACTTCTTTAATGGATAAACAGCCGTTAATCGTTGACGAAAACGAGTTACTCGATACGGTGAGTCAGCAAATTACTGAGTTTGAGTTTGATATTCGACGCCACATTGTTATCACCCGAAGTGGTGAATACTTAGGTTTGGCGCCTTTGCGTAATATCTTAAAACACATTACCGAAGAAAAAATCCGCCATGCACAACATGCCAACCCGCTTACTATGCTGCCGGGTAATGTCGCAATTAACGAAGCAATTGAGCTGAGGCTTCGTAATAATTATCCGTTCTCACTCGCATACGTTGATTTAAACCACTTTAAACAATTCAATGACCTGTACGGTTATGCCAGTGGTGACAGCGTTATAAAATTACTTGCTGAAGTCATCGTAGAGGCCTGTAGTACTAGCAAAGGGTTTGTCGGGCACATTGGCGGGGATGATTTTATGGTCGTGTTTGATAAAAATGATGCAGAGCAAGTGTGCCATGACATCATTAATAAATTTGAGCATCAATCTCGCGCATTTTTTACGCCTGAGCATATTGAGCAAGGGGGTTATTGGGCAAGTAATCGAGAAGGTAAAAAGCAGTTTGTGCCACTACTTACATTATCAATCGGTTTAGTTAAGCCTGATTTAGAGTTATGTATTAACAGCCACCAAGTTGCAGCGCTGGCAACTGATGCGAAAAAAGAGGCCAAGCGTTATCAGAGTAGTCATTTGTTTGTATGTAAACGTAGCCGACCAGCCCCCGCAGTGGTGCGTTTAAGCAGCCAAAAAGATGAAGCATTCCCTATTAGTTCATGAAGAAATTTTAAGTTCGCTTAATTTTACTTGTGTCCCTGTTTAACTGGGTGTAGCTTAAAAAAAACACATAAACAAAAATAACAATGAAGCGACTATGTAGTGCAATCCTAGTATTGCTAAGCCTAGGATACAGCCTTACCACAGAAGCTAACAATGTGGTCAATTTAGCGATTGAACAACGCCCACTGTATAAACGCGATTATTATCTTCATGAATTGCTGGCAGCGGCTTTACGCGCCAGTAATTATCAAGCAGAAATCAACGAAGTTCTGGTTCACCCTCATCAACAGCGCACTTTGCTAATGCTTGATGAAAAGCAAGCCGATGTGTTTTGGAGTATGACAAGCCCCGAGCGAGAACACCTTGCAATAGCAGTTAAAGTACCTTTGTTTAAAGGCTACATTGGTAAACGCGCATTACTCACTAAGCGAGCGCTTTTACCGCGTTTTAAAGATGTAAAAACGAAACAAGATTTAGCGCAGTTTAGTGCCATTCAAGGCCATGATTGGCCCGATACTAAAATCCTTGCGCAAAACGGCTTAACTGTCAGGCCGCTGGCAAATTACCAGGCAATGTTTAGCTTAGTGATCAGAGGGCGAGTTGATTATTTTCCGCGCTCGTTCATTGAGGTTATTTCTGAAATGGAACAAATCAAAAGTGACGAGCTGGTTATAGTGCCTGACCTTTATATTAGTTATCCAACAGCATTTTACTTTTTTGTTAGTAACCACAAGCCTGAATTGGCAGAAGCTCTCTTAAAAGGACTCAAGGTGATGAAAAGCACGGGCGAGTTTGAGCAATTATTTGCCAGTTACTTTGCTGAAGATTTGGCAAAGTTGCCATTTAAAGAAGGTGAAGTCATAGAGATAAAACTCGACAACGATTATTTTCAGCCATAAAAAAAGGAGCCTTAGCTCCTTTTTTGCGTTTTTACATTACAACCGCTATTAGCGAAGTAGTGACTCAGTTAACACTGGGCGAATTTCACGAATGATTGCTTGAGTTAACTTAGGTGCACCACAAATGATGTTGCCGCTTTGGTTGTAGTTAATACCACCTGCGA
Source organism: Pseudoalteromonas sp. CO109Y (assembly GCF_004208935.1). Lineage (NCBI taxonomy): Bacteria > Pseudomonadati > Pseudomonadota > Gammaproteobacteria > Alteromonadales > Pseudoalteromonadaceae > Pseudoalteromonas > Pseudoalteromonas sp. CO109Y. Next base: position 119,829 of record NZ_SGPD01000032.1, read on the forward strand.
AATCAACAACCATACCGCCTGCTTCTTTAACTAAAAGCTCGCCTGCTGCTGTGTCCCATGGCTTAAGGCCAATTTCAAAGAAACCATCAACACGACCGGCTGCAACATAAGCCATATCTAATGCAGCAGAACCTGCACGGCGGATATCAGCAGTGTGCACGAAAAGTGCTTTAAACGCTTCAGAGTATGCGTCTAAGTGGTGCTTTTGTTTGAATGGGAAACCAGTTGCAAGTACAGAACCTGCTAACTCGTTAGTTTTAGTTACGCGTAAACGCTTGCTGTTAAGCTGTGCGCCTTGACCACGTGATGCTGTGAATAATTCACCACGGATTGGATCATAGATAACAGCTTGGTCTAAACGACCTTTAACTTTAAGTGCAATAGATACTGCGAAATGAGGGATACCCTTGATGAAGTTAGTTGTGCCATCAAGAGGGTCTACAATCCATTGGTAATCTGCATCTTTACCTTTATGCTCACCTAGCTCTTCACCTACGATAGTGTGATCTGGGTAAGATTTTAAAATGGTATCACGAATTGCGGCTTCAGCTTCTTTGTCGATGTTAGTCACTAAGTCGTTAGTGCCTTTTTGTTGTACATCAACTTTTGATAAATCTTCACTTGCGCGAAGTAAAATTTTGCCTGCGTTACGCGCAGCGCGAACCGCAATGTTTAACATTGGATGCATAGCATTACCTTTGGGTTGTAAAAGAACGAATATATTTAAGCCGGCGTATTCTAGCGATTTCTAGCGTAAAGTAAACAATAAACTCGAATAAATTAGTTTGATTTTTGTACAGTTCTGATTTTGTTGTTGATTTAATTTCAGAAGAAGTGGTTAGTCGTCAGAAGTTAGATATCAGTGGCCCGAGTGGATTTGGTATCTTGATGGCTCCAACAAATATATAATGATAATTGTTTATAAGGAGGTATTGCATAAAGTTGATCTGACTCCATAAAAGTAGACACCTTTTTGGAGTCAGTAATCATGAAAGTAAAGTCACAGCGTAGATATTCCC
>NZ_SGPD01000039.1:0-117508 GCF_004208935.1 Pseudoalteromonas sp. CO109Y
CACCCTAGGGTATAAAAGTCCCATGCAGTACGAACAAGTTAATTAAACCCCGTGTCTACTTTATCGGGGTCAGATCAGCTACAGGTCGTCTGACCGCTGAAGGCTGAAAGCTGACAGCTTCTTTCCCCTTTCCCCTCGCTAACTTTACTCTTTCTAACTTCCCCCCACAAAAAAGCAGCCATAAGGCTGCTTTGAAGGGAAATCACATTTTAATGATGGGCATTAAATGTGGTTATTACACTTAAAGTGCTTTCCATACATCCGCGACACCTGGCTCGTCTCCTTGAGTCCACCATTTCGCTTCGTATTTATTACCTTGGTAAGTGACTTGGTCGCCACCGTTGTAGATACCCGCAGCTTGCCACACAACATCACCGTTCCCATCGGTTGGTTGTGAAGTTGCTTCCCATGGGCCGCCTAAATCAGGGCGCTCACCTTGTGTCCACCACTTAGCGGTGTACTCTACGCCGTTATAAATCACCGTATCACCACCAACATAAGTCGCCGCTGCATCCCATGTGGTTTCACCATCTGGCGGAGTTGTTGTACCAGAATCTGTCACGGTGACATTAAAGCTCACTGCTGTTGCAGTTTGACCATCACTTACCGAAACCGACACAACATAACTTGTATCTGCATCAACGCTGCCCGCTTGTAAACTCACATCAGCACCAGAGCCTACTAACGTTAAGCCTGCTGGCACTGTCCAGCTGTATGAAAGCGTATCTCCATCAGCATCAGATGCCGAAACAGCCACGTCCACACTCGCGTCTTCTGCCACTGTTTTATCAGTAATTGCCGCAACGACTGGTGCTTGGTTCTCGCCTGTCGTTGGTGCTACTACATTCACTGTAACGTTACGGCTTACACTTGCCTCGCCATCGCTCACACTGACAGTAACCGTGTATTGCGTATCAGCACTCACTGATGGCGCTGTGATTACAAGGGTATTTGAATTTTCACCGCTTACTGTTAACGCACTGTCAGCTGTCCAGCTAAAGCTTAGCGGATCGTTATCAGCATCTGTTGCCGATGCACTAACAGATACACTTTCGCCAGAGTTAACAGATACAGTGCTTGATACAGATACCACTGGCGCTCTATTGCTAGGCTCAGTGACGGTACCACCAAGTGCCTCGTGCATGGCATTAAGAATATCGCCATTATCAGCATCAATTTCCCATGCAAACAGACCACCTAAATTATATTGATTAACATAAGCACCTTTTGCCAAAACAGAACGACGGTTATCGTATGTAATTAATTTACCGTTGCTACGGTTCCATACATAAGCGGCTTCGGCTTGTTCGTCATAACCTGTTTCAAACCCATTGATGCCATTTTCTGCAGCGCCCAACATGTAAGTTTTGATGCCTTTGTAATCAATAACACCGTCTTCCCATACGCCTTGCGCTGTAGTGCCTTTAAGTTTGCCGTTGCCTGGTGCTGTCATAGGGTTATCAGCGATAGTCGTGTTTTCTGGATAAACGCCTTCCCAGCCACGGCCATACATAGCGGCACCTACCACGATTTTCTTCGATGGTACGTTTTGCGCGAGTAGATTTTGCACTGCGTTATCAGTTGTGTAAGCAGGGCCTTTATATGGAACGCCTTCTTCATCAACACCCGTGCCATCACACTGACCAACACGGAAATGCGATGAACAATAAAGCGCAGCCTGATGGCCAGTTACATTGCTCCATGCACCATAGTAGTCGTAGCTCATTAAGAAAATGTAATCCATATATTGCTGAGCTTGTGAGTAGTCGACATCTTCAATTTTGTCGTAACCTGCACCAATCGCTGATGTTAACTCATACTCACGACCTGTCTCTGCTTCAAGCTTATCAAGCATCGCGCGCAGCTCTTGCATTAACGCAACGTATGCTGGGCCGTCAGCAACTGGGTCGCCTAAGTTTGGATTAGCACCCTGACCACCTGGGTATTCCCAGTCAATATCAACACCGTCGTAGAACTTCCACGTTCTTAAAAACTCTTCCATTGATGCAACAAACGTGTCGCGATTTGCTTTATCGGTAAAGTAGGCAAATGGGTCTGATAAAGTCCAACCACCCACTGATGGTAAAATTTTCAGATCAGGATAGCGCTGCTTTAACGCCATTAACTGCGAATACGTACCACGAATTGGGTCATTACTATCAACACCTGGTAGTGCTTTTTGAATCGCAGCCCATGGGTCGTGGATCACGACTTCAAAATCTTGCGAGCCTGCACACGCCGTATTTAGCGCGTTTTTAGGACCGCCAGTTAATGAATCATTAGGTCCACAAATTGGAATAAATCCATACAAGATATGACTGAGGTTTTGCGCTGGGATATTAGTTACGTCGAAATCGCGACCATAAATACCCCATTCAACAAAGTAGGCACCGGTTACAAGGCCATCTTTGGTGCCAATATCTTGGTTGTTTGGATCATAATCCATCGGCAATGGCGCTAAGTGACCGCCATCTGTATCGGCAATAACAATTGGCTTACCTTCACTGCGAGCACAGGTGGTACCGCCTTCACATAGTTCTACATATAATGTGTGACGACCAGCTTTATCATACGGGAAGCTAATAACACCACTTTTAGTGCCCGCTGCCAGCGAGCCTTCATTAACCAACATATCATCGAAGTACACTTTATAGCTGTCGCCGCCGTCACCACTCCATGCGTTCCATTCAATGCTGATAGTGACTTCATCAACGCGGTTCACCAAGCTCTTATATGAACCGGTGCCTTCAAGGTCAACCTCAACAAATGAGTACTCTTGTGGTTCCCAAATAATGGTCGGTGTTGATGGCGCTGCATTTGCTGCACTTGCAAAGAGTGCAACACCAATGGCTGCGCTTAATTGTTTTATATTCATGATTCTCTCTTATCTGTTTTTATATAGCGTTACGCTGTTATTGATAAAGTTTGAACTACAAAACTTTAGATTTCTGTCCATACTTGGCTGGCACCCGGTACATCTCCTTGGGTCCACCACTGCGCTCGGTAGCGCTGTCCTTGATAGGTTACTTCGTCGCCGCCTTGATAGGCTTTGCCGCTGTTCCATTCGATTGATGCACTGCCAGATTCAAGCTGCCATGCATCACTACTGTCTGGTTGTGCGCCTTGGTTCCACCATTTCGCACTGTAAACTCCGCCGTTAAAACTCACTTTATCGCCCGTGTTGTATTGGCTTGTGCTATTCCAAGCAGGCACGCTCGGATCAACAGGATCAGGGTCGACAACAGTGCTATTAAGCACAGTCACGGTAAAACTTACTTGGCTTGTGAGCTCGCCATCTGACACCGATACGCTCACGGTGTAACTTGTATCAGCATCTACAGCGGGGGCGTTTAGCGTGATGTTGGCATCGCTACCCGTAAAGCTCAGTGGTGCCGGTACATCCCAGCTATAAGTTAAGGTGCTTTGCTGATCATCAAAGGCGTGCAGGTGTATCGCTGTGCTGCTCTCTTCTTCAACTTGAAGGTCATCTGGTTGATGAATAATTGGCGCGGTATTTTCAGGAGCCGCTTGTACGCTTAGTGCAAAGCTGTAGTTTGCATTCGTTGTAAAGACTTGATTAGTCATTAAATCAGACGCATCAAAGGCAATATCTCCGGCGCTATTTTGCACGCCAATATTAACTAAGTGCGCGTAATTAAGGTTTAACAACGCTGCAAATTCAGCCTGCCAATTAGCTTGATTATCAGCAGTGATCTGCATTTGTTGAGTAAGTAACTCTTGGCCATTTTCATCAAATAACCGAGCTGACACACTACCGCCAACCTCAGCGTCTTGTCCTTGACGAACAAAGTAGCTGATTGCTGTCCAATCGCTTGGCTCTGTCGGGGTCGCATCGCTAACGATATTAATATCGCTACAGTTGTAGAAGCCTTCGCCACCGGCATCATCTCGTTGCCAACGCGTGTATAAAATGGCATCGCCACTGCGCCCTTGTGGAATCGACAGGCTCATTTCATAGTAACGATCGTTGTTAGCGTCAATGCTAAAATCAAGATTGCCGTACTCTTCAACAAGCTCTAGATCGTCCCAAGTAAGCACTTGAGTTGCACTATCAAAGCCCGGTTTTGTTAAATAAAACTGCCAAAAACTCGGGTTATGCGGCGTACTCGCTAAAAAGCGCACTAAAATATCGCCATTTGCATTAGGAATAACCTCACTGCGTTGCCAATGCGCTGAAGGTAAATCCATACCGCGTTTTTCTGGGTCGCCTGCGGCACATAATCGGCCATCAGGTACACTTTGTTTTACTGCTTCAAGGTCAGTGTAGTTAACCGTATTTGCCGAGTATTCAATGTCTTGCACAAACTGCACATGTCCTGCTTCAACAAATGCTGCGCGGCAAGCGAGGTTAGGGATCCCTGTGCCATCAGCAGGCCACCAGTACCCGCCATCAGCATTACAAAATGCTTGGCGTGCCTTTGGGCTTTCTAAGAATCCGTGGGCATTCACATGGCTTGATGCACAGGCAATCAGCATGCTGGTTGCCACTGCCGATAAAGACAATGCCTTTGATTTCATTACTTTCATTGTTGTTCTCGCTGTAGTAATGCGGAGCAAAGTGCTTGCTCCGCTTAGTTGGTTAAAGCGTGCAACTCACCGTCCAGTCAGCCGATGTGCCTGGCTCTGTGCTCGTCCACCACTTTGCTTCGTAAATCACGTTGTTGTGATTCATTAAGTCGCCGCCAACAGCATGGCTTGGGTTACCAGCCCAGTCAGTTTGCGGCCAATTTGGATACACAGGGATGCTTGCTACATCAACACCATTACAGCTTCCCTCGCCACCCGTATCACCACCGGTATCACCACCGGTATCACCGCCAGTATCACCACTGCCTGCAGTGCCATCTGGTAGCATTGGGTATTCGTATTTAAAAGCGTAAGTTTTGCCATTTTTCTCAATAGTGAAATTAGTTGGCCCCGTAATTGGCATGTAGTACATAACTTGTGCCTCAACGGTTTCACCTGTGTTAAATGACTTTTCGATACCGCCCCACTCATTCACTAAGGTGATTGAAAAACGATGGAACTCATTTTCAAAGCCGCCGATATTATCGCCAGCTGCATTCGAGCCATTCGCTTCAACAGCCATGCCGAGCTTTTCTTGTGCATTCCAATTTGATTTGAAAATTGCCGAGGTAGAAACGGGCACATCAAAGCTGATTTTTGCGCCGCTTAAGTCGATATCTGAGTTATTGGTGAATGCGAATGTAGGTGAAATTGGGTAGTTATCATCACCAATTGGGAAGTCTTTCACTGTAAAGCTTACGTCTACAGCTTCGCTTGGCAGGGTAAAATCGACATTGCCTTGATGAGTGTTGTAAGCCACACCACTTTGGTTAAATTTATCGTAAGCAAGTGTGGTTAAGCTTGAGCCCATGAAGTACTCACCTTTCGCTGAGTCATAATCATAGTCACCAGCAAGCTCCCAGAACATAATGCCACCAAGGCCATTGTTGATAACATAATCAACTTTGGTTGCCATTGATTGCTCATCTTCAATTGATAAGAATACCTTTTTCTCTGCATTCCATAGCCATGGAGCAACCGCTACATCATCGTAAAAACGTGTGTAAGTACCCGTTAATACATCATCTGCATCGGTTTCTGGCGTTAGGCCATAGATTTCAAGGTAAGAAGGGTTAATGCCATTTTCGAGATTTTTCGCATGCCATAGCGGGTTCGAACCTGCTGGCATTTCTTCACCAACATCGTTCTTATCGTGCCATAGGTTATCTATGCCAAGTGCGCCATTACCGCATTGGTTTTTCTCACCAACGCCTGTCCCTTTAGCACATTTTGATTGATCTGGCAGCGCTGCTTGGCCCCATAAACCATTAGTACCGCCCGACACATCTTTAAAGCCACGGGTGTAATATGGAATACCAATATTGATTCGACCCGCAGAGACCGCACCGCGGAAGTAACGCACAGCCCAATCCGTATTTAAGTAACCAATACCTTCAAACTCAGCGGTGGTATAAACGCCCCATTGCGCTAATTCAGAATCAAGACCGGTATCAAACAAGGCTGCGTTGTGGCCTACATGTGAATTCCATGCACCATGTAAGTCATAAGACATAATGTTAACGTAATCGAGATACTTCACGCTTTGGAATGTTTCCATACCACGTAATAAGTAACCTGAAGATGGCGAAGCAATTGTTAACAAATAATGCTTACCTGCCTTTTCACCTGCAATATCAAGTTCTTCACGTAGTTTTTGCATCAATACGCGATACGAGGCATTAAGACCTGCACGACGTGCATTAGAGATAGGAAAATCATCAGGGTGGCCTGAGTCATTCATTGACGATGGGTATTCGTAATCAATATCGACACCATCAAAGCCGTAGGTTTCAATAAATTCAACGGCACTTTTCGCAAAGGCATCAATTCCCGCTTGATTCACGGAGCCATCGGCATTGGTTGTCATCGTGTAGAAACCACCGCTATTTACGCGAGTACCGTCTTCACCAAAATAACCGCCAGTTTCAGCCCAACCACCTACAGAGATTAAGGTTTTTACATCTGGGTGTTGTTTTTTGAATTTATTGAGTAAGTTAAAGTGACCTGTGTAACTAAAACTTGGATCCATTTCAGCGCCTGTAACGCCCGGCCAAGTCATATTTGTCGCTGGGTTGCCAGCTGCATTGGGATCACCAATCGAGACCTTGTTATTGCCATCAACATGCGCAAAGGCATAGTTAATATGGGTGATCTTGTCCCAAGGGATATCATTCACTAAGTAGCTTGGCTGACCATTGGCACCATTTCGCCAACTCGTAAAATAACCAATAACTCGGCGTGGATGATCGGCGCCCATTTTCTCGCGGCCATTTGTATCATACACACTACAGTATGGGGTATTCACACCCGGTGTTTGGTATAAGCCTTGCGGTTTACAATCGCTACCAGGTTCTGTTGCTTCAACAACATTAACAACTTTGCTTTGTGTATCCGTCGCGCCTTCGTTATCGGTCACCGTTAAGGTAAATGAAAATTGCCCAAGTGCTGGAGCCTGCCACGTATAACTTGAAGAAGCGGCACTTGCTTGATGAACTTCAGTGCTGTTTTCAGTTAACGATAACGCAGTCACTTGGCCATCGCTATCAGTGCCAGAAAGCGCAAACACCACACTGTCACCCACAGTTACTTGTGATGGCAGTGAGCTAAATTCAATGCTTGCCACTGGCGCTTGGTTAACCGGCTCAACGTCATCAGACACACTCACTGAATGTGCAACCGCTGTAGAGGTTAGCCCCAAATCATCCGTTGCGACCGCGCTTATCACATGGCTGCCTTGCGTTGCTTGCCAGCTCGCTGAATAAGGTGCGCTTGTCACTACACTCAGCGATGTACCATCAACAAAAAACTCTACACTTGCCACGCTACCATCAGGATCAGCGGCGACAGCGCTTATGACAACGCTGTCACTTGTGGTAAATAAAGAACCCTCTGCGGGTGTTAAGCTGCTAATTTGAGGTGCTTGATTCTCATTGACAACGCTGTCACAAACACTCAATAAACGCCACTCTTGATCGACACCAGAAGTCTCCACAGGGTTGGTTTGCGTCCACCACTTCGCTTCATAAGCGCTACCTTGTGCCTGAACCTGATCACCACCAACATGTGTTTGCCCTTGTTGCCACACTTCTAAGTTGCTGCAATCAATCGCAGCCTGTGCTGTAAAGCCGTATAAACCTAGTGACAGCGCACTCAGTTTAAAGGCATTTCTTATTAATTTATGCGAGCTCATTCGCTCCCTCCGCCCAAAGTTTTAATAACATTTATTTTACAAATCCAACTTTAAAGTAACACAAAGCGCTATTACGTCAAGCTTGTATTTACCTTTAAAGGGTAAAATAAACACACTTTTTGATGCGAGATTCAGTTAAAACCACTAAAAAAGAATTAATTATTTTTATCAACAAGCAAAAACGAGGATGATTCTACCGAGTAAGAATGAACATAAAGTTAACAATATTTTAACCATGGAAAGCACGGCACTTCTGGCTTGTATAAAAAACAAGCAACGTTTGTGTGAGGGTAGGCGAAAATAATTACCGTATCGATTATGGGTATATAACGAATAAATTAGTTTTCAGGTAATAATTTCTATAAAAATAGAGTGAAAATTATTCTTAACACGAAATTTAGTCATAAAAAAAGCAAACACTCAGTGTTTGCTTTTCACAAAAATCCTATTTGATCACAACTTAATTAAGCAGCGATTAAATAGGACTCTCGTCCTGCATGTTTTGCCTTACGTTGATATGCACCTTTACCTTTTTTAGGCTTCTCTACTTTTGCTGTGAACAGCTTAGATGTCACCATTGCGGCGTACACATTATCGTTAATGACACCGCGACCAGTATCTACTTGGCCTTGTGTGCGTTGTTTCTTTTTGCTCATTTTTTGCTCCTATTAAATGTGTTGCGAGTATATACCTAGCCTAGCGCTACGCAAGTATTTTTAAGGAAAAATCGATGATTTTTTACCCCTTACTTTGTCTTACTCGTTTTGACTAAACACCATGCCTTGTTGTCATTTTACTGACTAAATTCGTATTTTGATTGCATTCACTACCTAACTGCTGGCAAAACTAGCGAAAACAACCATAGTTAATTAAAAACAAACAGGATTACGATGACTGACTTTCTCTTAATCGCCTATATATTCCTCATTGCAGGCATTATCGCCGTGCCTATTGCCAGCAAATTTGGGCTTGGCTCTGTGCTTGGCTATTTACTCGCAGGTATTGTTATTGGGCCAACACTGACATTTTTAAATGTTGATGTGATTGCCATCCAGCATTTTGCTGAGTTTGGTGTAGTAATGATGCTGTTTATTGTTGGCTTAGAACTTGAACCCAAAGCGCTTTGGTCAATGCGAAAACAGCTTATTGGCCTTGGTGGCGGACAAGTGATTTTATCAGCTGCCGCGTTTACTGGGATTGGTTTAGCATTTGGCCATGCTTGGCAAACAGCACTTACAATAGGCTTAATTTTATCGCTTTCATCGACCGCGATTGTGCTGCAAACGCTTTCAGAGCGCGGGCTATTAAAATCAGATGGTGGCCAAGCCTCATTTAGCGTACTACTCACCCAAGACATAGCCGTTATTCCTATGCTTGCGTTTATTCCCTTGCTTGCTTTACCTGAATTAGCACCCGCCATTGCAGGTACAGCCCATGCAAGCGAAGACGGTCATGGTGGTTTGAGTTTGGTAGCAAACCTTGAGAGCTGGCAAGCAGCGCTGGTTACTTTAGGTATGATTACGCTCGTCGTTTTTGGCGGTAACTACTTAACCGCACCGATTTTTAGATTTGTTGCACAAGCACGGCTTCGCGAGCTATTTACCGCTACAGCCTTATTCTTCGTGATTGGTATCGCTTTGATGATGTCATTAGTTGGCTTATCACCTGCACTTGGCACCTTTTTAGCGGGTGTTGTGCTTGCAAATTCACCTTATAAACATGAGCTTGAAAGTAATATCGATCCCTTCAAAGGGCTATTACTTGGATTATTCTTTATCACCGTTGGCGCAAGTATCAATTTTCAATTACTCGCAGATAACCTAGCTACCATCGTGCTATTAACCGGCGCACTGATTGCAACTAAAACAGTTGTGCTATTAATTTTAGGCCGCATTTTTGGCTTAAGAGGCGCCGCACTTTGGTTGTTAGCACTAGGGCTTGCACAAGCTGGTGAGTTTGGTTTTGTACTACTGGCTTACAGTGTGTCTAATAATGTTTTAGCCGCAGCCGTTGCCGACCAACTATTACTGGTTGTGACCTTATCAATGCTGCTTTCGCCGGGGTTATTTATTCTCTATCAACGTGTGATAGCACCGCGCTTTATTTGTGAGCAAGCAGGAAAAGAAACAGAAGAGTTCCCTGATGATAGCCATGTGATCATCGCAGGCTCAGGCAGAATGGGTGGGCTGGTTGACCGTATTTTACAAGCTGGCGGCTATAAAACCACCGTGATTGATTACAACTACAAACAACTTGAGGCCCTTGAGCGTGTTGGTATTCGTAACTTTTTTGGTGATGCCACTCGACCAGATCTACTCAGTGCTGCAGGCATTGAAGATGCAAAACTGCTGGTTGTTGCGCTTGATGATGCCGAACAAATCACTAAATTAGTTCGCTATGCGATGCAAAATTACCCGCATTTACATGTGGTTGCCCGCGCCGTAGACCGCCATCATGTATACGATTTATGGGCTTACGGCTGTCGAGATATTATTCGCGAAACCTACGACAGCACCATGCGCATGGGCCGTTCATCATTTGAAGCACTCGGTATTGAACGAGAAAAAGCCCAAGAAATGGTCGATATTTTCAGTGAGTTTGATAAAGAAATGCTACGAGAAGCTGCCGATGTCTACGAGATCGGCGTGCCATTCGAAGAAAACCATGCCTATATCGAACGTATCACCAAATTATTCGATGAAAAAGAACCCGAAATAAAACAACAAATGCGCGAGATATGCGAGCGAGTTAAAAGGGACTAGGTTCGAGGGGCTAGGGGCTAGGGACTAGGAGCTAGGTTCGAGATGCGAGGTGCGAGGTGCGAGATGCGAGGTGAGAGATGTGAGGTACGAGATGCGTGGTGAGAGATACGAGATACGAGAGTAAACGCGATATAAATCTGATGCGTTCGTAGGAATGGCTTTAGCCATGAGCTCTAAAACACCACACAAATGTAAAACTAGTAGACGTAGGCGTGAAATTTATTTCGCGCGCCATGCAAGCATAACGCCTACGTAGCTAGGTTCGAGGTTCGAGGTTCTAGGTTCGAGGTTCGAGGTTCGAGGTTCGAGGTTCGAGAATAAACGCGATATAAAATCGCTGCTACGAATTTGATGTCGTTTGTAGGAATGGCTTCAGCCATGAACTCTCAAACACCACACCTATGTAAAACGATTAGACGTAGGCGTGAAATTTATTTCGCGCGCCATGCAAGCATAACGCCTACGTAGCTGGGTTCGAGAGAAACGCGATATAAAATCGCAGCTACAGACTCGTGTCTCTTGTCTCGAAACTCGCTAACTTTCCCCTTGCAACTTTACTCCCGTAACTTACCAAAATATAAAGGTATTAAATAATGTAATAAGGAGTATTACAGTATGGAAACGCTTAATAAAAAGGAAAAGCTGCTATCTATTTTGTTCAGATTGGCAGCAATTATTAATTTAACTGTCGGTATTTATTCGCTTATATTACAAGATCTAGACTGGATCGAATTCATTAGTTGTCTAGCAATTTCACTTATAATTTTAGCGGGTAGCTTAAACCCAAAGCTATTCTTTAAACCGGTAAAAAACATATTTTCACTACACTTCACTTTAGAGCCAATAATTAATTCGACTATCTACTACACAATTATAATTACAAGTTTGATTTTATTATTTGGGAGCATCCTACTAGAAAAATTTTGGAGTGCTTAAATGCGGGTGGATACCCTAATACAAGATGCGAGGTGCGAGATACGAGATACGAGAGTAAACGCGATATAAATCTGATGCGTTCGTAGGAATGGCTTCAGCCATGAGCTCTCAAACACCACTCAAATGTAAAACTAGTAGACGTAGGCGTGAAACTTGTTTCGCGCGCCATGCAAGCATAACGCCTACATAGCTAGGTTCGAGAGAAACGCGATATAAAATCGCTGCTACAGACTCGCATCTCATGTCTCGTATCTCGCACCTCGAAACTCGCTAACTTTCCCCTTTCAACTCTCTAATTAAAGACAACTGTCATTGATAAAGCGACAAATGTCGAATACTACAATTAAGCAAAAAAATAGCGCCGTTAGGCGCTATTTAAGTTTCATATCAACTTAGGAATTAAAAACTAAAACTTAGTTTTGCGTAGTAGGTCATACCATCAAAACCATAAGGTAGTGCACGAACAGGGTATTTGAATGCTTTATTCGTAATAAAATCAAGCGCTTCATCTTCGCCTAGCTCGTCTGGCGTTACATCAAAGATATTATCAATACCCGCCGATAGCATGAGTTCGTCAGTTAGCTGATAGCCCACGTTAACATCCACTAATACCGCTGATTCTACCGTGCTTGTGTCTTTAAACTCACCGGTAGGTGATAACTCATCAGGTAAACCAATGTGGTCATTACCAAAGTATTTAACGTCTGTTTCACCATAGTAGTTAAAGCGTAGCATGCTGTTGAAATCACCACGATCGTATTCAAACGTTAGCGTTGCACGCTCACCAGGTTGACCGTCTGTTAAGAAACTACGTTGTAAATCATCAAGGGCGATTGACTCAGGAATCCCCTCAGGTGCATTTACATCATCAATTTCAGTTTCGTTAATGTTACCCGCAAAGGTTGCTGAGAAATTACCGTCATACAAATCGGTGGTGTACGAAGCAATAATATCAACCCCTTTGGTGGTTGAATCAACTGAGTTTGAGAAGTAGTTAGCTTGCTGTGCTCCTGTTGCATTAAGCGCGGCCACGGCCTCGGCACTAAATGAAACATCGTCCGCCGACATTAAGCTGCCAAGGGTAATTCTGTCTTTAATAGCAACATGGTAAAAATCAACGGTTAGCGATAAATCGCTAGTTACGTTGTAAACAAAACCTGCACTTAAGTTTTCTGAGCTTTCAAGGCCAAGGCTATCAACGCCAAGTGCTGATGGGAAATCAGAGCCCGCTGTTGCTGTGAATGATTGCAATAACACGCCACCAGCACCTAAGTTGGTGGTGTAGGCTGTATAGGCACTTTGTTGCAGTGATGGTGCTCTAAAGCCAGAAGAAATCGCACCACGCACGGCAAAGTCATCGGTAATTTCATAGCGCGTTGCTAGCTTACCAATGATGTCATCACCTGCATCAGAGAAGTCTTCATAACGAAGCGCTGTACTTACTTGCCATGCGTCCGTGATCAGCGTTTCGGCATTTACATAAAATGCATAGCTGTGACGGCTCTCTTTGTTTGACGCTTCAGGGCGTAAACCGTTATAAGCTTGGAAACCACACTCAGCGAATACGCTGCTGTCGTTTACCGCAGGGTATGAGGTATCTGAATTAGCTAAACCACATGCATAAGAGGCTTCTTCGCCCGGCACGATTTCATAATTTTCTTTACGGTACTCAGCACCCACAGATACGTATAATGGCTCGCTGCGACCAATATCTACAATACCATTAAGGTCTGCATTAACGGTTGTTTGATCAAATCTAAAGCCACCTGAGTATCCGCCTGAAGGGCCCGCATTAGCAGCAATATCAGCATCACTTGCATCTGGGTTATTCGCCACATATTCAGCAGCATACGACGCATTTAGAGTATTTTTTGAAGTGAAATCATAGCTATTCTCACCATATACGGCAGATACGTCATAGCTCCAATCTGGATTTAGCTCTCCGCGCAAACCAAGTGAAAACGAAATATCTTCGGCTTCGTTATCGATACGAGGTAAAAAGCCATCGCCATATACTTGCACAACGTTCTTCGCTGCTTGGTCAAAGTTACGGTAAAAACCATTACCTAGGGCAGTACGGTTTGAGTATCCGCCAAATGAGTAAAGCTCGGTCTCACCAAATGGTAATGCCATGTTATAAAACACAGAGGTAAATTCGCTATCAGCATTCCCCTGTCCCCAACGAACTTCGTCAGACAGCGTACCGGCTGGTACATCAACTGAGCCTCCAGTATCACGTTCAGCTCGGTTGGTGCCATCAGCATCACGGTATTCTAAAGAAAAGTTAATGAAGCCGCCTTCATCACCTAAATCAAAGCCACGGTTTAAACCCATTGAAATAGTGTCACCATCGCCTTCACCCGTGCTACCCGCTTGCACATAGCCCGTTGTAACACCCGTTGAATCGTTTAACGATAAGTTGATAACACCGGCTATCGCATCAGAACCATATTGCGCAGCAGCACCATCACGAAGTACTTCAACGCCTTTTAACGCAGTAAGCGGAATCGCATTCATATCGGTACCCGCAGCACCGGCACCTACAGTACCATTTAAACCAAAAATAGATTGGTTATGGCGGCGTTTACCATTTATAAGCACTAACGTTTGGTCTGGCTGTAAACCACGAAGAGTCGCAGGTCTAAATAAGTCAGAGCCATCTGACACTTGCGTACGAGAAAAGTTAAATGAAGGAGCCGTCGCTTGCAGACTTTGGCCCAGTTCAGTGAAACCACCTTTGTTTAAGTCGTCAGCATCAATCAAATCAACCGGCGATGTTGATTCGGTAGCCGTACGATTGGCAACCCGCGAGCCTAATACAGAGATTTGTTCGATGTTTTTATCTGCTTTTACAGCAGATGCTTGCTCTGCTGCTTGCACTGAAGTCGCAGAAACAGCCACACTAACCGCAACGGCCAGCATACTTAAAGAATGTGTTGTCATGTGTATCCTGTTGATATTCCGGCTTTCCTTAAAACAAAAAGACGCCCCTTTTGGAGAAATTAAGAAAAGCACTAAGCACGTGTTGTTGATTTTAGAAATCACGATTTTGAAAGCTAACTCAAGCCTGCGAATTAACTCTTGCAAAACATCCTATCAACAAATCCACAAAATGAAAGAAAAATCAGGTACGACTTAGGTATAAATATTTCCATTTGTAGTATTAATGGAGTTTTTAAGGTTGGGATTATTCATTTTTCAGTAGAAATAAGCAAAATAATGCAACTATCAGCTTATCTCCACTATGGAGGGAAATGTTTACTGATCTTGCTCAAGCATCGCCAGTTTTTCATCTTCAAGCATTAACGCCATAGTGGCAATCTCAGATAAGCTCTCGTCTAGCGCATTAAAGAAGGTGACAAACCCTTCGCCTAGTTTTTCTGGTTCAGGATGATTTGCCAGCGCCTGATCCCACATTGCAAAAGTAGTAAGTAAATCGAGTGTTGCTTCAAAATTATCAATAAACAACTGGCCATCTTCGCTTTCGTTTTCTTGCTGCGAATCAGCCTTGAGTAAAAATTGTAAATCGCTGTGCCAAATATCTTGGTTCACAATGTACGCTGCAATATACCCGCTACAAAAGTCTTGTAGTGCTTGGCTTGGTTCATTGCTGTTAACTTCATTTGGGTATAATTCGGCTAAGATTTTCTTTTGTTCAACTTGTGCTTCGGTAACGTTGTCGAGCAGCTCAATCATTGCATCGCGCGGCTCTGAATCTGTCATTAAGGTGTTGAATACCGCTTCATCATTATCGGCAATATAATTTGCTAACTCTGACTCACCAAAAAACTCTGAGCAGGCTAACAAACCAGACATATAGCCAATCACTTGATCCAAGCTGACTTGATTAGTTTCGCTTTGACTAGCGAGGTAATTTTTAAATACATCCGAACTTTGTTGGTTAAGCATATTGAGCCTTTACATGTTGTTTTGGTAAGGGTGTATTCCTACCCTAGCGAATTCACAAATTTTTGCAACAACTGAAATACTGTCAGCTAGTTACAGTCTTCCTGACCTGACTTTGTACCGGGAACACGCAGCTAATTCGTGTGCCCATTCCTTCTGTACTTTGAATATCAATACATCCTTGATGTTCATGCACTATGGCATATACCATGGTCATCCCCATGCCGGTACCTTCTCCAACGGGTTTGGTGGAGTAAAAGGGATCGTATATTTTCGCAATGGTTTCTTCTGACATACCGGCGCCATTGTCTTCAACATCGATATAAATATGCTGCTCAAGTTCATACACAGCAACGGATATTTCAGCTTTTGCGCTTAAATTATCACAAGCTTGTTTGGCATTAATTAAGATATTAACAATCACTTGGCTTATTGCGGGTAAGTTACACCAACTTTGCGATATAGGACTGTATTGGGTTTGTAAATTACAATCACGGAGTTGGTTTGCTAGTAGTTTAACGGCACTTTTTACCGCCTCGGTCATATCGGCAAATTGCTTGTCGTGACCTTTTGGCCGAGAAAAATCCAGTAAATTGGCAACAATTTTACTGATCCTTTGCAAGCCTTGTGAGGTGTCGCTTATTAGTTCAGGTAAGTCATCAGCCATAAAGCGAAACGAGTGCACTTTATTAAGCTCTGTTAACTGCTTACAAAACGTGGCTTTATCAGTATCGTTGCAGGCAAATTCATCACATACAGCAAGTAACTCGCTAAAGTAATTACAGTAATTTTTTAAACAATCGACATTACTAATGCTATAGGCAAGAGGGTTATTTATTTCATGGGCAACCCCAGCACAAAGAGTGCCTAAAGTGGCCATTTTTTCGGCTTGAATGAACATAGCTTGATGATGCTCTAAGTCAGCAATTTTTTGCTCAAGCTCACTGTTTAATGCCACTAGAATACGGCTTTTGTCTGCGAGCAATTGTTCAGCTTCTTCTCTGGCCGCTTTTTCTAACAAATAGGCTTGCTTAAAGTCATCCATATTCGTCTCAAACTCTGTTTGTCTCTTTTAAAACCTAGCACAAGGCTTGATTTAAGGCTATGTTATTGATTAACGATGACTCATAGTAAAACGGTATGGCAGAACAAGTTAGCAAGCAACATATTCAGGTTTTATGCATTGATGACGACGAAATCGTCTTGAGGACTCTTTTGCGCCTGTTATCAGCGAATAACATCACTGCAAAAGCCTGCTCAGATCCACTTGAAGGGCTAAAGGTTTTGGCTACTTATAGCTTTGATGTGATCATTTGCGACATGCGTATGCCAAACATGGACGGCGCCGACTTCTTTGCACAAGCACTTAATATAGACCCAGAACCACACCGAATTTTGCTAACCGGTTACTCAGATATCGACAACACCATTGCCGCTGTCAATAAAGGTAAAATTCATGCCTATATCCAAAAGCCATGGCAAAACGAATTACTGCTACGAAACATTAGTGATGGCATAGAAAAAACCTCATTAAAGCGCCAAAACAAGCAGTTAGAGCAAAAAATCAAAGCGCAAAACAGCCAGTTAAAAGAGCTAAACAACAACCTTGAGCAAATGGTAGAAAAGCGTACGTTACAAATTCGAAAAGTGCTCAAACAACTCGAAGAAGTCAACGAGCGTGAAAAACACGAGCACCGTACCACCTTCGAAATCTTATATAACTTTATAAACGCTAACCCCTACCTAGATGGTAACCAAGCGCAAAATATAGCCACAACTTGTAAGCAACTAGCACAAAGCCTTGGCTTAGAAAAACAGCGAATTGAAAGAGCAGAAATAACAGGTTATCTTGCACAAATTGGCTTGCTCGCTATGGAGCCTGAGCTTTATAAAAAGCCAACCAGAGAACTAACCGAAAACCAAAAAAAAATCTTTTACACCCATCCAAGTACCGCGCAGTTAATGCTCATGCCTGCTACCCATTTACATGATGTCTCGGAGGCTATTTATTACCAATTCGAACATTACAATGGGACAGGCCAACCTAAAGGCTTAAAAGGAAAAGAAATTCCGATAAAAGCTATGATATTAGCGGTAGCAAGAGATTTTTGGCTAGCAGTTGAACAATTCAAGAGCGCAGACGAAAGTGACTTTGAAAGAGCACGTGATCAACTACAGCTATATAGCGGAACCTATTATCACCCTAAAATCCTAGAAGCCCTTAACAACATAGAAATTAAGTGTGCCAGCGATCAAAAAGTCGGCACCATGAAAATTATCTCGGCTCAAGATCTTAAAAACGGCATGGTACTTGGGCACGCACTAAGAAGCTACGACGGTATTTTGTTATTACCTAAAGGGCATGTGTTTGGTGCAAAATCAATTGCAAAGCTGCAGCAGCTTGAAGCAAGAAAACCGAATCCTTTCAGGATCATGATCAAAAATTAGCGAATAAAGTGATCACATAATCAGCTTACTTCGTTACAATGTGATTTATATTACGATTACTTCATATAGGAGCACTCAGTGTCGCGATTTTCCGCCATTACCGATAAGCCTCATGACGGCCGATTCAACAAAAAAACGGGCATTTTACTGACCAACTTAGGGAGCCCAGACGCCCCTACTACCGCGGCACTTAGAACTTATTTACGCGAGTTTTTATCGGACCCTCGAATTGTCGAGATCCCACGCTTTATTTGGATATTCATCCTTTATTGCTTTGTACTTACGTTACGCCCAAAACGCTCAGCAGCACTTTATAAAAGCATCTGGACTGAAAACGGCTCACCGCTCACGCATATTACCCGAGAGCAAAGCAAAAAATTGGCAGCCCTTTTAAAAAACAAAGGACACCACGACACTGAAGTGGTCATGGCCATGCGCTACGGAAACCCTTCAATTGAAGCGGGCCTTGAAGAGCTGCGCGAAAAAGGCATCACTCGCGTGATCGTACTGCCAATGTACCCGCAATATTCAAGCACTACTATTGGCTCAACGTTTGATGCTGTATCGAATGTTCTTCGTAAGTGGCGCTGGGTGCCTGAGCTACACTTTATTAATGGCTATCACGACAACCCAACATACATTGATGCCCTAGCCGCTAGCATTAGCGAAGATCTTAATGCCCATGGCACGCCCCAAAAATTGGTGTTTTCGTACCACGGTACACCTAAACTGTTTTTAGAAAACGGCGACCCTTACTATTGCTTTTGTATGCAAACCACCCGTTTAGTAGCAGAGAAACTTGGCTTTGAGAAAGACTTTGCTGTAACAACTTTCCAAAGCCGTTTTGGTAAAGCTGAATGGTTGAAGCCATACACAGACGCAACCCTTGAAAGCTACCCTGCTGAAGGGATTAAAGATGTTGCAATTCTAAGCCCTGCATTTAGTGCTGACTGTTTAGAAACGTTAGAAGAACTCGAAGGCGAAAACCGCGAAAACTTTGAACACGCAGGCGGTGAAAAGTACCGCTACATTCCTGCATTGAATACCCGCGATGACCATATCAATGCGATGTTTGAAGTGATAAAACCATTACTTAAATAACAAAAGGCCCTAGTTATTATATACAGTAACTAGGGCCTTTTTTAATATTTAAGCGTGTCATTAATCCTTACGTGTCATAACCAAAGTTACCGTGCCAGCAACAATCCCCCAAAACGCAGAACCAACAGAGAACAAAGTTAGGTTTGAAGCTGTAACTAAAAAGGTCACGATCGCAGCTTCGGTATAATACGCCTCAGTTAATGCTTGTTGTAAGCTACTCGCAATGGTGGCGAAGAGTGCAATGCCTGCCAACGCCAAAATTAATGCCTGTGGCAAACTTGCTACCAAACCGACCAAGGTTGCCGCAAGGAGCGCCATAATAATGTAAAAAACACCACCAGCAATGCTTGCCCAATAACGTTTGCTTGGGTTTTTATCGGCCTCAGGGCTCATACAAATGGCAGCCGTTATAGCCGCCAGGTTAATGGCATAACCACCAAATGGTGCAATAAATACATTTAAAAGCCCGGTTACATTTAACGCTGCCGATACAGGAGCTTTGTAATGATGTGCTTTTAAAACAGCAATACCCGGTAAGTTTTGCGACGTCATGGTGACAATAAACAGCGGCAAACCAACACTTATCATGGCGTTTAAGTCAAACTCAGGCGCAATGTAAGCAAACTCGCTCATTTTCCACTGCCAGCTAGAGGTATCAATCTGCCCAGTCACACCAGCCATTAAAAAGCCCGCAACAACCACTGCAAGCATAGCAAAGCGAGGAAAATAGCGCTTTCCACATAAATAAACAGCCACCATTAAACCAATGACTAAAGGTAGCTCACTCATAAAGTTGAACACATCAATACCAAAATTCACCAGCACGCCTGCAAGCATGGCACAAGCCAATTGGCTTGGGATCTTGTTCATCATTTTTTCGAACACGCCGGTAATACCAGACAAAAACACCAGCGCCGCCGAGAACATAAACGCGCCAACAGCTTGGTTTAAGCTATAACCTTGGGCACTTGAAATAAGGAGTGCCGCTCCGGTTGTTGACCACGCGATAAGAATGGGCACTTTGTAGTAATAAGACAACGCAATCGAGCTGACGCCCATCGCAAGACCAAGCATTAACACCCAGCTGGCAACTAAATCAGGTGTGCCACCTAACACCATAACAACCTGATAAATAAGCGCGATTGAACTGGTAAAGCCAATAATAACGGCCACTAATCCAGCGGTTGCTCGACTGATGAGCTGACTCATGTACACACACTCCTTGGCAATTAAAAATCTACCATATCCTATGATTTGCCAGATGGCACTGTACACTTTTGTAGTATTTTAAGATTTATTTACTATACAGATGACACAAAAAAGGCGTGTTATAACCACGCCTTTTGAAAGTTTAAACGGCCTCTAAACAAGGCTCTTCGACAACTTTTGGCTTATCAAAAATACCTAAACGAATGCGAATGAAGTGCAAAATCTCTTTGGCTACATCAATACCCAACGCACCTTCTAAGCCTTCAAAACCAGGGCTTGAGTTTGCTTCACAAATTTTAAAGTGCTGCTCATCAAACAATAAATCAATGCCAGCCACATCAAGGTTAAGTACGTTCGCAGTTTGGGTTGCAAGCCATTCGATTTCTGGCGTAATAGGAAATGACTTACCTGTACCACCAGCACTGACATTCGCTTTAAAATTTTTACCCTGTGAGTTACGTTCCATACACGCAACAGCACGGCCACCGATAGTAAGTACTCGCAAATCACGACCATGACTCGACTTAACAAACTGCTGTAAAATGATGTTTGCTTGTGGGTTTGCCGCTTCAATCAGCTGCATTAAGTCATCAAACTCTTCTTTTGATTTTGATAAGAACACGCCACTGCCCTGCGAGCCCGATAACGTTTTAATAACCACAGGAAAGCCAATTTGCTTTTCAACCAAATCAATATTCACCGGAAACTTAACCAACATGGTATTCGGCGTAGGTAAATTACATTCAGCAAGAATTTGCTGTGCAAACAGTTTGTCTTTCACTGTTTCGATTGATTGCGAGCTATTGACACAATAAACACCTAAACGCTCAAGATGGCGGATAATCGCCAGCGCAAAATAGGTTGTACTTGCACCCATACGAGGAATAACAAAGTCCGGTAATTCAACAGATTGACCATCAATTAAGATACTTTTACCGTCTTCACGAGTAATAGTTAGATCAAATTGATCTGGCGAGTAAACTTGTAAATCTATGCCCTCTTCTTTGGCTGCAGCAAGTAAACGTTCAACTTCATAGGTTTCTTGCTTTAACAAGCCTTGGCTATCTTTATAAATGATCCACCCGCGCATGGTAGGTACCTCTAGTCTTGGAGTTTCGGTGACAAAAAAACGCGGATTATGCTCAGCATTCAGAGCCGAGTAAAACAAATTAATTTTATCGACACGATAATAAAAACCACTACTTAGTGATTAACTATTGACCGAGTTGTTAACTTGAGGTAAAAACTAACAATGAGTTAACATAAAACCCCGTAAGAGAAACATGTGAACAGGACGCTTGCATTAATCTTCATTCTGCCACTTACAGCATTTGCACTGAATGAATGGCACATTCAAAGTGATGGTTTTAAAACAAAACCAAGCACACAGCAGTTTGTTGCCTCTTACAAAGCAGAAGCCGACCAAATAGCCCCACAGCCCATTGTGAACTTAACTGCGCCGCTTAATCAGCTATCTAATCACGCGCACGATTACCTATACAAACAAGGCCGTTTGCCTGACCAATTAGCAAACACCGCATTCAGCGAATTTGATTTAGACACCCTAAAAACCCTACAACCTGGCGATCACTTTATTTTAGTCATCGACGAATACCTCAGTTACACCGTCGAAATTAGTAACATCATCGAAGCCAGCAATGGCGATAGAAGTGTATTTGGCAAGGTCAATGATCATGCTAAAGCAGGCCATCAAGCCGTGATGACCCTCACAGAAAACACCCTACAAGGCCAATTTGATGCCGGTAAGCAAAGCTACAAGTTTCAAAGCCATGGTGAGTACGGGTGGGTAACGAAGTTGTAGGTAACGAGCTACGAGTTGCTAGTTTCAAGGGGAAAGGGGAAAGTTAGCGAGTTTCGAGATACGAGGAACGAGATGCGAGATACGAGTAACGAGATACGAGGAACGAGTTTCGAGTCTGTAGCAGCGATTTTACATCGCGTCCTAGAGCCTATTACCTAGCGCCCAGCTCCTAGAGCCTAGCGCCTACTACCTAGCGCCTAATACCCAGCTCCTAGCGCCTTTCCCCTTTCTAACTTTACTCTTTCCCCTAGCAACTTTCCCCTAAAGCCTTTCCCCTCACCAACTCACACCTACTACTCAATCGCGGGCCATAAACTTTCACCGTTGCTGTCGATTGGGCTTAAAATCTCAAGGCCTAGAATTTTGGCGATCAGCGGGTACACATCTAAATTACTTACTTCGTCTAAACGTATGCCTTGTTTAAAGGCGGGGCCGGTGGCGATAAAGGTTGCAGCCATATCTTCGCTATAGGCGTAACCATGAGTGCCTAAATAACCGGCCATTTTGCTGTCGGTAAACACCCGAGGCGCGTCGGTTTGTAAAATAATATCGCCAACGCGCGGGCCTTTATCATAGTGATAATCACGCTTTTGCTGCTCGCTTAGCACGATATAGCGACCATCAGCGGCTTGAGCAAGCTTTTTACTGAATCCATTAATATCTGCTTTGCTATCTGGTTTTGCATAATATAAAACCCGAGGGCCGGTGTTTTGCACTATGAAGTTGTTGTCTTGCGGCAAGCTATCAATTTTAATACTAAGGCTTGGATCTACAGACGCCATACCGTGATCAGACACAATCACTAAGTTAATGTTTTCATCAAGCGCTCTTAAACGGTTCGATAAATCAGCCATTAAACCATCAAGCTTTTGCACTGCGTCATAAGTTTCTTTAGCATCAGGGCCAAACTCGTGCCCCATGCTATCGACCAACGAAAAATAACTTATCACTAAACGTGGGCGCTGTGCTTTTGGCAAGCTCAACCACTGAATAATTTGATCAACACGCTTTTGGTAATCACTGTGTTTTGAATAATGATAAAAGTAATCAGGCAGCATGCCGTTAAAGCGCGCATCTGATTCAGGCCAAAAATAGGTGGCGGCTTTTAAGCCTTGCATTTGTGCAAGGTTCCAAAGCGGAATGCCATTTACCCAAGTGCTGTCGTCTTTCCCTTTACCCATTTTGTAGCAATCGTTACGCTCAGTATCACAAAAGCGGTTCTCGACAATGCCATGATTAACAGGCAATAAGCCGGTTATAATCGACAAATGATTCGGAAAGGTTTTGGTCGGGTAAACAGGGCGCATTTTGTTTGCTCTCACGCCCTGTTCACTGATTGCTTTTAAGTGCTTTGCATGGTGTTTTTCAATGTAATCCCAGCGAAATCCATCTATCGAAATAAGTACCACAGATTGCTCTTGGTCCGCTTTTACAAGAGAGCTGAACGCTAATAAACCCGCTAAAACTAATTGCCAAATACGCATGCGAAACCCTTTTTAGTTCAATTTGTTAATTTGCTCAGAAACTTTACCAAACTGTTTTGAAAATTTTGTGATCATGCTTTCGAGCTTTTTCACACTACGCTTTAAACGTGAGCCGTTTATTTGGCTATAAATAAAGCCCCAAACGCCTGTAACCACACTTAACACAATAAACACAGCAACGGGTAGGCCATCTAAGTGTTCAACCACTTGCGGGTTATTATTGAGTAAATCAATGCCAGCATCTGGTACAAGTGTATTAACTAGTGGGTAAAAATCTTGGGCATCAAAGTACCACGCTAGCCCTACTGACGTAAGACCAAGCAATACCATACGGTTAAAGCCATGTACCATGCCAAAATTTCTGACAGAAGAGTTGTTGTACTTAATGTCTTTACTCACATTAACCGCATACTCACGGTAATACTCAGAGTAACGCTTAGTATCAACACTGCTGTAGGCGTAATACACCCAATCACCAATATCAACAGAGCCCAGTAAATCTTCACCCGCTTTAAAAATAAATGGCTCACCCGATGCGGTTTCGAGCATGATTTCACCTTTTAAAGTGGTGCTACGATTACGATAAACCTCAACGCGCTCTTTTACATCGCTACCAACATACATGCCACCTCGATAGGTGGTTGTGGTTTCTGTGGTGGTCACGGTTTGGCGGGTTTCATTGGCATGTGCGCTTTGCTCTTTTTCTAATACTTTGCCAAGCACTGCACGGTGATGAATAGTGCCTTTTTCGTTACGTGCCCAAACATTTTTATGCACATAATCGTTTTCATAAGCAAGGCTATACTCATCCATAATGGCATGCTCAAGATCAGCAATACTGGTTGGTTTTGTTATGCTTGGCTCTAACGCTTTTTGAATGCTAATGGCTTGCTCATCATCTTTTGCAAGTGACTGTTCTTTTTCAGCAATCGCTTCAACGTGTTGCTTAGCGCCACAGCAATAACAATGTGCAGCATCTTGGCTAATACGCTGCTGGCACGAAATACAAATAACATCTGACTTACTTGGCGTTCTTGCCAGCATGTTATAACCCAATTGATTTAGGGTGGTCGATAGCATCACATCTGTTGCCGCTAAAATCGCATCATACTTTGCTTCTTGTTTGGCTTTGGCTTTTTTATGGTAGTTGTGCTCTGCCATAAACACCCCAATTGCCACAGGCAACGACGCAAGTAGCGCAGGCAAAAACTCAAGCTTTGCAGCAAACAACATGATTAAGAATGTAATAACACTTAGCACCAGCCACAATATCGTTCCGCCAGTGTAGTTTCGGCTAATGGTTTTGTCCCAGCTGCGATATTGTTGATCGGCAAAATGCACAATCACAACTGGCATAAAGCGGTCATTTTTAACTACCCGCCTAGCATTGCCATCAGCAATTCGATAATTAAGCGTTAACGGTGTTTCCTGAAAAGCAGTGATCACATTCCCTTTTTGTAAGTTCGCAATCACATCTTTTTCTGCATCAACACTAAACTCATGAATAATGCCGTCTTTGTCTTCTACTTCTAGCCACCAATAACCATATAGCATGTTGTCTTTATTGGTTTTATAGCGGCGCTTATAGTAATACATTGATTTCACAACGCCTGTGATCGTACTCGCTTGTGGCGCATAGTTTTTTACATCAACCAGCAAGTCAGGGCTGAGTTCTTCAACCGTGTGCATTTGTCTTTTTTGCTCAAGAGCTTCTCCACAATCACAACAGTGAAGATCGGTGGCATACACCGTATTTTGGCAATGTTGCATTTTCATTCCTTGCTTAATTAATTGCTTAAATCAATGGTTAATGTTTGTTCGCCAGCATCTACTTGGTGCCAACGTCGATACGTTTTATACCCAGGCGCCGACACTTGAATATCATAAGCGCCAGTTTTTAATGTCATGCCGGGGCGATATTTAGGGCCGATATTCATAATGCGAATAGTGGCATTTGCCGGATTTGTGATAACGGTAAGTTTAGTTTTTTGCTCAACCAGATATTGTCTACGCTGTTGCTGCTCAGCACTTAAGTTGGCATCGCCGTGGCGCAAAATATCAACCTTGGCTAAAGCATGGCTCAGCGGGCTAAAGCTCTCGTAAATATGCAATTTTTCTTCAAACTTTAAACCAAGCGGATGCAGTAAAGGCTGGGCATGCAAAGTCCAACGAATCGCATAACTAAACACCGGATTGCTCGACTCATCGACCTTGTCTAAAAAGTAGTTAACAGGGCTTTGGTCGTCTTCGGTAAAGGTGTTATGCACAAACATTACTGGCACTATCAAAATCAGCGCAGGCATAATCAGCTTTTGCAAAACAGATACAGCAGTGGTTGGTTGCTTTTCTTGCTTAGGTTTAATCAATTGCCACAGTTTTAACGGCAGCTTGCTAAAGGTTAAGCAAATCAAAAACAGTGACAACGACATCGAGATAGGCGGAATAATCACCGAACGCAATGCTTGTTTACCGTACTCGGCATACTCGCCACCATCAGCAAATTTACCTTCTGAGCTATTAAGCATAGCTAGGTATTTGTCGGTGCGTTTTGCAATGTTTGGATCAAGCACCTTGTCTTTAAAGTTCTTTTTATTCCAATCGGCGCGAATGTTTTTTACGTATAAATCGCCCATTCTATCGGCAATTTTTGCTTGAATTTGCGGGTGTAGCTGAAACGCAACCCAGCTTAAGTTTGGCTTTAAACTCATGCCGCGTTTGCGCATTTCGCTTTGCCATTGTGCATTAGCTTCACTTGTAACCTTATTGGCTACAGCATTAGCAAATGCTTGGCGTTGATTCACATTCCAGTTACTTTCAAGCTGTAACCCTTTGCTGGCAAAATGTCCTCTAAGCTTCTTTTGTGTTGTTTCGTGAGCACGAAACGCCATTAAGTTTTCAATCGTAAATGGGTAGCCCGTTTCACTCACAAACATCTTATGAAAATTTGGATGTTGTAAAAAACGCAGCTGGTAATGATCTGGGTCATCGGTGTATTTGTAGCGCTTGTCTTTAAAGCCGCCATCGCCACCGGTTGCTAAACTAGCAGCTTGTAGTGCGGTATAAACACCACCAGTAAGCACCCCCATTAAAATCGTGCCTGCGGCATTTTCAGCAACCGAAACATCTTCTTCAATAAGCCAGTAATCAGGCTCTATGTAGCCAATACCGGCTTTTAAAATATTGCTTCGGTAGTCTGCTGCTTCGCGTTCATAACAACGATTTCGGCGGTCTTTTTCACTGCTTTTATCATAACGCTCACGGCATTTTGCAATGCTGTGGTGGTAATCATAAATCTTCGGGCCATACTTTTGTGCGCGTGCTGACGCTTTTGCTATATGGGCTTTTTGTGCTTGTTGGTATTTGCTCCAGCCGCTATTGATCTCTTGTTCAACTTGCTGCCAATAACCTTGCTCGCGCTCACCGATACTTGCCAAAGTGCTGTTGTACTTTTTACTGCCATCAGCATAGGCTTTGTATTTAACCACCAGCTCATCATATAACTGGCTGTAGTTTTTATAATGTTTATCAAAATCTTGATACGCTTTTTTCTGTACAAACGCAGCAATAATCTTACGCTTATCTTGCTCTAGGTTGTCTGAAAGGGCGGCATCGCTATACAGTAAGCCACCAAACAGCGCCAAAAAGGTCAGGTTTTCTGAGCTATGTAATTGCTCAGGGTTGTAATCAAGGTCGTTCACTTTAATCGAGTTAATCGCCAGCGCGTCTCTAAGTGCAGCACTGTAGGTAGCAAACTGGCGCTGCTCTGCGGTTGAAGGCTCAATTAAGGTTTTTTCAATGGCATATTTTTGGCCAAAAAACACCACCGGCCAAACTAAACACAATAAAGCGATAAACGAGATAATGCCACGGCCTACTTTGGCAACCATAGCTTTTGGTAAAAAGTCAGCTAACAGCAGTGCAACACCCACCCCAGAAACAGCTCGGCCATAAATTTCAAGGTGTTCAAGATCTTCTGCCGAAGGGGTACCTAAACCGACTAAAGAGACTAACTGGGCATTAAAAATTGCCTCGGGTAATAAATATAAAGTAGCTAAAACAAGTAGCAAACAGCGCCACCAAAACGGCTTTATTAAATCAGTCATAATTTTATTCTTATTGTTTTTTACGCAGTTCTAGTTCAACAGCAGGATCTGTTTCTAGGCTAAAATCTTCATCGGCTTGGCGAGTCCCAATTTCTAAATTAGGTGCTGAAGGAGTCGATGTTACTTTTGGAATATAAGTTTTTTCTTGAGTTGATTTAAGCGTGCCGCCCACCGCAGGGTAAAGCTGATTCCCTTTATAAGCATACAGCTCATCAAGGCGCTCTAAATCAAGGTCAGCAGGCATGCTGGCAATCAACTTAGCGTCTGCTTCATCGCTAAAATACGGCTGCATTTTTGGTAATTCAAACACAGAACAAAAGCCATAAACGGTATCGTCCATAATTACTGAGTCAGGGCGAAGAGAACGCGACTGCGCTAATAGGCTACGCTCATGATAGTCGTGGCCGTTAATAGAATAAGTGGCAATCATAATACCGCGCGCTTTAGCAACCGGCTTTAAGCGTGCTGCACTTTGCTTGTAATGACGAATATCAAGCACATAACCAAAGTTACGTTTTAGCTGTTTTGCTAATTTATCGAGCTTAACTGGGCTGTCGTAACGTTTTTCACGATGATAGCGATTACCAAGAGCTTGTAAGCTCTCAAGCTCTTCTTTGTTGCGCTCGTAAATTGGGTCGCTACCAGCGCCACGTTTTAGGTCACTTGCTAACTTATTCATTGAGGCTTTTGCCGGCGACTGAATAAATGCCAAGTAAATATCTGGGTTAATGTCGCGCATACGGGTCAGGTTGCGCATTTCTAAACTGCTAAAAAAGTAGTTACCACCGCCAACAAACTCATACGCTAAATAATCAAGCATTTTTAAATCGTTAACTGAAGCCTTTGATTTTATCTCAATATTCAATTTTTGATGAGGCTTACGATAGCGCGCAAATGTGGCAGCAAGCTCTCTAAATGAAGGTGGCATATCATCGGTAAGTAACCCGGTATCTTGGTTACGATGACGTAAATAGCCCCACTCTTTTTTATAGCTCATCGACTCAATTTTGCGGCGCTTATTGTCAACTGTGCCTGTTTCGCGACCTGTACGGGCATCATGATGTACAACCCACACATCGTCACGGGTAATTCGCACATCAATCTCAACAACGTCAAAATTGTTGTCGATGGCATCAATTACCGCGTTAAGCGAGTTTTCTGCATAACGAATTGAGCCACGGTGGCTCTGCAAATTAAAGTTACTGCATTGCCTAGCAGAGGCGTAGTTGATATTACCAAGTTGGCTTTCATAAAACCCTCGTGCATACAGTGCACCCTGCTTGGCCTTAATGGCATTTTTTTCGGCCACCGTTAAGGTGCTTTCAGCGCTTGGCTCTGGGGTGCTCTTACAAGCCGTTAAACCAATACAACACAGAAGAATACTGGCTAGTAGCCATGGTTTTTGAGACAAAGTTTGCATCATTGCTATACAGCCAAAAGGCTTTCCTTTCTAATACAAGATAATGAAGAAGTGCGTAAAACTGAATAATATATGAATAAAGGCCACGATTTAAAGTAATAACTTTAATAAAAATGAATATTTTAATTTAAGATACAAGCTGTTAGATTTAATTTAATAAATGGCAAAAAGTTGCTAACAAAACGCAAAAGCCCGATTTTACCGCTTTGTGGGAATATAAAATGATCGATTTTGGTAAAAAAATAACGCCTGCGCGCGAAATGCGCTCTACCAATAATTTACACACTGCGCTTGAAAGTGATCGGGGCCGCATTATTAACAGTGCTGCAATTCGCCGTTTGCAACAAAAAACCCAAGTTTTTCCACTCGAACGTAATGCTGCAGTGCGCTCAAGGCTTACCCACTCGCTTGAAGTACAACAAGTGGGCCGGTTTATTGTGCAAACCATTTTTAATAAGCTCAGTGATGCAAAACAAAAAGAATATGGCTTAGCTGGGCTTGAGCGCCCGCTAGAAAGCCTAGTAGAAATGGCGTGCCTAATGCACGACATAGGCAACCCGCCGTTTGGTCACTTTGGCGAAGCAGCCATCAACCAATGGTTTGATAAACACTTAGACGCACTGACTCCTGAGCGCTGTAAAGGCATTGGTATTAGTGTGATCTTTAAACACCTTGCCCAAGACATAAAAAGTTTTGAAGGTAATGCCCAAGGTATTCGCATAATTCATTCATTACTTTCTCTAAACTTAACCTACAGCCAAAGTGCCGGAATTTTAAAATATACACGCCCGGCCAGCATGGCGAAAATAGACAGCCCGCAAGATAAAAACTACTTGATGAAAAAAGTGGGTTACTACTTCAGCGAAAAGCCGTTTATTGAAGCGCTGCAAACTGAACTCGAAATTGAGCAATACTGCCGCCATCCAGCCAGCTACATTATGGAGGCCGCCGACGATATATCGTATTGTTTGGCCGATATAGAAGATGCGGTAGAAAAAGGTATTATTAGTGTTGAGTCGCTTTGCGAAAAGCTAAAAGAGCAATACACCCGCACACTCACAAACCTAACCATAGACGATACCAAACACAGCGACTTTGCCGAAAAAGCCATTGATTATGCGTTAAGTAAAGCGCAAGAGCAGCCGTACAATTTTAACAGCGAATTTTTTATCTACCTGCGCGTGACCTTGCTACACCCATTAGTAAGCTACGCAGCAGAGCGGTTTATTAATAATATTGAAGCCATTTACCACGGTGATTTTAATCAGGCTTTATTAGAAGATCGCAGTCACTTGCACGCCGTCACGCTCACCTTAAAACAAGTGGCATTAAAGCATGTATTTTGCCACAAAGAAGTAGAGCGATTAGAGCTACAGGGTTACCGTATAATTAGCGGTTTACTTGACTGCTATAAACCTTTACTAGCCCTTGATGCTGATGCTTTTAAACGCGTGTTAAAAGGCGACCAAAACTATTTAATTGAAACTCGTCTGGTTAAAAAACTATCTAATAAACATTTAAATAGCTACCAAAAAGCCATTGATGCCCTAAAAGCCGAACCGGATCATTTTGCCGCTTACGAGTTCTATTATCGCTGCCGCTTAATTCAAGATTACATAAGCGGAATGACTGACCAATTTGCTTACGACGAATACCGTGCGCTCATGGTAATTGATTAACCACTACGAATACGCTTAATTTGTTAACCAAATGTGGATAAATTACTCGTCTCAGCTTAGAATTAATTAACTGTTAGGTCATCGACTAAACCTTACTGGTCCGGAACTTATGCCAATTATAAAAACAACTTTTCTCTTATTACTCCTAAGCTTAAGCTTTACGAGTAAAGCGCAGTACAACGAAGCCATGTGTATTTTGTTAAAACAGCAAATGCATGAATACCGCTTTAACACCAGCAATAAAAACTATCGCTCAGCTGCCAGAAACTATGAGAAAAACTGCAAAAATCCAACGCCAGTAAACAATGCAGCTGCTTTCGAAAAACTAGAACAACAAACGAAAGAAACAGCCCCAGTTAATTCAACTGCAGCGGCTAACCCTAGGGTGCACTCAGGCGCTATTCAAGCAGAACCTGAAGAAACTACGGCACCTATTTCAGAGCAAACCGTTGAACCTATCGAACAGCAAATGCCAGCAATTGAGCCTGAAGTTCAAGAACCAGAGCCTGTCGAACAAACAAGTGCCTCTGCAGAACAAACCGAAATACCAGCAAAAGTTGACCGTATTACGATTTCTGATGCTCCTGAAGAACCTGTAGTAGAATCAACTACTAGACCTGCTATTCAAAATCAAGCCACTGAAGTGAAAACCCAAAGTGCTGAGACTGCAACTGCTGAAAAACCAGCTGAACCTGAAGTAAAAGCAGAACCGGCACCGAAGCCTGCGCCAACACCTGCACCTATGCCAGAACCTATTCCTGCAAACAGCGATAGCTCTTCAAGCTCATTATTAATGCCAAGCTTAATTGTGTTGTTGGTATTACTTGTTGCAGGTTTAGTGATTGTGCGTATTCGTCAAAGCAAAAAAGCAGACGCCGATTCAGAACTTGAACAAAGCTTAATGCAAGCTAAAGCCCTTAAAGCAGCTGCAGAAGCACAAGCAGCAGCTGAAAAAGAAGCTGAAGAACTCAAAGAAGCAACAGCCGCAGTGCTGGCCGAAGAACAAGAGCACCCTCATGAAGACAGCTACCCGCTTGCCAACGATACATTTACAGCAACCGAAACAGATAATAATGACGAGCTTTCTGAGCTTATGCACTTTAGTGCTCAGCGTGATAAAGAAGAACAAGAGTCTGAAACTTCACCTGAACAACCACCAGCAGAAGACTTTGCTGATGCCCATCAATTTGAAGATCTTGAACTTGGTTACGACGAGAAAAATACAAACGACGCTGATGACGACTTTTTGGATGAGCAGCGCGGCCTAGAACAAGAGCTAAAATTAGCAAACCTTGATTCAACGTATAGCATCAACGAGGAAGCTGAGCCGCAAGCTGATGACGTTCAGCAAGACGAGCCTGAAACACAGCCGGAATCAGAAGAACCGAGTTATACTGCTTCGTCATCATTTGGCTTTGACGAGTACACAACCAAAGAGCCTATTGAAGACGAGCCTCTTACAACTGAGCCATTTGCAGATACTGATAACAATGAACCAGAGAAGCCAGAATTAGAAGAGCCAAGCTTTACGAGTTCGTCATCGTTTGGCTTTGATGAATACGCAACTAAAGAGCCTATTGCCGACGATGAACCAGTGTTAGCCGAGATAGAAGAACTCGAAAAGCCGGAAATCGATGAGCTTGAGAAACCAGAAATTGAAGAGCCAAGCTTTACAAGTTCGTCATCGTTTGGCTTTGATGAATACTCAACTAAAGAACCGATTACCGACGATGAACCAGTGTTAGCCGAGATAGAAGAACTCGAAAAGCCGGAAATCGATGAGTTTGAGAAACCAGAAATCGAAGAGCCAAGCTTTACTGCATCTTCTTCTTTCGGTTTTGATGAGTATTCAACTAAAGAACCGATTGCCGACGATGAGCCAGTATTAGCTGAGATAGAAGAACTCGAAAAGCCGGAAATCGATGAGTTTGAGAAACCAGAATTTGAAGAGCCAAGCTTTACTGCATCTTCATCTTTCGGTTTTGATGAGTATTCTACAAAAGAGCCGATTACCGACGAAGAACCGTCTAAAGATGAAGTGCCTGAATATGACTTATCGTCATTGATGGGTGATGATTTATCGTTTGCAGATCATTTTAATGAAGATGAGCACACAGTCACTGCGCCAAACCCAGCAGAAGAACACGACGACATTAACGATGATGATTTAGCTAAAGCCTTACAAGCGTTAGAACAAGAACTACAAGATGAACCAGCTTCCGTTAACGTAGAAGAGCCGTCACAGCCAGCGGTAGAAACTGTTGATTTGTCTGACGAACTGAGAAACGACGATAAGCTTGAAGAAACGCCTGAAGAAAAAAGTGAAGAAGCCGACAAAGAGCCAGAGCAACAAGATGATAAGCCGTATAATCCATTTGCTAACCTATCGCTAGATCCAACCTGGGACCCAAATTCAGACGAAAAGCCTGTGATAGAAAGCAAAACCAAACAGCCAAAATCACAGGCCTTAATTGACGCAGAAGAGCGCGCCAAACAATTTAAAACGGATGAGTGATTAAGTTACAAGAAACGAGTTTCGAGGTGAAAGGTGCGAGGTGCGAGATGCGAGAAACGAGAAGAAAGCCCGTAGGACTGGCTTTAGCCGGGAATGGTTTGAGTAAGTGACGAGTAACGAGAAACGAGTTTCGAGGTGCGATCTCACATCGCGTCATAGCGCTAAAGCCCAGCGCCTATGTTTCCCCCCGTAGGCGTGAAACTTGTTTCGCGCGAAATAAATTTCACGCCTACAGTATCGTATTTTACCTAAGCAATGTGCTGGCACAAACTAACTTAAAGCTTAGAGTTTTCTTTCCCCTTTCACTTTTACTCTCGCTAACTTTACTCTCGCTAACTTTACTCTTTCCCCTTCCCCCTCGCTAACTAAACACTCACTTAACCACTGGCCGTGGGCGCATTAACCAATGGAAAATAAATATCAAACCAAAAAACACCGACACGGCTAAAACACACAATACAATAATATTGGTTGGTAAAAACGAATCGGTGCTGTAGCTATAGCGTTTTAGCTCTTGCTCAGCGCTTAACTTAGCTCGTTCGGCTTTGCTAGGTAAAACAAACTCATGAAACGAATCTGTTGGTTTTGCTTCTGTACGGGCAAGTTGCGCACTTTTTTGCTGCCATAACATATCAAATTGCTGAAACTGAATTTGCTTATTTTCAAGACACGATTCAAGGTTTTGCAGCTGTAATGAACGAGCTGTACAACGTGGCGGCATAACATAAAAGCGCTCCCATGCAGCTTGTTTGCTGATGTAGGCTTGCTCTGTTAATGGCTTTGCCAAGCTGTTTTCAAGCTCTGTAATATCAGGGTTATACAACGACGATTTAAGCTCAGCAATTTGCTCTTCACTAAAACAGGTTTCGGATATACGCGCCGATAAGCTTTGAATGCGCTGTTTATAGGCTTCAATTTTGTCGAGAAGATTGGTTTTACGCAGGGCTATTTGCAGCTCTATACGTTCGGCTTGCATGCTTTGACATGCTTCTGAAGGAGCACTTTGCTGCGCCCAAGCAAAAGCGGGCAACAACAAGGCTGTTGTCATTAAAATCCGTTTAATCATTAATTTACGTCACTGTAAAAGTTAGGGGTACAGATTAGCAGTTTCTAGTAAAACTGCAACAAATCTGCGCCAAATTCACTAAAAAGGCTGATCTATCATTACCCAAAAATTTGCTCCTTCTTTTGAATTAGCAAGCTCTGTTCGAACGACTAATCCCGACATCATAGCTCTTAACGAAACACCATAGTCATAATGGTAGTCTTGCCATAATGCATCAAAGGTTAAATGAGGTGCCACTCGACCCGCTTCTACAAAGCCAACTAACTGAAACCAATCCAGCTTCAAAAACTTTAACCAATTTACATCTGCTATTGGGTTATATTTAAGGGTATAGCGATATTCGAATGCCCCATAAATAGCGGCTTTGTCATGAAACCGATAAAAGTCATAACCCCGTAAACGCTTAAATCCTCCTAATGTAGCGCCTTCGTTGTACGGTGCTGCATCAGAGATAAACTTAGTGCCATCAAGAGTGTGATTTACTTGCCAACTAGGTGAATAAGCAGCCCAAAAATTAAATGCTAAAATACGCTGATGAGCAAACTCACTTGCCCCTAAAGAAATAAACTTACTGCCATTAAACTGCCACAAATCCCAATCATAAATATCGTCACTCCCTGGCATTGATTGGCTATAGGCAAGATACTGCCTGCTTCCGTAACTTGGGTTAGTTGCAAAATCGGTGTTGTCATAGAGCAGGCCAAATTCCATTGCTGAAATACTGCCATCTTGTGTACCCTCATTAAATTCAAAGCTTTGCGAGCGCCTAAAATAGCGTGCAGTTGCAACCATTACACCCGATTCCAACGGGTTCCACTGTGCCCCGCCCGATGGCTCAGAAACCAACAAGCCGTTTTTTAGTTGGTAACGCACCATACCTGTTTGCGATGTTGCGCCAAACGGTAAAGCGTATTCGATGCGAGCGTCAAACCAATTAGAGCTACCATCGGCTTCTAAATACACCTCGTTTGAAGAGTCATTACTACCGGGGAACACGGCGTTGTCAGCAATGGGCACTTTATGGCCTCCGGTATAAGCTCGCTGATCAGGAAAATATGCAGCCATACCACTGGCACTAAAATACCAGCGTTCTGAATCTAACACCTTATAGTTAAACAGGCCTGCCCACGCGCCTTCGCTCACGTCACCTTTAAACGCAGTAGCGCCAACGGTCATTTGTGGTTGATGGTAACCTTTGATCATGCCACCCACACCAAAGTTAAGCCCCATGGTATCGGTGCTAAATAAGTAGGGAAGCACTAAAGACTCGTGCTTTTTATTCGCGCTCTCAACACGCTCAATACTTGCTTTTACACGGGAAATATCAGCATTGGCCGTTAGGCTTGCAGCCACACAAACGACACAAAAAATAACTTTAAAGTTAAGCATTACTAGCTCCTTTAGTAAGCGACTTAAATAAGCATAGCTGGTGCTTAAAAACTTTAAAATGATTTAACGCAAATGTTACTGATGAAGTTGATAAAACTGCTGATCATCTAAAGCAAATTGAGCAAGCAACCAATCTTTAAACAGCTGCACTTTTTGCCATTTAAAATGTTCGGGCGGCGCAGCAAGGTAGTACTTATATTGGCAGTGATACTCATAGTTTGGATAAATCTCTAGCTGACCAAGTTGCAGTTGAGTTTCGATTAACCGCCGCCTTACCATTGCAATACCTTGCCCTGCTAACGTGGCTTGAATAACCAGTGCAGCGTTATCAATTTCAAGTGCGGGGAGCGCATCTGGGCTTACAGCTAATTGCTGAGCCAAAGTTAACCAACCGCGCTCTGCGTCTGGGCACACATCTTTAATTAGTTTCTGTGCCAGAATCTGCGGTTTAAGGGGTTTATTAACATCAATGGCACCGGGTTTATAAGCCAAAAATAGGCTGTCGTCGCTGATAAGCTCACTGTGCAAACCTGGGTAGTTTCCTTGACCAAATCGAATGCCTAAATCAACTTGCCCCGCTGAAAAGTCGGCAAGTTGATCGCTTGGTTCAATACGCACTTTGATATTGGGGTATTTGTTTTGAAAATCACTAATACGGCCCAGTAACCAACCACTGGCGAACGAAGGCAGCACAGTTAAGTTTAACGTATTCGGGTGGCTATCTTGGCTAACAGCCTGCACACCTGCCTGTAAATGACTAAAGCCCTTAAGTACATGGGGTAATAGCTGTTCGCCTTGGCGAGTCAGCTCAACATAACGGGTATGACGAGTAAACAAGCTGCAATCAAGCTGTTGTTCTAACAAGCGAATTTGTTGGCTAACCGCAGCTTGGCTAACAAACAATTGCTCTGCCGCAAGCTTAAAACTACCTAACTCTGCCGCGTGCTTAAAATACCAAAGGCTTTTTAATGGAGGTAACTGCATACGCATTTATGGTTAATAAAAACTTAAGCATAGGCAATTTTTAATCGTTTGTCAGTAGTAGTAACACGAGTAATACTCATATTGCCAACCGCGACAAGACAAGGACAACCACCATGAAATACTTAATTATTTTATTACTTTTATTTGCCTCAAGTTTTAGTTATGCCAACCAACCCGTAATTACTCAGCTTGATACCGATGAAGGCTACCCTTATAAAAACTTAATTAAAAAAGTAGAGCGAGTAGAAATTCGCTATGTAGAAAACAGCCATTCGGTGACCTGCAAAGTCAATGTGCAAACACTGCACAACCAATACATGGGCAAAGAACAAACAGTCTCAGCCAAGCTATTTGCAAAACGCCCAATGGCCGCGTGTTTAACCCGCGAAAAAGCTAAGCAAATCCTGCATATGCTGTAACCATTTCAACCTTGTGAAACTAGGCTACGAATAGCTGTACTTCCCCAGTAGCCTAGTTTTTTTTAGCTGACGGCGTGACCTGTTTTGTCTGACGGCTGAACACTCTTTTATGTTTTATTCGGCACTAAAGTACCTCCTACAATACCTCCTACAAGATTGTTATTGCAGAGAAGAACACACGACCTAACAACCCCACAGGTCGACTTTCCCCTAGTACCTAGCCCCTAGAGCCTAGCTCCTTCCCCCTAGCATCTCGCTAACTTTTCTCTCAACACTCCTCTACCTTCTCTACCTCAACCGGCTCTGCCAAGGCATTTTCATAAAACGCGAACACAGCCTTGGTATAAGGCTGAGCATAATGCTCATCAAGGGCGGCTTGCGATTCAAACTGCTCAACTAAAAACAAACAACGCTGCTCTTTGCTTGCAAACAACTCAAAACGATTACAACCAGGCTCTGCACGAGTGGCTGCTAATATGGCCTGTAAACGCCCTTTACAGTCGTCAAATAATGCCGCCTTTGGGGTAATTTTTGCCACGATATTAATCATACTGACTCCTTACTATATAACTTTAAAACCAATGCCCGAATAGGCGGGGCAACCGTAAAAGCCACCACAAACGCAGCAGGCCATGCATTGGCAAATGCCTTCATCCAACTTAGAAAAAATGTATCGCTCAGCCCTAAGTTGACATAAGTGACCCATGCCGAAAGTAAAAACGACATTAAAAACGAAAATGCCGCAGTAAAAGTAAAATGAATTTTCATATGTCCTCCTTGGCGTTACTATATTTGCATTGGCCTAGTGGCAACAGTCACGAAAATGCAAACTAAGATTGAGGGAGTCGTATGCTGGATGATCTGCATTTATTTATTGAAATAGCGCGCCGTAAAAGCATGAGCCAAACAGCAAAAGATTTAGGACTGAATCTATCGACCCTATCAAGGCGCATTCAGGCGTTAGAAGAAAAACTCGCTGAGCCATTACTGCAACGCACAGCCCGAGGCATTGTGTTAACCGCCAAAGGCGAATCACTGTATAACGAGTTAGGCGAACAAGTGCTTGCTCTTAACAGCCAGCTTGAGCAATTAAATGACTCGCCCGCCGCAAAAGAGTTTTACCTGTTGTGCCCACAAAACATCATTGCGGGCCCACTGATAGGGGCAGTTAATCAGTTTGCGATGGCAAACCCTGCGCTAAACCTCCACATTTACCCAAGTAATGCCAACAGCCAACTAAGCCAAAAACGTTTTGACTTAGCTATTCGCATCGGCGAACAACAAGACTCAAGCTACTTTCAAAAGCGCCTAGGCATGATCGCAATAAAGCTAATTAAAAAGAAAGATGCCCCAACATCAAGGCTGATACTGCCCTATTCAGAGTCACAACTTCCCAGCGGTTTACTAAACAAATTAAAAACCGAGTATAAACAAATAAGCTTTTGTTTTGATATTACAATCGCCAGAAAAATGGTTGAAGCAGGCTATGGCATTGGCTTACTACCCATGAGCGAAATATGCTGTATAGAAGACACCAGCAACTTTAGTTATATCGACTCCCCCCACAACATTCCCGCAAGGCCAATTTACGCCCTCTGGCCACATTCACGCACGCCATCAGCGAATGCCCAATTGTTGATAGAGCAACTTCAAACCAGTATTGCAGACGCACCGAGTTTACAAGGAGAAGTGTTGGTGCTGTAGTTGCGAGATGCGAGATGCGAGATGCGAGATGCGAGGCATTGTAGGTCGGGCTTTAGCCCGTTTAACAACTCAATCTTTAAACCAACGATAAAGACCAAACACAAACAACATGGCCGCAATGCCAGCCAAGGCTAATTGCCAAATTTTAAGGTCATTCAACTTTGTTAATTGCGGACCAACACTCTCATTTAAAGGAGCCGAAGCTTGTATAACGGGTGCTTCGATTACCGAGCTTTTTATCGCAACTTGGCTTGTGGTTTTATTTGCATTAATTTCTGTAATGGTCGGCTTTACAGTAATAACAATATCTTTATAGTCTGCTTTAGCTTTACCACTCCAAGCAGATTCAAATAGCGCCTTTTGCTCAGCTTTATTTTCGCTACACCATACAAAATCAGCTTGCTGAATATTCTTCGCTCTACAACGATCAGGTAATTGATAAAATTGCCCCCAAGCATGGCGCTTTTTATTGTCATTATATGAATTTGAATACACCGTAGAGTTATGTACTTTGGTGTTTAAAAGTGCGGTAGGGTTCGAGCGATACGTATAATTACCGCCATTACCAGTACTTCTTTTTGGGTGTTTGCAGTGTCTCGCCAGCAGCGTAAAAAGCTCATCTAAACGTTGATTCCACCGTTCACCTTGCCTAGCCGTGTAGCTACGATTCATTCTCTTACGAATGTCCTCGCGCTCAGCCTCAATGCTATCACAGCGACTCTTTGAATATTGCTCTTCAGCAACCGTGTTGAAACTCGCAAGCAAAGTAGCGAGAAATAAAATCCATTTATTCATAGCATTACATCTGTGTAATTTGGTAGGCCACATTGTACCAGTTTTAGGGTGTGGAAAAAGTGGCCATTTAACTATTTATTTTGTTATGTCGCGTTGGCGACGGCAACCAAAGAGAAGTAAACGCCGACTTCTCTTTGGAATCTCTCGGCGCCCCAAGGTTCACACTGTTCCCTCAATTTGAATTAATTAAATGAACGTAAACAGCGTAGATAGACCATCCGTGGCCAAGCTACGCTTTTTACAGCATCCATGCTGTAAATTACTCATAATTAATTCAATTTCGGGTGCGAACACGGGGTAAATCAGCATCCTCTACAAGGCTAAATTTGTCGATGTACAAAGAGTTATGTATATTAATTTTAACTTAGCTGAGAATTTAAAATGACAGAGCAAAATCGAAAAGGTGTTTGGCTTAGCAGTAAAGATGCGATGAAGCACCTTAAAATAAGTGCTTGTGAATTAATGCACCGCCGTGAGCAAGGTTCGCTTAAATTTGAAAAACGCGGCCGCGCTTATTTTTATTATTTACTCGAACCTCATCAGACCTCTAATTAACTCATAAGAACCTATAATAGGTCCAAATTAATTAAATGCTCAACTCAACATGAATAAACCATTGCTTATTATAGGCTCAGATAAAAAATATTTTGATTACTTAGAAGCAAACCCCAGCGCATTTCTAGCCAATATTCAAAGTAATAGAAGCCCCAGCTATTTTGTTTTACATCGAACAACTTGTAGAACCATAAATGGGTCAACACATAAAGATAAACCGGGCGCCTTTACCGAGAGAAGTTACATTAAACTAGTAAGCCATGATTTAAATAAATTAGAAGCTTGGGGTTTGAAAGAAGGTTTTATAAAAGATAGATTCAAATACTGTAAAACATGTAAAGTAGGTCTATAAATACGAATTTAAATAACCCTATGGACTTTCCTGAATACAAGCAATTAATTAAAAGCCTAAAGCATGGGAAGTCTTTACCCACCGCTGTTTATCTTCATAAATCTTGTATCGCAGAATGCTTGCCAGAGGCCCTATCAGCATTAATAAATACAACAATAAAAACGTTAGAGGTTGATGCTGATTGGAATCTAATAAAGCTCTATAAACGTGATTTTAAATTTACCCTGCTCGAGTACCCAAGTTTTGATCAAAGCTCATACCCAGAGCTTCTAAAAAGCCACACTATAGACATTTACGAAAACACGGCAAAAACGACAGATTACAGTAGCTCTGCTAACCCACCAATACTACATCGCAAAGAAACATTCGTTTTACCAAACTACCCTAATTACAAGCTCTTTAAAGAATTAACGAAAGAAGGTGAGCAAATAGGCCTTTATCAAAACACCAAAAGTATTGGCTTCAAAAAACAATGGCAAAACTTAATAAAACGCAAAGGCTACAAGTTAGATGAAAATGGCAGACTTCATCAAGTAGCTAAAATAGTTGAATCAAAAAACCCCGAACAACCACAACAAATACAGCGACACCTAACAGCTATAAACAGAGACAGATTATCAGCACCATTCCAAAAGCTTGCAAAGTATGGCTACTTAAATGGTGACTATTCAATACTCGATTACGGTTGCGGGTTAGGTGACGATGCGACCGAGCTTGAAGCTCATGGACTAAACATTAATGCCTGGGATCCTGTTCATCGTCCTAATGCAATTAAAACACCATGCGATATTGTTAATCTTGGTTTTGTACTCAACGTGATTGAGGATCAACAAGAACGCCAAGATACTTTAAAAGATGCTTACCAATACACAAATAAGCTATT
Organism: Pseudoalteromonas sp. CO109Y; assembly: GCF_004208935.1. Taxonomy (NCBI): domain Bacteria; kingdom Pseudomonadati; phylum Pseudomonadota; class Gammaproteobacteria; order Alteromonadales; family Pseudoalteromonadaceae; genus Pseudoalteromonas; species Pseudoalteromonas sp. CO109Y. The sequence continues at coordinate 41,310 of NZ_SGPD01000039.1, forward strand.
ACTTGTTTCTGTCATGCTGGCTAACGAAGCTAAGCAAGAGCACTTTAAGCCATACAAAGATGGTGTGATAACTAGCCGTAATACGTTTCAAAAATACTTTAGCCAAGCGCAAATACGCTGTTATATAGAGCAAGTTCTAAAGGTAAAAACAACTCCATTTGGGCAAGGTATCATTGCCGTTTTTAAATCTGCAGAACTTGAAGAAGCACACCATCTTGAACTGCAATTTCAAAATTATAATTGGCAACACATTACACAACGTCCATTACCTAAGGTTGTAAATAAAGCTGAGCAAATATCGTTATTTGAAAAGCATCAAAACTTATTAGCTGACTTTTGGCAGTACTGCTTACACTTAGGCAGAATGCCTGCCAATGACGAATTTGAACAAAGCCCCGCAATTAGGCAAATATTTAGCAGTCATAATAAGGCATTCCAGTTATTGCAAGGCTACTACGACCAAGCCGAGTTCAACCAAGCAAAAACCAAAAGGCATGACGATTTACTTGTGTATTTTGCCCTTAGTCTATTTGGAAAACGTAAAGCTAAAAGCCATATGCCAGCAAAGCTTACCCGCGATATAAAAATACACTTCGAAAGCTATAATCATGCACTCGAAGAAGCTAAGTCACTGCTATTTTCAATTTCTGAGCCTGCCAATATTGGTAATGCATGTTATCAAGCATATGAAAATATAAAACTTGGCGAACTGCACGACAATCATTCTTACATTTTGCCTACCCGCTTTTTAAACCAACTCCCTGCTATTTTACGTGTTTACATTGGCTCTGCAGCGCAGCTTTATGGCGACATAGACGAAATAGATTTAGTAAAAATACATATGCGCTCGGGCAAGGTGACCTTTTTAAAATACGATGACTTTAATAAAAAGCTGCCACTCCTCACGATGCGAGTAAAAGTAAAATTACTCGAACAAGATATAGACTACTTTTTCTATGGCGATGATTACCCAAATCAACCCATGTACAACAAAATTGATTATTTACAAAAAGGCAGTAGTGAATACAAAAGCCAGCAAAACTTCGATAAGAAACTAGCAGCCATGCTCAAAGGAGTCGAAAAATCAGAGTGGCCAAACTGGCCAATACTGCAAAAGGTGTTTGAGTATTGGAAGATAGAATTAAAAGGAGACCGTTTTATAAAACTAAAACATTAAAATCCTATGAAAGTTTATTTAATTTGCTAAAATAACCTCTTTTAAAGCAAGTTTTATGTAGAAATATTACGTAAGGTACGTAATAATATTACGTAAACCATGCATAATGGACTTGCACCAATGAGTAATTTAGATTCAAACTATTGTTACAGCTTCCCTGCTGTAAGAGGCCAGCAAGCTGGCAAACCTTTTTACATTGCTACCTGCCCGCTTCGACTTATCCCGAAAATATTCGTTTATGATGAAGAAGAAGTCCCTGTCGAATTACGAGCGCAGCGTACTTTAAATAAAAATCGTATTCCTGAAATGGCGCGTTACTTGGTTGATTCTCCAAATGATTATGTTTTTTCAGCAATTACCGCATCTGTTGGCTCAGAAGTTGATTTTATAAGCACTGGTGATGGTATTAACTTAGGAACATTAAAAGTACCTATGGATGCCCAAATACTTATAAATGATGGCCAACATAGACGTGCCGCCATTGAAGAAGCTATTAAAGAAAGACCAGAGCTTTGCCAAGACAACATCGCTGTACTTTTCTTTGTTGACGAAGGCCTACAACGCAGTCAGCAGATGTTTGCCGATTTAAATAAGTATGCCGTAAGGCCAAGTGCATCTTTGTCGACCTTGTACGATCACAGAGATCAAGCCGCTGAGTTGGCTCGTTACCTTGCTTTAGAATGTGAACCATTTCTGGGCTTTACAGAGTTTGAACGCTCTGCAATTGCAGCAAAAAGTAGCAAGCTTTTTACCCTTAGCGGTATTAAGCAAGCTAATAAAGCCTTATTTGGTAAAGGCCTTAAAGAGGGATACACCGATGAAGAGAGAAAAATAGCGGTCTCATTTTGGCGCAATCTAAACCAATATATGCCTGAGTGGCAGCAAGTAAGAGACAAACAGCTTTCAGCGACAGAGTTTCGACAAGAGTACATTAGTGCTCATGGTATAGGGCTTCAAGCTTTGGCAATAGTAGGCAACGAACTACTAAAACTCAGTGAGCCTGAGCAGAGTAAATGTTACACTCAGCTACATAAAATTGATTGGCGAAAAGCAAACCCAGCTTGGAAAAACCGTGCTATGAACCATGGTCGACTCTCTAAAGCCGTTTCAAATATATTTTTAACAGCCATAGAAATAAAAAAACAAATTGGCTTAAAGCCCTCTGTTGAAGAGCTAGCTAAAGAAAAAGAATTGTTAAATACATGACATTATTAAATCAGTACGATCTAGACGACTATATCGAGTTTATAGAAAACGAGTCATTTGCAGGTGGAAAGCTTCATGAATTTGTAGCTAATACGCAGCGAGTGTATATGGCCGACAAACGTCCTTGGGTTATAGGCTACAGCGGTGGTAAAGATTCATCAGCTGTGATGACACTCGTTTATTTTGCGTTATTAGGATTAAAGCCCGAAGATCGCCATAAGCCTGTATTTGTTGTTGCATCAGACACCCTAGTTGAAACACCTATGGTTGTTGATCACGTCGATAAATCTCTAAAACTTATTGAAGAAGGCGCAAGACGCGAAGGTTTACCAATTTCTTCGCATAAGGTTGTGCCTAAATCTAACAATACTTTTTGGGCAAACTTACTAGGCAAGGGTTACCCGGCACCAACGCGTAACTTCCGCTGGTGTACTGAGCGAATGAAAATTGATCCGGTAAGTACATTTATAAAAGAGCGTGTTAGTGAATATGACGAAGTAATCGTTGTACTTGGCTCTCGCTCTCAAGAAAGTGCCTCTCGTGCCCAAGTTATCAAAAAGCACAAAATTGATGGCTCTGATCTTGCTGTACACACTACATTAAATAATGCATTTATTTACACTCCAATCGATACATGGAGCGTAGATGACGTATGGAAGATATTACGTCTTTGCCATTTAAAAACGGAAGAAACACCATACGGCACAAAAAATAAATGGCTAGATAAATATGACCTTGAATGGGAAAACCCATGGGGTGGTAAAAACCTAGTTTTATGGAATCTATATAAAGACTCATCTGGCCAAGGTGAATGCCCTCTCGTTATTGATGAAACAACGCCATCGTGCGGTAACTCGCGCTTTGGATGCTGGACTTGTACTGTTGTCACCAAAGACCGCGCAATGGAGAGCTTAATTCAAAATGGTGAGCAATGGATGCTACCACTGTTAAAGTATCGCAACATGCTTTCACGCAGTACTTCACCAAAGCTTAAAAAGAAATATCGCAACCATATACGCCGTGATGGTCGACTTGCATTTAAAACATTAAAAGAAGACAAAGAGCGCGTACTTACCGACGATTACACAACGGGCCCTTACTTATTAAAATACCGTAAACATGCCATGCGTTTGCTGCTTAATATTCAAAAGCAGTTTAATGAGCAAGGTAGAGATGTAGAGCTAATTACTGTCGATGAGTTGCACGCTGTACGTCACGAGTGGCTTAACGATCCTAACGAGCCTGATTGGGACGATTCATTACCTGCTATTGTATTTGATATTTTAGGTATTAAGTTAGACTGGACGATTGATGACTCAAACCAATTCAGCTTTACCGAAAGCCAGTTATTACATGACATCGCACCTAAATATGGCGTGTCACCGCAAATGGTTAAAAAGCTGATCGATGTTGAAAAACAAATGAGTGGGCTTGCTCGCCGTACCGGTATATTTAATCGAATTGGTCGCCTAATTCAGCAAGACTGGGAAAGCGCAGAGACTATTATTGCCTCTAATTTAGATATCCGACAAAAGCAAATGCGCCAAAGTAATGAAGTAAAAACGCTTGAAGACGAGTTAAAGCAAATAAACGCAATGTTAAAAGCTGAGGGCATAGAATGATTTTTAAAACACTCACGCTTAATAACTTTCGAGTTTTTAATGGCGAAACCTGTATCGACTTAACACCTCGCAAAGAAGGTGTTTTTGAACGCCCAATTATATTATTTGGTGGTTTAAACGGTGCAGGTAAAACATCAATTCTAACTGCAATTCGTTTAGCATTACTTGGTAAACGCGCACTTGGTGCCGTGATCACTAAAAAAGACTATCTTGCTTATTTAAATGAACAAACAAATAACACTGCTTTAAAAAGTGATGAAAGCGCACAAGCACGAGTTTCATTAAGCTTTACACACACTCACCAAGGCGAACACAAGCTTTATGAGGTCACACGTCAGTGGCAAGCAGAACAAGATGAAACATTAACGCTTACAATTAATGGAGTGCTAGACACTTCTCTTAATAGCGAACAGGTGCAAGCTTTTTTACATGAATTAGTGCCGCCGGGGATTGGCGACTTATTCTTTTTTGATGGTGAAAAAATTGCAGAGCTTGCCGAAGACGACACAGGCTCGTACTTAAAAGAAGCAGTACAAAAACTGCTTGGTATCGACATAATTAATCGCCTTGATTCTGACTTAAGTATTTACCTTAAAGGTTTGGGTGCAGAAGCAGCTGACAAAGAAACAATCAAAAAGATTAATACTGCCGAGGCCGAAAAAAAGGCGATATCAGAACAAGTTAATGAAGCCCAACAAAATGCAGACCATATCGGAGTTAAGCTTACTGAGCTTAAAACCCAAATAGCCTCTAAAGAGCAAAGCATTCAAGCGCGTGGCGGCGCTTGGGCAAAAACCAAAGATCAAGAAGAAGCCAAAGTATCTGAACTCATTGAACTTGAAAAAGAGCTCACAGCTAAAATTCGCCAAGAATTAAGTGGCTCATTACCAATGGCTTTAGCACCAACGGCAATGCAAAGCTTAATTGAGCAGCTAACAAAAGATCAAAAAATCAAACAAGCAAAAGCATTTGGCAATGAGCTGACCCAAGCTTTACCTGACTTAGAAGCTAAATTAGCAACGCAATTTAGCACTCAAAGTAACGATATTATGGCAACGGTAAACAGTTATTTTGGCCAATTAGTTGCTCAAAGTAGTATGGAATCGCCTGAGCTTGATATTTCTGATTCTGAGTTTGCGCTTATTCAAGCACAGGTTACTGATGCTCAAAAGTCACAGGCATTACTAAAAGAGCTAACACAAGCCCTTGAATCTGTTCAAAATAAGCTAAGTACCTTATCAATAAATATTGAACGTGCACCAGATGCAGAAGAGCTTAAGGACCTATACGAATCGTTACGAGCCCTTGAAAAACAGCGCGATGCAATTAGCAAAGAGTACATTAGCGAATTACTTAAAGCGAAAGACCTCAAAGCGAAAGAGCTCGAGTTGGCAAAACGTTTAGAAAAGTTCTACGCGAAGCTAAAAAACAAACACTCATCAGACAAAGCTGTAGAGCGAGTAGAACAAAGCCAAAACGTACTCCACGAATTTAAAGAAGCACTTACTTCACAGCGTGTTAGCCAGCTTGAAGAGCTATTTGTAAAGGCATATCGCAAACTTGCTCGTAAAGAAGATTTAAAGCTATCAGCTAAAATTGACCCTAACAGCTTTGATGTAAACCTTGTTGATGCCGAAGGCTCAGTGATTAACCGCAAATCAATGTCTGCAGGTGAAAAACAGATTTTTGCTTTTGCTATTTTAGAGGCACTAGGTAAGCTTTCTGGCAAAGTACTACCTGTGGTGGTAGACACGCCTCTTGGCCGATTAGACTCAAAACATCGAGATAAGCTCATTAAGCACTACTTCCCTGAAGCCAGCGAGCAAGTAATTTTACTATCAACAGATACCGAGGTAGATGAAAGCTTCTACCAAGCTATTGAGCACAAAGTGTCTCACGCGTTCGAAATTGAATTTAATCAGCAAACTAGTAGCTCAACTCTTCGTGAAGGTTACTTTTGGGCTGAACTTGCACAGAAGGCCGTATAATGCTCCCACAAACTATGTGGCTTAATAAAGCCGTTGAAGAACAACTACAAACACTAAAAGGCAAAACTGGCGTTACACCAAACGTTGCTGCCCGTATTGCTTTTTTTCGCTCGGTTGAAAAAGGCTTTGTATTTGATAAAGACACTGATTATAAGCTCTCTGGCAGCCTAAAACTGGATAAACACACTTGGCTTGGTAAAACCCAACAAGTAACCGAGTTATTACTAAAGCAGCGTTATCCTGAGTATTCTGATAAAGAGTTACAGATGGCATGGGCAGCTCATATTGAAGATGGTATTTCGGCAATTAGAAACCAAACAAATCTAAAAAACCTAATTGATTATTTATAACTTATGTTTGCTGCATGATTTCAAGTTGAAACCTTGCAGCACACTCTATATCTAAGGATTTAGTTGGTTAGCCCTAAGTGCTCCATGAATTGCTTCTTAAATTGAGCAGAGCCAAGAGCTTTTACTGCGGTGACATCATCGTTTTCAGCTATGTAATTCTGAAGAAAAGTTTCCAAATCATCTATGAGTTTCTCGAACTTCTCGTTTTGAAAAAACTCTTTGAGGTAGATTATATATGCATATTTCAACTGATTTCCATTTAGCTTTGATTGCTTGTAGCACCTGATAATTTGAAAGTAGCTGTCGATCAACTTAGGTGCTTCACTTAAATCAAAATCTTCTATGAAAAGCTTCCTGTAATTCTCTTCAAAAAGGCCTCTCGTACTACTAGTTGTTTTTTCTGGCTGACCACCCTTTGCTTTTAACAATTTAGCAAATGTCTCCATATTTATAGTATGCTTATACTCTTTGTCATCCTTTGGTCCGGTGTCTCCCGTTTTCCTTGCGTATGCAATATCACACTCATCTAGATATCGCTCGATTTCTATCTGCTCGGTTGAGAGCGACTTCAAATCAACAGCTTTAATAGGGTTTTGACTGTTAGTATATTCGGCAATCTTATGGGCTTCATTTGCTTCTCCATCAGGCATAAACATTCTGACTAAAACTTCAGCATCATACAAATATTTCTCTAGGTTTTCAGGTGACTCTTTATTAAATTCATGAATAGTTCTTAACGTCTGTCCTCCATTTACGACCTGCAGCCCGTTTAATTTCACTTTAGACCACTGCTTCCCAGCCAATGTTTTTGATATTATGTTCTCTGCTATTAAAGTGATGCCGTTGTTATACATAAAAAACTTTTTTGGATCATTTTTTAGTGTCTTAGCGATGTTTTTATTATACTTTGATCTTTTAACTAAACCTCTGACGTTATCAAACAACACGCCAAAGTCTAGGTTTACAGAGTGTAACGAATCAGCGTCTTCAATGTTTAGTTCATTACGTAACTCATGGGAGTTGCATGTAATTCTGAGAATTTCACTGCATTTGACTCTTGCTATAAACGACTTCGCTGATGCCTTGTTGTCTTCGCTATAGCTCATCAAAGCTTCTTTATCTATGAGTAGCTGGGCATCTATATTTTCTGGCCTAATAGTCATGAAGCTTGAAATAGTAGGCAGTGCAAGTGAGTTTATTCCAATTGCATACATTTCAGCCAAGCTTTCAAGCTCATAGTTCATTTGCTTAACTTCTTTAGCTTCGTTACTAACCTGATAAAGTTCTACTTTCCAGTCATCGTTTGGCCGATTAAGTACGCTTGATACAAATCTAATTTTTTCTTTAATATCTTCAGGATACTTATCCAGAGCTCCACTTCTTTCCTTTATAGCGAAATTTAAAAATTTGGTCGAAATAAAGTTGTCATTCAATTTCTGATTTTTATCTGGGTTAAAACTATTCCTGTACTTAAAGTTAAATAGTTTTAGCTCTAGTTTTTCATCGTCAATATAAATAGCATCAACACCACAATCGTCTACTGCACGTTCAAATACCAATTTATTGAAATTCGTGTCTATTACGCAACTAGCTAACTTACCTATATCCGACTCATTGCAGACCTGTTCTAAAATGTAAATATAAAAAGACAGCCTGCGCCTTTCAACTTCAGAAATATCTAATTCCAATCCCAAGTGATCTGACAACAGCTTGAAATATTTGTCTAGTTTCTTATTTAAAATTATATAATCATGCCTCGTGGCCATAAAATCTCTCTTCAATTATTATGTAACTTTTTAACACAAACAGTTAGCGGACTAGTTATCTAGCTCCCAAAATGCTTTATCTTTGATACGTTTAATTTGCTTTTCACCGTTGATATAAAGGCTAGTATGTTTTTCTAGCTCGCGAATATTTTTCATCAGTAGCTCTTGCTCTGATTTATCATCCACATTGAATATGCCTTTAATATCTTGATTTTTAATTTGCGCTACGCGGTGCACTATCCAACTTAAAATGTACGCAGAATAGTCGTTTTCACCGGTTTTAAAATGCGTAATATCTTGTGTTGATAAGATGACACCAACACCATATTCACGGCCTTCTTTTAGTATTTTGCGAAGGCTTGGAAAGTTCTGCGACATAAAATTGTCTGCTTCATCCACCAGCACAAGTTTAGTTACTTGCCTAAAGTCACCTTGCACTTCGGGCTTTCCTTGTTTTTGCATTTGCGAGTAAAACAAATCAAGCGTAAGTGCTACCACTAAGTTTTGAACTTCGCTTGGGTAACCAGCTAACTCTACAACCGTAATGCCATCTACTAGATCATAAAGCGACATACACTTGGAAGTGTCATCTTCAAATACTTCAAGCTCACAAACACTTTCTAGCGCAGCATAAAGCGAATCTTCAGCGGGCTCACTATCTAAAAATAGCGCCCAAAGGTCTGCCATTGTTGGTGCAGCTTTGTGCCATGTTGATTTGTCAGATTTATGAATACCCGCAAGGTCGTAAGCTTCACCTATAAGCTTACGTAATTTAAGCTGCTGCTTAGTACCTAAGTTGAATGCTTTACCCATCGTCTCTGAGAAACCGCGGGCAGTGTGCACAGGCAACATTGGCGTATCACCAAACAAACTAAGAGGGTTGTACGGGAGCTTATGCAAATTAAACTTTTTGCCACTCGTAGCATTTAAAAATTTATCATCCACATAATCTGACTTGTAATCAAAAATCAAAATGCCAATCGGTTTTCCCTCTACATTTTGATGTTGATTTCGATAAAGCTGAGTTACTACAGATTTAGTACATTGGGTTTTACCTGTTCCCATTGTGCCTATAATGCCTGAGTTGGTATTCATAAACTTGGCGGTATTTGTGGGCTCCCAATAAACAGGTTCGTTACTAGGTATAACATGCCCCACCAATACTTTTAATGGCTCTTTCTCTTTTCGCTCAGCCACTACAATCGGCCCATCTGCTTCAGCAACTTTAGGATATACAACTGGGGTTTCAGTATTGACTACAGGTGCATCATCACTCGTTTCGGGGTTGTCACTTGCAGGCTTAATGCTAATGCTCTCATCAGCTTGAGTACTACCATTCAATATATATTGTTCGGGTATATAGCAAAGTTCACAGCTTTGAATGTTGCTTAGCAAGCTTTGCAATGGTGTGCTGATAAAGCGATTTAAATTTGCGCTCGGTAATTTTATTTGCAGAATGTCGTCTTGTAGGTCGAATTCTTCTTTTGCAAATGAGGCATTTTCAAAAAATGCCATCATGAAACCTTGCGGGTACTCAGCTAAATCGGCAACTTGGTAGTCACCTTGTAACCACCATTCTCGCTGTGATTTAAGAGCATCAAAGTAATCTGGTTGATAAACTTTATATAATTCAAACTTATCAACTTGCATTAAAATTTGTCTTACGAATAGGCCGCGATATAAATGCCCTGCTAAGTCGTCACGGCCAAATAGGTTTTCAACTAAATAGCGCTTTAACTCTTTAGCTTGTTTAACGCCTTTATCATGAGTACGTTGCTGACCAATTTTCACTTCGAGCGGTAGCAAATACATGTTTTGATCTTTGAAACCAACGAACAATACATCGTCTGAAATAGCGCCGCTTTTAAAACCTTGAGCAAACCGCGAAAACTCACTTTCACTCATTTTTAAACCAACATTACCTGCTACGCGTAGCATTTCGGCCACGCTCATGGGTACCCAGGTAATATCGCTTTGGTGTAATAGGCAGTTAATGTACTTATAAGCGCCAATGATACTTTTTTTCTCTTTTCGCTCGTTATCATTGCAAGTGATCATTTTAAGCAACCACTCACCATTAAAGGCATTAAACTCATCAATTAAGCCTTTAACACCTTGCGAAAGTACTTGGTCGTATAAATCGCGGCGCTTTGTTACGGTGATTGCATCGTAATTAGCTGAATTCGAAAAGTTGTCTGAGTAATGTATTAGTACGGCATCTTTTTGCGATTTAAAAAAGTCGAGCGTTACTTTTGGATCAATAATTACTGTCCAAACAGAGCTCTCATAAACATCTTCTAGTAACTCGGTAAGCTTGCCCGCCACTTTTAATGCTAGACCATTATTGGTTTCATACTTTTGCCCGCACCAAGCTGCTTTGGCTAGATTATTAAATTGACTGCTCAGTTTGAGGCTTGGGTTATTATCTAACGCTAAATTCTGCAAACCGTATGTTGTAAGGTAAGTATTTTGCTCGTTATAGGCGGTTTCACCTGCTAATAAACCATGGCATGCAACACCCGACTTTTCGGTTAACACATCAACAGGTGTTGGCTCAACACTTGTGTCGTTACGAACAAAACTAATGTGCGCATAAGCAAAGTCAAGTTCACTTTCTAATTTGAACTTGCTGTAAGTTATACGGTTTTTAAGCATATCTGCTATAGCATCAGCTTTGTCTTTTTCACCGCTCAGCTCTGCAAGTTGCTTTAACTCATCGTAACTTGGCGCATCGGCAAACTCATCAAAGTAAGTACGCTGTAGTGATTTATCGTATAAATTTACATGGATCCGATTTGCATCGTCTGGTGTTTGTTTTTTTAGATAATCAACTAACCCTAGAAACAATGCTTTGTTATCGGCATTATTAATTGAGTTGATATGCAGAGTTTCTTTTTTGCCCTTACTAAATAGCACATCAAATGCTTTAGCAAACTCGCTTGCTTTTTGTCTTACCAGTGGGCGTACATAACCTAAACTAACGTCTTTATTTGCAACTAGATTACACCACATGCGATTGTCAGGCAGAGCTTGGTTGTATGCAAAACCATCTTTTGCGTGCCAAACAAAAGGTAATAGTCCTTCCGCATTTAAGCGTTTTAATGTGGCTTTTGGTAATGTATTAAAGCTTTTGTCGTTTTCATCACTCGCTTTAGTTACTAATTGAGTAAAATAAGCTAAGCATAGTGGGTGATATGGCGTTATAAACTCTTGCTCTTCAAACTCTGCGATACCAATATTTACTAGCATGCTAGACTCAGGCGAGAGTAATGCTTTGGTTTCTATTTTTTCTATTTCGCTTAAATAGCACTCAACCACATTTTGCGCCAAGCTTGTAAACTGTTTTCCCCAAGAGCATGTACTTATTAGCGCTTTACGTGCATCTAGATAATCAAATAGTTCGCTGTAAGCGTTATATAGTGATGGGTGAGTATTTTCGATATCGCTTAGCATTAATTGAGGTCGCTGCCCCACTGTAGTTGCTAGGGCCCTATTATCTTGTAGCTCTGCTTCCCATTTTAATAGCGTTTTACGCAAACCTTTAGGTGTTAGGTCTTTACCATCTAATACCACTTTCTCTTTTGCACGATTATAGAGACCGTTAAAATCATTGTTATATAGTCGGTTAAATAAATTAGTATCTAAAACTAATGGCAAAGATAGGCTGTCTGATGACACTGCGCCATCGACCTCAAAGTTCAAAATACTTTCGCCACTTTGGACGGCAAAGGTAAGTGTATCGGTTTCATTTGCAAACTCAGCAAAGTCAACTACTTGAGTTTGTTGAACCAAAAACGTTTGATTAGACTGAGTTACCTTAGCAGTACTACCCTGCTCTGAGACTTTAAGCATTCCAGCATTAGTTTGCAGTGTAATTAGTTGTTTTCGAGGTACAAGTAAAAAGCTATCAGCTAAGTCCTCAAGGAAAAATGCCCCTTTTGGTAACACAAGGATCCGGTATTTAAATCTCTCTTGCGGCTTTTCTCTTTTAAAGTCAACGCTAAAGTAAAGAGGCTGCCCAGAGAAAGAGCCTATAACTTCAACGACACTATGCTTTGCTGAGCGGTTATTTACATCTAGCGTAATTGGCTCTTTTGTGTGTTGCAGTTTTAATTCATTTTTTAAAATCTTGCCGCCAGTGAAGTAAGACTCTAATTTAAACTCAGACTCACCCTCTGGCATTTCAATGATTAGATGCCTTTCTTTTTTATTTTCACGAGCAATAAAAGTAAGGTTTTGCGCAATTTCTTTTTCAAATGAAAGTAGATTTTCTTTGTTATCTCTACGCTCTTTTAAAATTGCGCCAAAATCTAGATCTTGCCAGTTTTTATTATCACCAAAGTGCTCTGAGACAAACTTTTCACCAAGGTCTAGATCACCCAGCTTCTCAACTAGCTCTTGTGGGTATTTTTCAACAATTTCACTAATATTTTCAAATAACTGATGGTTTTGTGATAACCGCTTATCTATTTGTGCCGTATCATCCCAACCAATTATTGTGTTGTCATTAAATAGGCCCAGCTCACGAAATTGAATAACGCCATCTTCAAGTGCTTCAAAGAGTTCACTGAAGCCGAACATGGTTGCACCATCTTCAATTATTAATTTAAAGCGGTGTTCAAGTAAGCATTGAGAAATTTGATCCGTACCATTAATTGATGTGATCAATTCACTCAATGAATGCTTTATTGTAGAGGGGTGCCAAACCTCGCCAACATTGCCTAAGTCTCTTGCAGAGTTAATTAATGTATCTAAGTACGAGTTGTGTACTACAAGTAAAATGCAATCGCCCAGCTCTCCATCTTGGCTGGATATTAAATCGCGTAGGTGCGAAATATAGTTTTCACTTAGGCCATTTTCAGATTCACTGTGTACAACTGGAATGAGTTTTTTATCAGCTAGAGATAGAGCTTTAAATTGCTGGTTTATATCTGCCGTTAGTATTTCTACAGTCGTGTCTGCCTTTCTTAATAGGGCTTCATATAAGTTTTGGCTATTTGAGCTATCCGGAGAACGAAATTGAAAACGACTTTCGCCTTCAAAGCCCTTAGCTGCCCACTTACAAAAGTGCTCGACTAAAAAGTCTTCATATAGTTTTTTTGACATATACTGCATCCCCACTGTCACTCATTCGCTCAACATTACCCATGCGCTCAAATAGGTCTATTAAACATTCTTCACTACTTTTATCAAAAAATACGCCACGGTTTTGAAACTCAACTAGCAGCTCATGAAGTCTTAGCTTTTCTCTTGAGCCAATTGAGATATTGGTAAGTAATAAAAGGTAGTCCTGATTTAAAACAAGGTATGAACCAGCCCGTCCACGACTTTGTTCAAAAGGCTTAATTAAGGTTTCACGCGTTGCTTTTACAAAGTTATTAAAGGCTGTTTCACGTGTAGCGCCTTTCTTAAACTGCTCAGTAAATAACTTTATTAGGCTTGTTATTGCTTGATCTATATCTTCTGCCGGTAGTAGCTCACTAGTTAATTTACGGTCTTCATGAAAATCAGCCGCATAGTTGTTAAGCGCATCAATATCATTACTTGTTAATTCACCAACAAGCTCCCACAGCGGCACAATTGATGATTTAGCGTCTTGCAAGCTCTCGTTTAAAGCAAGATAAGGAAATAAAGCATAACTAGATTCAACAACTTGTTTGTGCCCATGAAGCTGCAACTTTGTACGCTCTTTACTTGCTTTTTCGCTATCAAGAATGAAATAACATGGCTTTACTTCTGGTTGGCTAGACCAACCACGTACATTTAGTGCGAGTTGTGCGGTGTATAAAAAGCCATATAGCTTTAAAAATGACTTAATATTCTGTAAAAAATGCTCTGGGTAACCTACTAAAAACTCTAAGTCTTTTTGAAAAAACTCACTAAGTTCAGGTAAGTATGGCTTGTTAAATTTCTTTAGTTTTTGACTTTTTTTAGTAACCAGAGGCGAATCAAATACAGTTTTGATTTCTCTTTCTAAAAAATTTAAGTGTGACGCTGGCGGCTGAGTTAATTGTAAATCGCCCAACAGGCCAACTAAAAAAGCTGTTAAACGCTCATCACCCGCATTGCTACTTTCTGGGTTTAATACTTTCAGAGCTTGCATTTCTGGCGAAATATTGAGTACTTGCTCGTTGTCGAAGTACATTTTTTCAATAATATGCCAAAAAGGCTCACCATCAAGTTTGTTTGTAATTTGAGTTTTACAAAGCAACTTAAAGTCATCTAGCGTATTAATCGTTTTCTCTAGCTCTATGTTATGTAATGACTTGATAAAAAAGCCAACAACGGTTTCCCATTCATACTTATTATTTGCACTGTTGGCTGAAACAGGAAAATAGCTAGCTGCACTGTTATTTTTAGGTTTTAATTGTTCAACTAATGGCATTGCTTATCCCTCACTTACCATTATTTCTTCGTCATCTAACTCTAAGAGGTACTTTTGCCCATCGCCGGTAATGACCAACTCATTTGACGATTTAGCTTCTTGAATAATTTCACTGGCTAATTCATCTAATAGAATAACTGAGTTTTTATCGTGCTTATTTGGTCGATAGCCATTATTAATATTCATTAACAAAGCTAATAAGTTGATGTTTATTGGTAAGGTAAATTTTGTGTTTTTCAACTTGAGCCGAGCATTAAAAAAAGCACTACTCGTTGTTGTATTCAACTTAACTTCGGCTAAATCCATTGATAAATCAGCAGGAGCAGCCACTTGATACTCGCCAAAATCAGACAGTAAGAAGTACTTCTTACCTAGTTTAGGTGCGTTTCTATTTATATAAGTTCTAATTGCTGCAATTAATATTTCGCGATAAAAAGCTTTTATTTCACTTTTTTGCTCTGGTGTATCTTTGAAATCTTTGTGGAGCTGATAAATTTCAATGTATTTATCAATCAAAGTAGCACTGAAATCAGGTTTGAATTGTTTGTGAAAGTTGTTTGCAAAATCTTCATATTTAAGAACATAAAACAGTCTTAAATATTGCGCCCCTGTATTTAAACCACTGATTCCAAAAGCTAGAAGAGCATCTTTAAATGCCTGAAACTCTTCATCAGGCAAGTTTAAGTCATAGGCAAGAATAAAACGGTCTATTTCTTTTGTTCTTGAGTTTGCAGGATCAAAATCTTCAATTTTATTTGCAAGCTCATTGTCACCACCTGCAAATAGGTTATCAAACAAGTAGCCATCTGAAACCAAAAGCTCATGAATAAAATCGAGTAACGCACGTGCAGTTAAAAACTGATCTCTCATTAACCTCGCTTTAAAAAGTAAATCAACAATTACTCGTTGTACTGATGGGATACTCAGAAGCTCAAAGTTTGTGATAATACGTTGTGAGCCAAAATCATTTAGTTGTTTTTCTTTTTCAACTAATTGCCTGATTATATTGTCATTTGGATGGGTGATTCGATCTAATAACTTTTGCGCAAACTCTGAGTCGTAGCCATGCTCGTGGATTGCAAACTTAGGATAATCTTCAAAGTTAATAAAGATAATGTCTTCAGTTATTGATTTACGATTAGTTAAATAGCGAGCTATAACAGTTTTAATGTTTTGATCTTTACCTTCCTCTGCATAATTGCCCATCATGCCAGCATTGATGCCTACAACAAGAGGTGTTGATCCTTGATTGAATTTTTCAAAGACTTTGTCGAGCGTTTCAATAGCAGTACCTTGAGGATCAAAGCTATGAGTTGCATCTAAGTGGAAGTTAATTCGTTGACCGTATTGTTGCTTAGCTTTGGTTAATAGTTCTGATTTACCATCACCACTGCTACCACATAAAAATAGAATTTTTTTATCATTTGCACCAAAGCTCGAAATAGCTTTATTTACTGCTATCTCAATTGGCATTTGGATGTACAGGTATGACTTGATTTCATCAAGTAGAGACTGACGCTGAGCGTTTCTTTCTGTAGAAACAGCGTAAGGTGAAGACTTTGATAAAACGCTGAGTGCTTCTTTTAAGCGCATAAACTAAATCCTGTTACTGCGGCTTAAAGTGAATAAACCGCTCCATGGTTATTTCTTGATACTAAATGACGAGCCGTTAAGCCAGCATTAAGTTTAGGAACAATCTAGCATGAATAACCATGAAAAATATAGGTTTTTTCGATGAATGAAATAATAACTCTAATTTATCGAAGAGGATTTTAATGCAGAAATGCACTGCAACGGGTTACAATCAATTTTCAAGTTTTGTTTTATAAGACTAAAGAACTATCTAAAACTTTAACTCTTTTTATGATAACCAAGTGTTATTGAGCTTTTAAGGATATCAAGCTCTATGCAAATACCTAATATTGAATTTCATCTCCCGATTAGGCGGTTACTGGAAGCAGTAGCCACTTCCAACGTGGAGATAAAATATGAAAAAATCGCGCTCACTAAGGCGTCATCATTACGCTAGATTAAAAAATAAAGTTGTAAACCAAACTTACTTTGGTCATAGCAAAAACGATTGGCGTTGTGCACTTAAAAACAAAATTGGTTTTTATGCTAACACTGCAAAGTGCATTACTTCGACACTTAGCTCAAACCCAAGAAACAATAAATGGAATTCAAAAAGACATCAATTAACGCTGCAAGAACGCAGAAGTAAACTTGATGTAAAAGAGTTTAATTACTAAAGCTAAAAGGTCGGCAATTGCCGACCTTTTTGTTATTTGAACTTCGAAAACGCAGCCAAGCTACTTCATCGTTCTTCTGTGCAAAATGGCGTTTAGCCATGTTTCTGTGGCGCGCTCTGGGCGTTGGTCAGCGCTTTGCCAAGACTTGAGGATAAATAGGTCTGTGCCTTTAATAATGCTCTCAAGGGCTTGTTCGTTTAGGTCGGTAAATTCGCGACCGTTGTGTTCGCGCTCGCCGTCGCCGTATTTAAACGATACATACACGATGCCTTGTGGCTTTAATGCTCGGGCAAGGTTATTGAATGCTTCTGTTAAGTCGGTTTTTGCTACGTGAATAAGGCTCGCGCAGCACCAAATGCCGTCGTATTTGGCAACGTCGTTTAGCTCTAGAAAGATGCTTACTGCTACGTCTTGGTTTAAGTATTCTGACGCCAGCTTTGCCATAGCTGGGCTGATATCGAATGCATCTACGCTATAACCACGCTCTTTAAAGATGAAAGCATCGCGGCCAGAGCCACAACCGGCATCGAGTAAAGCGCCTTTTTTTGGGATCAGCGGTAAGAATTCGTCGTAAAGTTCATTAAGGTCTACATCGAGTGTGGCATCGACAAATGCTTGCGCATTTTGGTTGTAGTATTCGACGGTTTTGGATGCCATTTTACTTCCTTTATATTGGCAAGATTGCTTGGCGCTAAAATACCATTAAAGCTAGATAACGCAAAGGATGAAATGTGATTTTAGATGCTAAGAATCAACGATTTTAGAATGGATATTAGAAGTTAGTTGGAGGAAGGAAGAAGGTAGTAGTTACGAGGTGCGAGGGACGAGATGCGAGAGACGAGAGACGAGATGCGAGAGACGAGGTGCGAGAGACGAGATGCGAGAGACGAGAGACGAGGTGAGAGGGACGAGGTGAGAGGGACGAGGTGAGAGGGACGAGATGCGAGAGACGAGATGCGAGATGCGAGATTTTATACTTTTAACTCAACAACATTGCACAATTGGCAATTTACTAGCACTATTATGTATTAAGTAGACTTAAGTCTGAGGTAAGCATGCACGACAAGCAAACTCATTGCCAGCCAACAGGTTGTAATAACTGTAAAGACAAATTAGAACTTGGTTTTGATTTTACAATGGCTTTTCAGCCAATTATTGATTGCACCGATAAACATATTTTTGGCTATGAGGCATTAGTTAGAGGGCCCAATAATGAGTCGGCTTATTCTGTTATCTCACAAGTTAACGATGAGAACCGTTATACCTTCGACCAGCTTTGTCGTATTAAAGCTATTTCGCTTGCAGCTAAGCTGAAGCTTGATTCTATTTTGAGTATTAACTTTTTACCTAACGCGATTTACAAGCCTGAGCGCTGTATTAGAACAACCCTTGAAGCTGCTAAGCAATATGACTTTCCGGTAGAACAAATTATGTTTGAGTTTACCGAAGTTGAAAAGGTTGAAGACAGTACGCACATCAAACGTGTTGTTGAGTATTACCAATCACTCGGGTTTATTACCGCAACCGACGACTTTGGCTCTGGGTATTCTGGTTTAAATTTATTGGCTGATTTTCAGAGCAATATTATTAAGCTCGATATGGAGCTGATACGCGATATTCACCTAAATAAAGCACGCCAAATCATAGTGAACCATTGTATTGCTATGTTTGAAGAGCTCAACATTACCGCCCTTGCCGAAGGCATTGAAACAGTTGAAGAGTATCAATGGTTGCGCCAAGCCGGCGTAAGTTTAATGCAAGGGTATTTCTTCGCTCGCCCAGGGTTTGAGAGCCTACCAGAGGTTGATTTTAGTAAGTTGGGGTAAGTACGAGTAACGAGAATCGAGTTGCGACAAAACAAGAGCGGTCAGCTGTCAGCCGTAAGCCCTCAGACGCATGAAGACATTAGGTGCTAGGCGCTAGGACGCGATGTAAAATCGCTGCTACCTCGAATCTCGTAACTCGTTACTCGCACCTATACTCTTTCCCCTTGTAGCTTGAAACCTATAACTCGTACCTTGCTAACTTCTTCCAGTATTTAATCGTATTTGTATTATAAATTTTTATTTAGGATGCTAGGCTGAATATTCTTTAAGCATATTGAGAAAGGATAATGATGTTTTTACGCATACTGTTAGTCTCAGCACTTGTTTTATGGTCTTCTGCAAACCTAGCCGCTAAAGAGCAGTCTCTTAGTTTTGATGCTGAGTTAAGCAATTATCAATACGACTTACCTGTACAATTTTTTAATTTTTCGTCACAAAATACGCCATTAAAAATGGCTTACTCTTACCTTAAACCAAGTAATAACATGCCTACCATTGTGCTTATGCATGGCAAAAACTTTAACTGCCATTATTGGACTAATACAGCCAAGTACCTTAATAGCAAAGGCTATGGAGTATTGATCCCAGATCAAATTGGTTTTGGTAAATCATCAAAGCCTGCCGATTATCAATTTTCGTTTGCTGTATTAGCCAATAACACTCATCAGCTAGTGTCATCTTTAAATATTGAAAACCCCATTGTACTTGGCCACTCAATGGGCGGCATGCTAGCAAGCCGTTACAGCCTGATGTTTTCCAGCCAAGTTAGTAAACTCATTTTGCTAAACCCAATTGGTTTAGAGAACTATTTAAATTATGTGCAATACAAAGACACTGATTTTTTCTTTAAAAATGAATTAGCTAAAACACCTGAAAAGGTTATTGCTTACCAGAAGAAAAACTATTACGACGGTAAATGGAATAGCTCTTACGAGCAATTAACCCATTTTATTAGTGGTCAAATTCAAGGCCCTGATCATAAGCATATGGCGTGGGTTAATGCTAAAACCTACGATATGATTTTTACACAACCGGTCATAACGGAGTTTGATCAGTTAAGCATGCCTGTGTCTTTAATTATAGGCACCCGCGACAGAACTGGTCCTGGCCGCAATTGGAAAAAAGCAAATGTTGACCATGAGCTTGGCCGTTACGATAAATTAGGCAAAGCCGCGGCAAATATGATCCCAAAATCGCAATTAATTGAATTAGACGATATTGGCCACCTACCTCACATCGAGGATTTTGAACGCTTTAAAGGTGCATTAGACAAAGCATTATCATTTTAATTCTGGTCGCGCGAAACAAGTTTCGCGCCTACGTGTAGCAGCGGGTTTATCCCGCGTCATCAGATGCTAGGCTCTAGGTTCTAAGTTCTAGGTTCTAGGACGCGATGTTAAATCGCTGCTACCTCGTATCTCGCATCTCGTTACTCGCACCTTTCCCCTTTACTCTTTCCCCTCGTAACTTGAAACTTTCCTTTTTTAATAGCGTTATTAGGGGCTGATCTGTATAATCCGCGGCCTATTATTTACCCTATTGCTTGTTTATTTTCGCAGTTGCTGCGCCCATAACCCTGTCAGTATTTTTCTAGGAACAATTCGTTGATTTCAACCGCAAATATCACCATGCAATTTGGTGCAGAGCCTCTGTTTGAGAACATTTCAGCTAAGTTTGGTAACGGTAACCGCTATGGTTTAATTGGTGCGAATGGCTGCGGCAAATCGACCTTTATGAAAATTCTAAGTGGTGCGCTTGTGCCAACGTCTGGCAATGTGTCGATTGCACCGGGTTTAAAGCTAGGTACGCTAAGCCAAGATCAGTTTGCGTTTGAGCAATACACTGTGGTTGATGCGGTGATCATGGGTGATGCAGAGCTTTGGAAAGTTAAACAAGAGCGCGACCGTATCTATTCTCTGCCAGAAATGAGTGAAGAAGACGGCATGAAAGTCGCTGAGCTTGAAAGCGTTTTTGCTGAAATGGATGGCTACACAGCAGAAAGCCGCGCAGAAGAAATTTTGATCCAAGCGGGTATTGAGCAAGAGTTTCATTATGGCTTAATGGCAAACGTTGCGCCGGGCTGGAAACTACGTGTGCTGTTAGCACAAGCGCTGTTTGCAAATCCTGATATTTTGCTGCTTGATGAGCCAACCAATAACCTTGATATTCACACCATCACTTGGCTAGCTAACGAACTTAACCAGCGTAAGTGTACGATGATTATTATCTCGCACGACCGTCACTTCTTAAACTCGGTATGTACACACATGGCCGATATCGATTACGGTGAACTAAGAATTTACCCTGGTAACTATGAAAAGTGGATCGAAGCCTCAAGCTTGCAACGCGAACAGCTACTTGCTGAAAACGCAAAGAAGAGCGCCGAAATTGACGAGCTACAAGAGTTCGTAAACCGCTTTGGTGCCAATGCTTCGAAAGCAAAATTAGCGAGTTCTCGTGCTAAGCGCATGGATAAAATTAAGCTTGATGAGGTAAAAGCGTCAAGCCGTATTAGCCCATCACTTCGTTTTGACGAAGGCAAAAAAATGTATCGCCAAGCATTAGAGCTGACCAAGCTAGGTCATGGCTTTGATGGCGAAACCCTGTTCAGCGGCGGCGAGCTACTACTTGAAGCCGGCGCTAAACTTGCGGTTATTGGTGAAAACGGTGTTGGTAAAACCACCCTATTACGTTGCCTAGTGAATGAATTACAAAGCAACGAAGGTGTGGTTAAGTGGTCTGAAAATGCCAGCATTGGTTATTGCCCGCAAGACAGCAGTAAAGACTTTGATAACGACTTAACTTTATTTGATTGGATGTCGCAGTGGCGCACCGCTAAGCACAACGATTTAATGGTGCGTGCTATGTTAGGCCGTTTATTATTTACTGCAGACGACGCTAACAAAAAAGCTCGTAACTGCTCGGGTGGTGAAAAGAACCGCCTATTGTTTGGTAAGTTAATGATGCAAGACATCAACGTGCTCATTATGGACGAGCCAACCAACCACATGGATATGGAAGCCATTGAAGCACTCAATAACGCATTAAAAGATTATCAAGGCACGCTGATTTTTGTGAGCCACGACCGTGAGTTTGTATCGTCTTTAGCGACTCGGATCATCGATATAAAAGATCAACAGCTTATCGATTTTCAGGGCACGTTTGACGAATATATGGACCATGTTGCGCAACAAGCGCAATAACCCCTTCTTCGAAAAGGTGAGCAAGTTAGCTCACCTTTTTTGTTTACGTTCAGTTACATATTCACTTTACTGAATTACCCATTTTAGGTAACTTAAATTTCTGTGACTTCAATAGAACAATAAATTTAAGGGACCTAAATGAAAAAGCTCCTCAGCGTATCGGCACTGACTCTGGCTCTAACAGCCTGTGGTGGCGGTTCATCTACAGATAAAACGCCAGATGTAAAAGTAGAGCAAAATACTGCACCAACGCTTTCTGGCTCGCTCACTCTCTCAGCCAAAGCGCTTGAATCAACTAATTTAGTTGTTGATTTAAAAGATGAGCAAAACGACAGTGTGACAACAACGATTATTGATAAACCAGAGTGGCTGACTGTAACCACCAGCAGTAATCAAGTAACTTTTAGTGCAGAGCCAAGCTTATTCGAAGTAGCCAACCACGCTTTTACTTTAGAAGTCTCTGATGGTAAAGCGAGTAATCAATATACCCTAATCGTTAATGTCGCCGAAAACCGTGCAGCATGGCAACCTATTGAGCTTAGCAATAGCGAAGTGATGGGGAACTGGCAATCAAGCGATGGTAGTGTGCAGCTTTCGTTTGCCACTGAAGACACTGGTGTGATTGCTCAAAATGGTGAGTTAAGTCGTTTTGATTGGTCGAACCCTGATGTGATTGCATTAAATACCCAAGCGATTGATTGCTTGCATGAATGTAATCAACAAGCCCTTCTTGAAATGGAAGTGTTAGCTAAGCGCGATGATGCTATTCGTGTTGAGCTTTTTAATGTTTCGACCGATAAAGGCGAAGTAGTTACCCTTTATAAATCAAATACGGAGCTTAGCTCTGCGTATTATGTTGATATGGACGACAATACTTTTCACATGGTGAATCATGTAAACACCGAAGGTGAAGAAAGCTATTTTGAAGTATCGATTGCAAGCTATATTCCAACTGCTTCAGGCAGTACCACATCATTCCCTTATGCAGAGTTTTCGGCGACCTTAGAAGGTAAATCGTTAGCGATTAATGGCGACAAATTTATTACGAATAGCTATGCAAATCAGCTAAATAAAGAAGGCTACGAGGTGAATGTAGAGTTTGACCTTAACCTCATTAATGCCGAAGTAGTTGCGCAGTTCGATGATTTTGCGGTGCTAAAACTGCAACATGTTCTTAGCTATCATGATGAAGCTGACGCTGCGAATATTGTTGAGTCAGAAGAGCTAACTGAAGCTATGAAAGTGCAAACATCGGTTGTTGCATTACAAAAACTGACACCGATTGCGGTTCCTGAGCTTGAAGTGGGTAAAACGTATACTGGTCGCTTAAATAATAAAAATTCAGATACAGGTGAAGGCCTAACATTTCGCTATTTACCATCATTTTTCACTATCACTGCCGCCGACACTGCAACGGTAACATTCAATACGCCTATAAGTACCGACTCGTTCAAGTGGCATTACAACTTAGACAATAATGGCGACACCGTTAAGGTATCCGGCAATGGCCTAGATACCAGCTTACAATTTTTCACTCAACCTGATGGTAAAACTCTCATGGTGCGCGAGCGAAATAAAGAAGAGCGTCAGGCTCGCTTAGGGTATGAATTTATTGAAGTGATTGATGATTCAACCATCACTCTTGATGACTATAAGCACCTATTTAGCTACTTACGTCAAGACTACACCAGCGGCAACCTGAAAACATACTGGTTTATAAATGATGATGGTAAAGGTAGCTTCTATTACGCTGACCAATATGGCCTTGAAAACAGAGCTAACTTTACGCCAAATACCTATTGGCAATTTGAAGCTGATAACAGTATTAGTTTTGCAATGATGTCTCAGTGCCCAAGTGCATTTGATTACTCTAGCTGTAAGGATGAGGTGTTAGGCGATGATGAAAATTTATATGCCTCTTTAATTAATTTTAAAATTATTCATAAAGAAGCAGATAAATTCATTTTCGACCGCCTGTTTTGGCAGCGTATCTATAACTACAGCGATAAAGAAGTTGAAGAAAACATATACCAAAACAGTTATTGGTTAGGGATTGAAAAGTAAAGGAGTTTTCAGCTGTCAGATCAGACGCGCGAAACAAGTTTCACGCCTACGAATGAAAACAACAGGCGCTGGGCGCTAGGTTCTGGGTTCTAGGACGCGATGTAAAATCGCTGGTTTCTAGTCGTTAGAGGTCAGATGTTAGATGTCAGTCGATCTGTGGGCTCGGTTAGGTCGAGAGTTTTTCTCTGCTATGAAAGCCCTGACGAGGGATTGTAGGAGGTACTTTAGTGCCGAATCGGACGTCGAAAAGAGCGGTCAGCTTGCAGCGGTCAATCGCGCGAAACAAGTTTCACGCCTACGGTGAAGACATTAGGCGCTAGGTTCTAGGCGCTAGGACGCGATGTAAAATCTCGAACCTCGTATCTCGAACCTCGTATCTCGAACCTCGTATCTCGAACCTCGTATCTCGAACCTCGTATCTCGAACCTCGTTACTCGTAACTTTACTCTTTCCCCTCGTAACTTTCCCCTTTCCCCTCGTAACTTTACTCTTTCCCCTCGTAACTTTCCCCTTTCCCCTTGTAACTCGCTAACTTCTCTAAATAAAAAAGGCCACACAGTTTAACTGTGTGGCCTTTGTACTTAACGGAATTTTAAATTAAATGTCGAAACGGTCGGCATTCATTACTTTCACCCATGCGTCGACAAAGTCTTTTACAAAACGTTCGTTGTTGTCGTCTTGTGCGTAAAACTCTGCGTATGAGCGTAGGATTGAGTTTGAACCAAACACTAAATCAACACGCGTTGCTGTCCATTTAGTTGCACCTGTGTTGCGCTCAACAATATCGTAAAGACCATTGCTTGTTGGCTTCCATGTGTAAGCCATGTCAGTTAGATTTACAAAAAAGTCTGTGCTAAGTGTGCCTACATTATCTGTAAACACGCCATGCTTAGAGCCGCCATGATTAATGCCTAGTACACGCATACCACCAACAAGGGCGGTCATTTCTGGTGCTGTTAAGCCCATTAATTGCGTACGCTCTAACATTAGCTCTTCTGCTGAAACCGCATAGTCTTTCTTCAACCAGTTACGGAATCCATCGTGAATTGGCTCAAGTACGTCGAACGAGTCTGCATCTGTCATCTCGTCTGTGGCATCACCACGACCCGGCGCAAATGGCACGGTTATATCAACACCCGCCGCTTTTGCAGCTTGTTCAACCGCAGCTGAACCACCCAGAACAATTAAATCAGCGAGGCTTACTGGTTTGCTTAAACCCGCTTGTACTGACTCGAGTGCGCTTAATACTTTAGCTAAACGCTCTGGTTCATTACCTTGCCAATCTTTTTGCGGTGCTAGGCGAATACGTGCGCCATTTGCACCACCGCGATGGTCTGAGCCACGGTAAGTGCGGGCGCTATCCCATGCTGTTGCGATTAAGTCAGCTTGGCTTACACCACAGTTAAGTAGCTTGGTTTTAAGTTCGCTAATTTCGCTGTCTGATAAGGTGTAATCCACCGCTGGGATCGGATCTTGCCAGATCAGATCTTCGCTTGGTACATCGGCACCTAAATAACGTGATTTAGGACCTAAGTCACGGTGCGTCAGTTTGAACCATGCACGTGCAAACACATCACTAAAGTATTCAAAATCATCGTTAAAACGCTCGATAATCTTACGATAGGTTGGGTCCATCTTCATCGCCATATCGGCGTCGGTCATAATAGGATTTAAACGAATTGATGGATCTTCTACATCAACTGGCTTGTCTTCTTCTTTAATATCGATTGGTTCCCACTGCCACGCACCTGCAGGGCTCTTCTTAAGTTCCCACTCGTAGTTAAGCAGTAAGTAGCAATAGCCGTTATCCCACTTAGTTGGGTGAGTTGTCCATGCGCCTTCGATGCCCGACGTCATGGTATCGCGACCAATACCGCGTGAGTTGTGGTTGTTCCAGCCAAGGCCTTGCTCAAATACATCAGCTGCTTCTGGCTCAGGGCCTACGTTTTCTTCGCTACCATTACCATGGGTTTTACCCACAGTGTGGCCACCGACTGTAAGCGCTGCAGTTTCTTCGTCATCCATTGCCATACGGGCAAATGTTTCGCGAACTTGTTCAGCCGTTTTAAGCGGATCAGGGTTGCCATTCACCCCTTCTGGGTTTACATAAATTAAGCCCATTTGTACCGCTGCTAATGGGTTTTCCATGGTGTCTGGTTTAGCTACATTTGAATAGCGCTCATCACTAGGTGCTAACCATTCTTTTTCAGCGCCCCAGTAAACGTCTTTTTCTGGGTGCCAAATATCTTCGCGGCCACCGGCAAAGCCAAAGGTTTTTAAACCCATTGATTCATATGCCATATTACCGGCTAAGATCATTAAATCTGCCCAAGAAAGCTTATTACCGTATTTCTTTTTGATTGGCCAAAGTAAGCGACGTGCTTTGTCTAAGTTAGCGTTATCTGGCCATGAATTTAATGGCGCAAAGCGTTGGTTACCTGTACCACCGCCACCACGGCCATCTTCTAAACGGTATGAACCCGCTGAGTGCCATGCCATACGGATCATTAAACCACCGTAATGGCCCCAGTCAGCTGGCCACCACTCTTGGCTTTCGGTCATTAGGTTTTTTAAATCGGTTTTAACGGCTTCAAGGTCAAGAGATTTGAATGCTTCTGCGTAATTAAAGTCTTTGCCGTAAGGATTCGTTTTGCTGTCGTGTTGATGAAGAATGTCGAAATTGAGCGCGTTTGGCCACCAGTCGATATTTGATTGAGCGGTGACAGTGTTACTACCATGCATTACCGGGCACTGGCCCGTTTTTCCATTACTCATTATGTGCTCCTCATAAGCTAAAAATATGACGAAATGCTAAAATGCGCTTTTATCCCTTTCGTCATAAAGAGAGATTTTCTAATAGTTATGAATAACTAATAGCGAATAAGTTCCTGCTGTTTAAAACTATAGGAGTTGTACTTTAATAAAGCTAGATCCAGAACATAGTTTTAAATCGATTGCACCGATAGAAAAATCTGATTTGATTCATTTTATAAAACCGTCCATTTTATAAGGGTATTTTTAAACAGCGAGTAGCCCTTATGAAAACCATTAATCCTGACGTTGCTAGACAACTAAGCATTAACTTTTTTATCGCCAATTTACCTATCTTGATGTTAACAGGGCTGGTAGTCGCATCGCTTGTGGGGCTAACCTTTAGAAGCTCGGTGTTGTTTTGGCTAGCGCTGTTAATCACACCATTGAGCATTAATTATTTATATTCTAAAAAACGTATTAAACAATTTTGCCAAGACAACGAATGCACTGATATTTCTTGCCTTGCTAAGCAAACTGATTAATTTTTAATTTTATTACCCAGTCACCAGATTATTTAGCCAACAACTTGTATAAATATTAATTAGTTATGTGAGCTTTTGCGGCAATTTGAAGGTGACAGTAACGCCGTTATCAGGTTTGCTATCGATGCTCACTTCGCCTTGCAGCGCTTGCGTTGCAAGGTTATAAACTATCGACATACCTAAACCACTGCCGCCATTGCCTCGCTTGGTAGTGAAAAATGGCTCAAACACCTTGTAAATCACATCTTCGGTCATGCCATGACCATTGTCTTGATAGGTTATGGTGTAGCTATTGGTGTCGTTATCGATGCTTACAGCGATATCTATGCGGTTTTGCTCACGGCCAACAAACCCGTGTACACAGCTGTTATTTACAAGATTTAAGAATATTTGGCTGAGCGCCCCCGGAACGGTTATTAGCGAAAAGTCATCAACACAGTTAATGTTTACTTCAACATTATGACTACGTGTAAGTGGCATTAAGCTATGTAAGATATTTTCAAAGTAATCTTTAATATTGGTTTCGAGTAAATTAAGCGATGATTGATCAACCGCCGTTTGTTTAAAGTCACTAATCAGTTTTGCAGCCCGCTCAAGGTTGGTAAACGATATTTTGATACATTCGTTTAAATGATTCATGCCTTCAAGTAAGGTCGCTTTTGTTAAGGTATTTGAATCTATGTGTTTATTAAGTGTGTTTAGCTTATCTTTTGCTGAGCTATTTGCTGTGACAGCTATGCCAATCGGCGTATTAACCTCATGAGCAATCCCCGCAACAAGGTTACCTAGTGAAGCCATTTTTTCGGCTTCAATGAGCTTTTCTTGCATCGCGGTCAGCTCAGATAAAGTTTTTTCAAGCGTACGCGTTCGTTCTGCAACACGTTGTTCTAGATGTTGATTGGCACGCTCAAGTTCTGCATTGATGCGTTCGTTTTCTTGTGCAGACAAGGCTCTGCCATAAAGATCAGCCAAAGCACCGATGAATGAACATTCGTCTTCTGTCCATTGCCTTGTTCCACCTATGTGCTCACAGCAAAATATACCAATCATTTTTCCTTTATAACGAATTGGCGCATCGAGCATTGCACCTATGTTAAGAGGTGTTAAGTAACTTTCGCTAAATTCATACGTAGCAGGGTCGGTATGAGCATCTTCGGCGGTAATCGTACGTTGGGTGTCGAGTGCTTTGAAATAGGCAGGATATGCATCACGAGGGAGCACTAACATTTGGATTTCTTTGCCATTTTCTCTATCAAGTAATAACCGGCATTCAATTGCGGTGTTTTCTTCATTTAACAGCCAGATCCCTGCTCGGCCAATTTCTAGGCCATCAAGTACAGCATTCAGAATTAAGCGTTCAGCTAATTCAACATTGCCACTATCAAGATCAGAAGAAATTGATACTCCATACAGCAGTTGGACTAGTTGTTGGCGCATACTCTCACCTTTTAGTTTTACGACTTCTTAAGTCTAGACGAACATTGTGATTCTGACAGAACGAATATAAGTTTTTAAAAACTCATTAAGTATTAAGTAGTTGTTCAGATTAAAATGGGTATATTGTACCTAACTCCTGTTGATACCCCTTACGACTTTATGTTGTTTAAGCAGTTTGGCCAGCTCTCCCCCGAGCTGGCTTTTTTTTGCCTAGTCCACAATGCTCACGCATGTTACAGTTACCTCAGAAATCACTAAAAATTAATATGTCATGCGTTATACCTTAATTTTAATCACTTTTTTAATGAGCTTTAGTACATTTGCAGCAGCTCAAAATGAGCCAGAAAACCGCCCTGCATTAACCGAAGCAGAGCAACAACAAGCTCTCGATAAGCTTCAAGAACCTATGTATAAGCCATTGTTAGAGCGCTATATTCTTGATGAATTAAAAGCTGTGCGCCAAGACCAACAAAAACTGCGCGAAGATGTAACAAAACAAGTTGCTCATACGCAACTAGATACTGCCGACCGTGCATTAACTTATACAACCGACACCATTAATAATGTGTTTTTCATTATTACGATTACAGCTTCAATTTTGGTTTTAGTCGGTTGGAATTCACTGCGTGATGTGAAAAACAAAGTAGAAGACATAGTAAACTCACGTGTTAGTGCGATCACACAAGAATACGAAGAGCGCCTAAAAGTACTTGAAGAAAAGCTACGTGAGCGATCTGAAGAGATCTTATTAAACCAACAAAAGATCTCAATCACCAATGAAGTTCATTCTTTATGGATGCGTGCCAATTTAGAAAGCGATGTTGCGAACAAGATTGAGATTTTTGACGAGATCTTAAAACGTAAACCAGAAGACGTAGAAGCCATTGCCTACAAAGCAGATGCTCTGTTAGAAATTAACGAAACAGGTGAAGCTATCGAGCTTTGTAATCAAGCATTAGAAATTGATAGCGACTACGGCTACGCATACTGGCAACGTGCTTGTGCATATGCATTACTTCACAAACACGCCGATGCAATGGCTGATATTCGTATGGCCCTTGAGTATTCTCCTAATCTACGTAACGAGCTATTACACGAAAGCGCGTTTGCCAGCCTACACGACAACGACAGCTTTAATTCGTTGCTAAACGAAACGGCTTAGCCGAAACCCATGTAGCAGCGGGTTTATCCCGCGTCATAGGCGAGCTCTGGGTGCTAGGCGCTAGGGTTTAGGTTCTAGGCTCTAGGGTTTAGGTTCTAGGCTCTAGGGTTTAGGCTCTAGGCGCTAGGGTTTAGGCTCTAGGCGCTAGGACGCGATTTGAAATCGCTGGTTTCTAGTCTTTAGAGGTCAGATATTAGATTTCAGCCGATCTGTGGGGTTATTTAGGTCGAGTGTTCTTCTCAGCATTCGACCTATTCACTTTCCAGGTAGGTTGGGTCGAGCGGAGCGACACCCAACATATAGAAGCCTTCAGCGATCAGACGCGCGAAACAAGTTTCACGCCTACATGTAGCAGCCGGTTTATCCCGCGTCATAGGCGAGTTCTGGGTTCTAGGTCCTAGGCGCTAGGACGCGATGTAAAATCGCTGCTACCTCATATCTCGCATCTCGCATCTCGTTACTCGTACCTTTACTCTCGCTGACTTTACTCTCGCTAACTTTACTCTCGCTAACTTGAACCCACTAACTTTCACCCATAAAAAAAGAGCAGCTGGGCTGCTCTTTTTTCTAACGGAAGAATAACACTTTGGTTATTTTGCCATTCTCTATTTTATAGCTGGTGACGAACTCAGAGCGTTTGTCGACGACTTTAGGGTCTTGTGTACAGGTTTCAGACAGTTCGTGATCAATCACGATGTTGCCAAGTACAATGCGTTTAATTGGCGATGATTTAATGCACTTTAGCTTTTTAAACATGATGCCATATCGTGCAATGAGTTTTTCTTTACCGGTGAACATCAACTCATTCGGGAATGTATAAAACTCAACGTTTTCATCGTACATCTTAATAAAAGCATCAATGTTACGAGCATTATAAGCTGCAATCAGCTGTTCAATCACCGCCATCGATTCACGTGACTGACGTGCTTTTTCTTGCTGCTTCGCTGTTAGTGCTTCTTTAGCTTGGTTAACGGCTTTTTCTGCTTCTGCAACGGCTTGCTGTTTTTCGGCAACTGTTTTTGGTTGCTCTGCAGGTGCAGGGGTTTGTGTACCGAGTACTTTGCTATCATCAACTTCTGCAACCGCTTTTAAGGCTGCGGCTGTCGCTTTTTGTTCGTCGCTGCTTGTGGTTGTTTCACTCCTTGCCTTCGCAGCTTCTTCAGCTTTTTCTTCTACTTGAGCGGCTTCTACAGTCGCTTTTTCAGTTTCAGACGCTGATTTTTGCTCTGTAGCTGGCTTTTCTTCAATAAACTCTAAGCTAGGTACGTCCTTCTTTTCGGCTTTTTGTTCATTGCTCGTTTGAGGTTGGGTTTGTTCGGTGGTTTCGTCACTTGCAATTGACTGCCAAGAGAGTAATAAACTGATTGCAAAAAATAACGGTTTCATACTTTTCCTAAATGCATCATTCCTGATTTGAGGCGCTAAGGTAGCAAATTCTAGCTGTTTGGCATAGTTTTTTACCAATATTGCTCTACTGTGATCTGCCCTGGTTCACGGCGTCTGTTGCGGCTAAAACCAAGCTCTAACAAAATTGCCGTAGTATCTTTTACCATTTGTGGGTTACCGCAAATCATAAACTGTGCGGTATCAGGTACAGTTGGGTGCCCTATTACATCAAATAAACGATGATCTTTAATTACGTCTGTGATCCGGCCATTAAAACCGATAGTGGCTGACTCTCGGCTGACTACCGGCGAATAGCAAAGATTTGGGTACTGCTGCTGTAGCGCTTTAATACGCTCTTGATAACTTAAGTCCTCGTTAAGACGAACTCCATGCACTAAATGAACATGCTCAAACTTTTGCCACACTTCTCCCTGCTCTAATATTGAAATAAAAGGCCCAAGCGCAGTACCTGTACTCAGCATATAGAGCTGCTCACTGCTTGGTACTTCATCAAGGGTAAAAAAGCCTGTCGCGCGGCGCTCTATTGTCACAGAGTCACCCGGCTTTAATTGTGCGAGTTGCTGAGAAAGTTGACCGTCTTTGACATTAATAAGATAAAACTCGAGGTCGGGATTGTTCGGCGCATTCACATAAGAATATGCACGAGCTACACGTTTATCACCCACTTGCATCGCAAGCTTTGTAAACTGCCCCGCCGTGAATGGCTCAACATCGGCATTAACGATTAAGCTAAATAATGAGTCGGTCCACCATTTAACGTCTTTTACCTTAGCTTCAACCCAATTAGACATACACATCCTCAATTGTTGTTCCTCTATTAAAAGTGGCAACAATTGGTTGAATTTTCAAGTTTTAAGGGGCGGTTGCGAGATGCGGGCAGGATTTTACGCAGGTAAACTTGTAGCTATAAAAAAAGCCGCATAAATGCGGCTTTGAGGTTAGTCTCACTTCACTTTGGGCGTGTTTCCAAATTTCAGTGAATACGTTACCAAGGAACTTATTTAAATTGATTCTAAAGCAATTTTAACCATTTCGTTAAAGGTGCTTTGACGCTCTTCACTTGGTGTTGCTTCACCAGTGATTACGTGGTCACTTACAGTAAATAGTGCCATCGCTTTTGCGCCGTATTCAGCGGCTACGCCGTACATGCCAGCAGTTTCCATATCAACAGCAAGTACGCCTAGCTTGTCTAATTCTTGATAGAATGTGTTATCTGCTTGGTAGAATGTATCTGTTGTAAATACATTACCTACTTTCGCTTCAATGCCTAATTCTTTTGCTGCGTTTACGCCGTTAAGTAGTAAACCGAAATCAGCAATTGCGGCAAAGTCGTAACCACGTACACGCGCACGGTTTACGTTTGAATCTGTGCTTGCACCTTGTGCAAAGATAACGTCACGAATTTTGATATCACTACCAATACCGCCACAGGTACCAATACGAATTAGATTTTTAACGCCGTAACTAACTATCAATTCACGGGCATAAATTGACATTGATGGAATACCCATCCCAGAACCCATAATACTCACTGGCTTACCTTTGTAGGTACCGGTAAAACCATACATATTACGAACGCCTGTTACTTGTTTTGCGTCATCTAAAAAGTTTTCAGCAATGTATTGAGCGCGAAGCGGATCACCCGGCATTAATACCGTTTCTGCAAATTCGCCTACATTGGCGCTGATATGAGGAGTACTCATTATTGGTTTCCTTTTTTGTTCGCTAATAGCTTGTCGTTAAAACTATCACCGTATTCAAGTGCAGGAAGATTAAACCACTGGGCAAGGGTTTGACCTATGTCTGCAAAACTAGCTCGTTCTCCAAGCGGGGTGTTTGTCATGCCCGGTTGGTATGCAAGTACTGGCACGTATTCACGTGTATGGTCAGTGCCTGCTGCTGTTGGATCACATCCGTGATCGGCTGTGATAATTAATACATCATCACTATTTAGCTGATTTAAAATAGTCGGTAGGTAATCATCAAACTCTTTTAATGCTTTAGCATAGCCAACTGCATTACGGCGATGACCGTACTTTTCATCAAAATCAACTAAGTTTGTAAAAATCAAACTATGGTCAGGTGCGCTTGCAATTACTTCTGAGGTTTTCTCAAGCAAGTTCATTAGCCCTGGCGCTTTGTGTTTTTGGGTGATGCCTTGGTGCGCATAGATATCGGCAATTTTACCAATACTGATCACTTCACCGCCGTCTTGCGATAATTTATCAAGCAAGGTTGGCGACGGTGGCAGCACCGAATAGTCACGACGATTGCCTGTGCGGGCAAAATCGTCACGGCTCGAACCCAAAAATGGCCGCGCAATCACTCTTCCTATGTTCATTTCATCAAGCAGCGCCCGTGCGATTTCGCAAACCTGATAAAGTTTCTCCAGTCCAAATGATTCTTCGTGCGCGGCTATTTGAAACACGCTATCAACTGAGGTGTAGCAAATCGGCATACCGGTTTGCATATGTTCTTCACCTAGCTGTTCTAAAATGGTTGTTCCTGAGGCATAACAGTTACCTAAAATGCCAGGAATACCTGCGCGAGCAATTAGCTCATCAACAAATTCTTGTGGAAAACACGGCTGTGTATTAGGGAAGTAACCCCAATCAAATAACACAGGTACACCGGCCATTTCCCAGTGCCCTGAAGGCGTGTCTTTACCACTAGATAACTCTTTAGCGTAACCCCATGCGCCAATAGGTGCTTGGCGGTCACTAACTAAACAAGGTTCTTTACCTGCGGCTTCGCATGCATCAGCTAAACCTAAACGGGTAAGATTAGGTAGCGATAAGTGCTCACCTGTTTCTTCTGCATAGGCTTTAAGTAAATGAGCAAAGGTATTTGCGCCTACATCACCAAACTTCTCTGCGTCAGGTGCTGCGCCAATTCCTAGGCTATCTGCCATTAAGATGAGTGCTCTTGCCATGGGTACCTCGTTATCAATATGTGAATACTTTATATGCTCTTCGAATTTTTGGTACAGGACATAAGTCCTGTTTCATAAAACAGAAACATTATAAATTTGCATCTCTAAGCGAAGCAAAAGAGATTAATCGTGTCTTTTTTGCTATTGTGATCTACCTAACAATGTTTCCTTCTGTGTGGGCGAGAACTTTAGTGACACGAACAATTATAGCTATTGCTGGCGCATCTGCGTCGGGCAAGTCTCTTTTTAGCAAGACAATTTATAACGAATTAGTCAATGAGCTTGAACCGGGCGCGATCGCAGTGATCGAAGAAGATGCTTATTACAAAGACCAGTCGCATTTGCCGTTTGACCATCGAACGCAAACCAATTACGACCATCCTGATGCTTTCGAGCATGAGCTTTTGCATGAGCACTTACTTC
This sequence comes from Pseudoalteromonas sp. CO109Y, assembly GCF_004208935.1. Lineage (NCBI taxonomy): Bacteria > Pseudomonadati > Pseudomonadota > Gammaproteobacteria > Alteromonadales > Pseudoalteromonadaceae > Pseudoalteromonas > Pseudoalteromonas sp. CO109Y. Next base: position 75,803 of record NZ_SGPD01000039.1, read on the forward strand.
AATTGCGCGCTGGAAAATCAGTAGACGTACCAACTTATGACTATGCAATGCATACCCGTAGCGATGAAACGCGTCGAGTTGCACCTGCAAAAGTACTTATCGTTGAAGGTATTTTGCTATTGAGTGATCCGGCACTTCGAAAAGAATTTGATATTAAGGTGTTCATTGATACACCGTTAGATATCTGCCTTATGCGCCGTATGCAACGAGATATGGAGCAGCGTGGCAGAACATTACAGTCCGTTGTTGATCAATATCAAGCGACAGTGCGACCTATGTTTTATCAGTTTATTGAGCCATCAAAGCACAAAGCTGATCTCGTAGTCACACGCGGCGGTATGAATCGCGTTGCCATTGATATAATTAAAAGTAAAATAAAATATTTACTGCAACAATAACAACGGGAAATAGTCAGTATGACAACATTTATGAGCTTAGTAGGCATTGTTGTGCTACTAGGCATTGCTTTTGCGGCTTCTACGAACCGTAAAGCAATTAATTTAAGAACTGTCGGCATCGCCTTTTTACTTCAAGTGTTAATTGGTGGCTTTGTCTTGTTCTTCGAAGTGGGCAAAAACGTACTGGCAAGTATGTCTCGAGGAGTCTCATCAGTTATTGGTTATGCCAATGACGGGATTAGCTTCTTATTTGGCTCACTGGCATCGCAAGATACCCTAGGGTTTATTTTTGCGATACAAGTATTGCCCGTTATCGTGTTCTTCTCAGCACTCGTTGCTGTGTTGTATCACATCGGGGTGATGGATTGGATAATCAAGATTCTAGGCGGTGGCTTACAAAAGCTATTGAAAACCTCGCGCCCTGAATCGCTTTCTGCGACCGCCAATATTTTCGTTGGCCAAACAGAAGCACCATTGATTGTTAAACCATTTATCGCCAGCATGACTAAGTCAGAGCTATTTGCGGTAATGGTTGGTGGCCTTGCTACTGTAGCCGGTTCTGTTATGGCAGGTTACGTAACAATTGGTGTAGAGCTTAAATACTTAATTGCAGCCAGCTTTATGGCGGCACCAGGTGGTTTCTTAATGGCAAAAATGATTGTGCCAGAGACCGAAACACCGAAAGAAGATTTAGCTGATTTAGACGTACAAGAAGAAAAACCGGTTAACGTAATTGATGCAGCCGCATCAGGTGCCGCAAACGGGATGCAACTAGCACTTAACGTAGGTGCGATGTTACTGGCTTTCGTAGCACTTATTGCACTTCTAAATGGGTTATTAGGCGGTATTGGTGGTTGGTTTGATCATCCAACATTAACGCTACAAGAAATTTTAGGTTACGTATTCGCTCCAGTTGCATGGTTATTAGGTGTACCGTGGAACGAAGCAGTAATCGCAGGCAGTTTTATAGGTCAGAAGGTTGTAGTTAACGAATTTGTTGCTTACCTCGACTTTATTAATTATCGCGATACGTTAAGTGCGCACACACAAGCGATTGTCACATTCGCGTTATGTGGGTTTGCTAACTTATCATCGATAGCAATTTTACTAGGTGGATTAGGCGGTATGGCGCCTAGTCGGCGAAAGGATATCGCACGCTTAGGGCTCAGAGCAGTGTTAGCAGGATCTATGGCTAACCTCATGAGTGCAGCAATTGCAGGTTTTTTCCTCTCGCTAGCTTAGAAACTTAATGAGATGAGCCGTAGTTGCAAAACAATAGGATAGAACTTTAAGGGGTTAAAGGTCTATCTGACTTGAACGATACTTCACCAAGGGCCGCAAGGCCCTTTTATCGTTTTATGTGCTAAGATTTAATTACTAAGTCCTTTTAAGTACATAAATGAACTATTTACGACTTTATTTGCTAATTCTTTTCTTTAGTTGGCCAGCACTGAGTAAGCCGACCCTAACCGTTGTGACTGAACTGTCGCCACCGAATCAAACTCTAATCAATAACCAAGTTGCCGGTGAGAGCACCGAGCTTGTGAAAGCAATTTTTGCTAAAGCTAATTTGAACGCGAATATAGAGCTTTACCCTTGGGCCCGTGCTTACAATATGGCACTGAAGAAACCGAATATCTTTATTTATAGTATGGCGAAAACTGCTGAACGCGAAAAACACTTTCATTGGATTGGTGAAGTGGCAACCTACCAAATGGGCTTTGTGAAGTTGAGCTCTCGCAGCGATATAAACATCACAGCAAACGAGCAAGCAAAACAATATAAGATAGCGGTTCAGCGTCATGATTTAGCGGCGCAGCGCTTAACAGAGCGTGGTTATACTGTGGTATATACCTCTGATATCAATAAGTCGTATCAACTATTGATGTCGGGCAAGGTTGATTTAATCATTGATGATAAGAACTATATTGCGGCTATGGCTGAGCAATTAGCGCTGGATGAAACTCGTTTCAGCTTTGCTCATGCAATCGACTTTTTAACCATGAAAGGCTATCTTGCCGCAAATATTAATACCGACCAACGTTATGTCGATGCCTTAAAGGCTGCGTTTAATGAGGTGGTTATGACACCAAGATACAATGCAGTGATGATGCTCGCGCAGCGACCTTAATTCGCCTTATATTGCTCAATATAAGTCTCTAATAACCCTTGTTTACTGAGCTTGTCATAACTTGCCTGTAATCGGCTTACAAGCTCTTCGGGTAAGGCCTTATTTAACGCTAGAAAGTTACCAACCGTGCCATTAAGTGGCAACTCAACCAACTTAACCACTTCTCTACCTTGGTGACCATACTGCATTAATTGGTATTTAAACGACAGCTCTGAGCCAATAATGAGCTCTATTTTATTTTTGAAAAATAAATTAATACACTCGTAATAGTGACTCACTTTAAGAAGATTTTTATCACCTTCAAAGCCAATGCTTTCTACAAACTTTTCGTAAATACTATCTCTTACTACGCACAGGCTATGATCTTTCACTTGCGATAAGTCGATGGGATTAATGCGGTCATTTGATTGCAAGCGATAAAAAAAGTTACGAGAGGAAGCCATTGGACCAACCCACTTGAATAACTCTTCACGGTCGGGAATACGTGCTGTAGAAACCAGACCTGACAGCGGCTTTTGCTGAGCTAAGTGATATGCCCTAGACCAAGGTAAGAGCTCGAATTGGCATTCAATGTTTGCATCAACGCACATTGCTTTAACAAACTTTAGATTAATGCCTTCTAAATGCCCTTTATTTGAGAAGTTATACGGCGGAAATTGCTCGGTGTAGATGGTGACACTATCTTTTGCCAATACTACAGGTGCAAAGCTTAGGCATGCTAACAACAAATATTTTAAGATAATTAATACACTCTAATGACATAGCTGCATTAAATATAGAAATATTCACTAGCTCAGTCAATTTTTAGGCATAAAAAAAGCAAGCCGTAGCTTGCTTCTTCTTAACTTTTACTAAAAGTAAAAATTATAACGGAGTGATGTTATCCGCTTGAGGACCTTTTTGACCTTGTGAAAGAGTGAACTCTACACGTTGGCCTTCAGCTAAAGTTTTGAAACCTTCGCTTTTGATAGCGCTGAAGTGAGCGAAAACGTCTGGACCATTTTCTTGCTCGATGAAACCAAAACCTTTAGATTCGTTAAACCACTTAACTGTACCTGATACGATGTTAGACATAGTATTATTCCTGATATAAAAAATTAAACATGCCCTAGTGGGCGGGTGTAGCAAAAAATGAGATGGTACTTAAAAACTTCAGGACGGTACTACAAGTATTACTTATACAACAACGAAATAAAGATTTATTAATTACACGCTTTCTTTCTAGCTGGTGCCCACTATATAGAGTTAGTTTGATAAGTCAAACACTATCGACATTAAAATTCAAACTCTAAAGCCAAGCGAAAGCTATGATCTTTGCCTGATTGGCTAAGCTCACTAATAAAACCTGCTTCCCATTTTAACTGGCGTTTAGGGCTAAATCTGTGTAAGCCAGTAAAGCCAGGACCTACTCCAATAAAGTCCTCACCCGCGTATATTTCGATCGATGGTTGAAAAGCCGAACGATAGCGATAACGATACTGTAAGCGAAACTCACTTTCCCACTCGTTTTCAATATCAGCCCCCCATTCATACACTAAAAATGCGTTCATAGTCAGGCTTGTACGGCCAAACTCTTTTTCCCATAAAAAACCTGTCGTCGCTTCGTAAGCATCGAGTGTATGCTGTTTTTCAAGCTCAAATAATGCTCCCCAATCGGCCCATAAACGACCTTGCTCAACCAATTGCCAACGTAACTCCACCTCATATGAAGATAAACCAAAATCACCGTTATCATCGCGCTCGCCAACTAAGTAGCCCTCAAGGCTCATGGTGTCGTTAATTGCGCCGCCTAAGCCTGCACGCTGTGCAAGCACATTGCCGCTATTAGTTTGTCTGGATACCAAACGCCACTCAACTTCGCGCTCAAAAGGCAATACGTAAGGGTGATACACTTTATCAACTACCATGCCATCAGCCTGAGCAACTTGGCTAATACTTAATAAAAACAAGCAACTTAAACTAACTATTAAGAACCGCATACTGGCTCCTTGGTCTTTTTAATTTTTAAAACGTTGGCTAAAGCGATAAACCCCAACGTAGCAATGATATACACCCATAGCGCGGTTTTACTCGGCGTAGCTTCGTAGCCCACTAAGGCTTTTAATACGCGCCCAAGCTCTGAGTTTTCAATTAAAAACCCACGCCAATCTAAATAATTTGAGGTCACATCGAGTAAATCGATCTGACTTGCTAAATCAATAAATATCAATAGCTTTGCTGTTGCATTTAAGGCAAGCAACACAACCAATGGCTGCTCGCCTACGCGCTTAGCAATACTCTCAAGCAAAAAGAACAACAAAACGCCAAAGCTAATACAAATGCCCACACCTAGAGATGTACCCAATATCAATGGCTCAGCAGTATCTTTACTGTGCCAAAAACTGACTAAATAAATCATATAATGGCTTAAATACAACGTCATGGTTGCAATCAAGGCCAGCGCAGCCGCTATGCTTCGTTGCTGACAGCTAATTAATGCAGCGATAAAGATGACAATACACAGTAGCATTTGAATAAACTCTAAGCCTCTGTGATCAAATAACTGACTCAGCCAAGCAGCGCCTTGCACAAACACTAAGCTTAGTAGCGTACCAATCACTGCATAAATACTCAGTTGGCGCTGACTTAAAGGCACAATTAAACTCAAAAGCACGGCTAAAATCACCACAGGCAAAAGCTGATTAATGCTCATTAATAAACTAGTTATCAGCATCATTCACCTCCGTAGCCACGACAGTTCCTCTGGCTGTATTAGGCGAAAATTCACCAAAAAAGTCATAACGCCCAGGGCTGAGCGGTCCGATATAAATGACACTCGTACGACCTGGGTAGAGTACTTTTTCACGGTTTAAGTCAAAGCTATCGAACTCTTCTGGCGTGTCATCTTGGTTTTCGATCAAAAGCCGCAGTTTTTTATTAGCAGGTACTTTTATTTCAGCGGGGTAAAACAAGTGATCTTTTAAAATCAGCTTGTACTCTTTGGCATAGGCAAGCCAAGACGACATATATAGTAACAACATAGAAATTGCCAAAATCCATTTATTCACTGACATCTCCTTGCATAAAAGAGACACTCACCCGCAAGCCACCAAGGTGACTATCTGCTAAAGCAATATCAGCGTTATAAATTGACACTATATGTTCAACAATGGCCATACCAAGCCCGGCTCCTTGTTCACCAGAGGGATGTTTATCGCCACCCACACGGTAAAAACGGTTAAAAATGCGCTGTTTTTGAGCTTCATCAATACCGGGGCCCGAGTCATCTATTTGCCAGATAAAACGATTGTTTTCGGTTTTCAGAGTAATACAAATCTCTCCCGCAGCTGGGGTATATTTTATGGCGTTACTCAGTAAATTGCCAAACAAAGTAACTAAGGTGAATTCGTCACCGGCGATGATAAAATCATCGCCATCAATGCTAATTGTGTGCTCTTTTTCGTCAATACGATCATAAAGTTGAGAGGCAACTTGCTGGCTAATTTCTAACACCGACACAGGGCTAAATTGCGCTTGCCATTGCTCTGGATAGGTACGCCCCAAAATCAGCATTTGTTCAACGATATTGCTTAGTTTATCAACGCCTTTTTCCATTGCATCAAGCTCAACACTCTCAACACCTTGAGCCACTAAATTATGCACATTGATTTTTAAACTACTGAGCGGAGTACGCAGTTCGTGGGCCGCATCAGAGGCAAAAAAGCGCTCTCGTAAATAGGCACTTTCAACCCGTTTGAATAGATCATTTAAGCGGCTAATTACGGGTTTTATTTCTTGCTCTGGGGTTTGCCAAGGAATAGCTGTAAAGTCATTTGCTTGACGATGTTTGAGTTGATTTGATAACCGTGTTAGTGGTGCAAGCCCTTGTTTTACAAATACACTAATAAGAAGGGCAAGGATAGGCACACTCCATAACAGCGGCGTCATGGCCGACAAAATCACGGTTTCGGTTAGTGCCACACGTTTGCTCAAAGGCTCTGCAATAAGCACTCGCTTATTGCCTTCGCTTAAGCGATACACTTTGACTCGTTGCCCAGCCAAGTTCTCAACACTAAACCCGGTTTGCCACTGACTTTGATTACTAAGATTTTGCTGCAATGATTTTGAGCTTGAGGCCAAGCTATCATCAACCCAAACTTGAAACAATAACTGCGGTAAATCACTGGTATAAGCTGGGGTTTCTTTACTGAGTGGCTGCTCGATTAACACATGTGCCAGCGTTACCAGCTCGTTATCGAGCAGTGCTTCAGCCTGATTCATACTTTCACGGTAACCTTTAGTAAATGCCAAAAAGCAGGTTAAGATCACCATAGACAATATAAGTAGAGTCAGCCTTTTACGAATTGACACTAGCGTTTACCCACCACATAACCAATGCCGCGCAAGGTTTTAATAAACTCTTTTGGGAATTTTTTACGCAAGTGATGAATGTGTACTTCGATGGTATTAGACCCCACCTCTTCGCCCCATTCGTACAGTTTACTTTCTAACTGCTGTTTTGATTGCACGCGACCTTGGTTTTCTAGCAAGGCTTTAAGGAGCATAAACTCTTTGCGCGGCAAGTTTACTGGCTCACCTTGAAAGCTCACGGTAAAAGCGGCGGTGTCCATTTCAACATCACCAACTTTTAAAGTGCTGGTTTGTGCTTGGGTCACACGCCTGCTGGCAACCCGAAGACGGGCAAACAGCTCAGCGGGATCAAAGGGCTTTGCTAGGTAGTCATCAGCACCTAAATCAAGCCCCATGACTTTATCATCAATACTGCCCCGAGCAGTTAAAATCACCACGGGCAGGTTTTTACGATGCTTTTTGATGTGTTTTAAAATGTCGATACCATCACCGTCTGGTAGTCCTAAATCAAGAACTACCAGCTCAATTTCATCATTTTGCAGCCATTGCATCGCTGACTTAACGGTCGAACTATGTTCAACACTGTATCCTTGTTGACGTAAAGAACGACACAGGCCTTCTGCCACTAAATGGTCGTCTTCAACGAGCAATAAATGCATAGCTTATCTCTTTATTTTTTTCTCTACCTTAGCCAATAGTTTAGTAATTTCTTGTTGGCGGTAAAGATCTGCTTTGGGTCTTTCAGGGCGCGCTGGCGCTTGCTGTGCAACTAATAAAAACTCTCTAGCTGATTTATACTTGCGCTCGTCATATAGGAATGACGCATATAAATAGTTGCTATCGATACCACGCGGGTTTAGCTCAAGCGCTTGCTTAAACAGTTTTTTCGCTTCATCGTCATCACCAAAACCAATAGGCCAACCTGGTACTTTACCGTATAAGGTTGCAAGGCTTGTGTATGCCGAGCCATCAAGCGCTTTTGGATCTAGGCTTAGCGCTTTTTCAAATTGTGCTTTCGCATCTTTTGCAAGACCTAGCGCGCCTAAGCCCCCTTTTGCACCTGCATAGCTCGATAACACAATACCGTACCAAATATGGCTGGCTGCTTGCTGGTCGTTGGCTTTGCTAAACTCTGCGGTTTCGCTCGCTAACTTTTCGAATGCATCTAACTGCGCATCGTCAACTAATTCGTAATTAACCACTGCCCACTGCTTTTGCACCGAACTTAAATCGCTATTAAAGTCGGCTTTTGCAGGCGCAGCCATGATAACACCTAACATCATTAGGGCTTTTAAATTTAGTTTAGTCATAATCATTCACCTTGATCAATTTAGTTGGCAAAAAAACTTTTAATTTTAGGAAGTTGTTTTGCTATTGCGTTATCAACGAGTGATGGAAATGCGCCGTTAATACGGGCAAATAATGTTTCTGGAAAACCAATAAAACGACGACGTTTTTTTGATTTAATTAAATCTATTAATGCATCAGCCACTTTTTCTGGCGGATCCATGGTGTTACCCAGCTCTTTGTTCATCACGCGTACTTGCGGCGAATTAATCGCGGTATCGGTGGCACGAGGCGCTAAATACAATACTTTCACATCGCTGTGGCTGAGCTCTCTGGCAAGGGCTTCGGTCATCCCTCTTAGGCCAAACTTGCTTGCGCAATACAAGGTTTGATACGGATAACCAATGCTGCCAAACGATGAACCAATATTGACAATCGTGCCTTTATTGCGGGTCACTTGTGGTAAAAACAGCTGACACAATTTAATAGGCACATGTAGGTTAATATTTAACAGATGATCAATTTGCTGTTCGCTAATTTCACTAAACCCCTGCATTACATTAACGCCTGCGTTATTGATTAGTAACGTTGCCCCGCCAATCTGCTGAGCAAACTTAGCTAGGTCATCGCGAGATTCACTGTTACTAAGGTCGGCCTGAAAATACTCAGCATCATTGCCACATTCCAATTGCAGTGCAGCAAGTTGCTTCACATTTCGACCAACGAGTAATAAACGCCAACCTTCTTTTGCAAGGCGAAGGGCAATAGCACGGCCAATGCCCCCTGTTGCACCGGTTAGCACACAAACTGGGCTACTCATGCGCTTTGCTCCAAGTCAGCCTCGCTAAAGAAAGGTTCTGAATCGAGGTCACGGAAAATATTGCCGTACAATTTATAAAAACATTTTGCGGCGTGAATGATGGCTTGCTGGTCGTCCTCGTTATCAATTTTGTTCATGAGGTTTTCGAAAAACTTCACATGCTCAATATCCAGTGCACCGTGCGAAGTAAGGTAGGTAAACGCCTTTTTAGGTAAACCTACAACCTCACGGATTTGCCCTGCTGCATTATCGGCTAATGCAATCGAAGTGCCTTCAAGCACATGAACCATGCCAAAGAATGCCAATGGGTTACCGCGATTAATTGCATCGTAGGCGTACGACACCATTAACTCGGTCGAAAACTGTGGACGAGAATGACGCACTAACTCTTTATCAAAACCACAGGCTGCAATATCGTTTAGCACCCATTCTTGGTGGCCTAACTCTTCTTCGATGTATTCTGCAACAGCTTCGCGCAGCCACTCTTGTTTATCGCTCAGCTTTGCACCAACTGCCATTAGCAGTGGCACGGTGTGTTTAACATGGTGATAAGCTTGCGTTAAGAACGATGCATATTCACTCAGGCTTACTTCACCTTTAAAAACGCGGCTAATAATCGGCGCAGCTAAAAGGTAGTCACGTTCTTTCTGTGTTTCGGCTTGTAATGTATTGAAAAATTGACTCATGCTGGTCGCCTCTTGGTAAAGTGCTGAAATTTCTTTAGCAAAAAATTGATTAATAACATCGCGTTTAGGGCGATTATTGCTGGTTAATAAACCTTGCGTGTGGCTCATAGGCTCTGTCATTCGATGCCACTTTCTGATCTGTGCGTATTCGGGTAGTTGCGCGTTTTGTGCACTAATATGGGCGGCAAGTTCAGCGTCATTCATCGCTTCGTTTGCATAGATAAGCGCGGCTAAAAATGCCTGACCTTCGCCAATCACCACCGCTTGTTGTACCTGGCTGTGGCTAAGCAATAACGACTCTGGCCACTCGGCACTGATATTGCGCCCAAAGCTGGTGATCAGCTGATTTTTCAAGCGGCCCTGAATAACCAAGCGACCTGCTTGCTCAGTAACGAGATCACCGGTTGCATACCAGTCATCAGCATCTTGTGCTGCTTGACCTAAATACCCCAAAAACAATGAGCCTTTGATATAAAGCTGGCCATTTTCAATTTTGTATTGAATGTGCTTAAGTACTCGCCCTGCGGTGTCAATGTCATCATCATCGCGAGTGTTTAAACTCACCACCGATGAAGATTCAGATAAACCATAACCTTGATAAACCGGCAAACCGAGCTCACGAGCTTGCTTAATAAGCGCTTGGCTTACAACTGCGCCACCTACTGCAATAAACTTTAAGCTTTTAGGTGCTTGCCAGCCTTGCTTTGCAAAAGCCACTAAACAAGTCAGTAGCTCAGGCACTAAAATAAGGGTGTTTGGCTCAGTACGTTCAATTGCGGCTATTAATTTATGTGGTTCAAGTAGCTGTGCACCTGAAAAACCAAGTTCAGCTAAAGGCACTAAGTTAACCGTGCCACCCGCTAATAGCGGCGCATACACACCGGCTAAATTCTCAAGCAAAACAGGTAGCGGCAGTAAACATAAATGGTTTGGTTTTTCTAAACCAATGCTTTGATAAAGTGATGTTGCCACCTGCAATTGGCTTTCAAGCGATAAACACACGCCTTTTGGTGTGCCCGTTGAGCCAGACGTAAAGGTAATCTTTTGCGTGTTTGCAAAATATGGCACAGGCTGTGTATTACTCAATTGGTAAACATATAAAGGGTAATGCTTACATACATCTACTAACGCCACTAATTTAGCATGCTCGCCTTCGAAAGCACGGTCACAAACAAATAAACCTGCCCCACTGTTTTGTAAACCAAACGCAATTTGCTGAGCAGTAAAAAACGTTGGTAGCGGAATAGCCACTCTTTTAAGCTCGCTAAGCGCAGCTTCTAATACACACCAAGCAGGTGTGTTATCTAATTGATAAGCCACACCTTGGGCATCAAATTCTGCCAAGGTAGGTAGCAAGCGAGTCACTTGTTCAGTAAATTCTTGTTTAGTTAGTGAGCGCACACCATCGTTTTTGTGGCAAACCATTAAGGTATCGCTATCTTTATGTGGTAACTGTGTTAACCAACTCATAACGCCTCCAAAAATACAGCAAGCTCAAGCGATGACTGTAAACACTGCTGTTTGATATTGAATAAAACGGGGGTATTTAATACACGCTGATGAGCTTCGTTTAGGTCAACCACACAGATGGTTGGTTGATTGTCGTAATAGCTACCCCAGCTTGCTGGATCTTGAAGTGCTTGCGCATTTGCAACACCGATTTCTTTGCAATTGACACCCAGCATTTTTAATAGCGCTCTCACTTTGCGGGTTGCACAAAACACTAAATAATTTGCTCCTGCTTGATAGAGTGCTTCGTTCATTAAAACAAAATGTGCCAAGGTGGCTTTTCGATGCGTTGAGCATAAATTACCTAGCTCAAAAATGTGCTCACGCTTGGCACCAACAAAGTGCTCAATAGACGCAGGGAGGTATTGTTCAATAAACAAAGGTTGTGATGCAGAGCGAAGGCCTAAGGTACATACTTCATCATCAACATTAAGCTCACAAAGAAGCGGCATGAACTGCGAAATTTTCGCGTCATAGGCTGCAGCAAAACCTTGCTTAATATTACGCTCAAGGCGGTCACGAAATTGGCCTCCTTCACGAGTGCAAACAAAGGCAGGCTCTTGAACTTGAGTTTGATGTGATTGTTGAACTGAAAGCATAATTGTTCGCTCCACTTAGGTTATGTGTAAAATTTATCGAGCGAAACTTAAATAAAACTTAAGAAAAATTAATTTTTATAAATATTTTTCAACCTTATGAAATTCAGTACTTTTATTTTTATAAAAAACAAAAATGCCAGTCTGTTAGACTGGCATTTTAATGCTTAAATTAACCTTAAACTTAGATTACTTAACGATAGTCATCTCTTTAAGTAGGTTTTGAGCATTATCAACTTTATCCATCACCCACAGCATATATCGTGAATCAACGTGAATTGAGCGATTTAAATTTTCATCGTAATCCCAATCACCAATAATGCTTTCGTAAACACCATCAAATAACAAACCAACGAGCTCAGCATTACCGTTTAATGTTGGTGAGCCTGAGTTACCACCTGTGGTATCTACATTAGATAAAAAGTTAACCGGAACCGTATTCATACCGCCGGTGTAATCACCATAAAGCTTTTGCTTAATTAACTCGTTTTGTTTCTCTGGTGAGTTGAATGGTTCAACGCCGGTGTTTTTAGCAAGTAGTCCTTCTAAAGATGTAAAGGGGGTTGCCACTAAGCCATCTTGCGGTGAATAGCCGCCTACCGTACCGTAAGTTACACGCAAGGTGCTATTAGCATCAGCATAAACTGGCTTATTAAGTGCCTTGTTATAAGCGATGATTGCTTCCATTAATGCAGGGCGAGCAGCTTGCTGTTTACCAGCCAGTTCTTTTTTCGCATCTTCAATATCTTTTGTGACCGCAAAGATTGCATGCGCATACTGAATGAATGGATCGCTACTTTGCTTTAACTGAGCAAGGTCAAGATCTGCCATCCATAAACGTTTGCTTTCATCTGCAAGAACCGATTTAGCATACATATCATCAAGCAAGGCTTGCTGTTTTTGTTTATCAAAACCGTTTGTTAGACCCAGTGCTTTATCAACCTCTGCAACTCGCTCGTCTTTAGGTAATGCAGCATATTGCTCAATAAAGTACAGTAAAATAGCTTTATCTACGGTTTCATCATAACGACGGCTCATGCTTTTTAAACGAGACTCGAGACGTGGCATATCACGCTCTTGATAACCGCTTTCGCGCTCAGCATCTGGCTTTTTTTTCTCGTAAGCTAAACGGTATAAACGTCGAGCAGTTGAGATCATTTGCGAGCGGTGTACGTAACCTAACATGCGGTCGCGCTGGTTATGCTCTTGCGACTGTGCAACTAGCGCAGATAAATCAGCAAGTACGTGTCCGTATTTGGCTTTGCGCTTACTATCTTCATTGATCCATGCAGTGAGATCTTTTTCGAATTGTTGCTTACGGCTATACATTGACCCTTTATTGAAGCTCTCAATCATTGAGCCATAGTTTTTAATGTAGTTGTTATAACCCGCAATCGTGCTTTCATAAGCGATACGTGCCTCTGAGCCTTCAGGCGCATTTTCTTCAATTAACGAGACATATTTAGAGTTATATTTACGCGCTAATGGGTAAGCTGTGTTAAACACGTAATCAACTTCAGGCGAAATACGGTAACGGTTTGTGCTGCCCGGATAACCGGTAACCATCACAAAATCGCCTTCTTGTACGCCTTTAGCGCTTACTTTTAAAAACGCATCACTTTGGTACGGCACGTTATCTTCTGAATATTCAGCTGGCTTGCCATCTTTGCCAACATAGGCGCGATAGAACGAGAAATCACCCGTGTGGCGCGGCCACATCCAGTTGTCGATATCACCGCCGTATTTACCTACGCCCATAGCAGGGGCATACGCTAAACGTACATCTTTAATTTCTAACGATTTAATAAGGTAATACTCAAGACCACCGTGGAAAGTATACACATTACAGCGATAGCTCTTGTCTTGCTCACACTCACTAACAAGTGCTTTTTCATTTGCTTGGATAGCATCAAAACGAGCTTTACCGGTTAGCTTTTCAGTGCCTTTGTTTACTTTTTCTGTAACGTCGGTTACTTGCTCTGTAACAAAAACACGAGAACCCGGCGCAGCTGGCACTTCTTCGCCCGTTGTTTTAGCTAAAAAGCCATTTTCTAAAATATTGTTTTCGGTAGTCGAGTTATATTGAATCGAACCATAGGCACAGTGATGATTTGTGACAACTAAGCCTTTTGGTGAAACAAACGAAGCTGTACAGCCACCAAGGCTAATTACCGCGTTCATCGGAAACTCTGTTAATTTTGAAATTGACTCTACATCAATGCTCAAGCCTTTCGCTTTTAACACTGATTCAAGCTCTGGTAGCTGGTGAGGTTGCCACATGCCTTCGTCGGCAACAGCAACATTTGCTACAGCGAGACCCACTGCAGCAGCAATAAATTTAAAACGCATAGTCGTCCTTTATATTATTATGTTTATCATTTTTAGCGCTCGTATCATTATCATTGTGAAAATGAATAGCAATATTTTGCGACCGCTAATGTCAAAATTTGTAAACCATTTTAGGTTTATGAACCTAATATTTAGACTCATAAACCACTGCATTGTGGCCATGTAAGCTTTCTTGGTGTTCAACCTTAAATTGGTAATCAGCAATGCTCGGCATGGTTTCGAAGCACTGCTTCAATCGCCTTGCTGCATCTTCGCAAAACAGTAAGTTTTTTGCGTTAAGGGCAGCAAATGCTTGTTCATCTTCACGCTTTACGGCGGTTTGTACTGGGGTGCCTATGGCTTGCTCACATACTGTGATAAAGCCGCTAATATCAGGTAGCTTTTCACTACTAAAAGTGACATCAATATAAGCATAAGAGCGCTGGCTATGGGGAGTTGCAATTGAGCCCTGTTCACTTGCAAGCCAATTGAGTAAAGAGGCTTTATCTATATGCTCATCACTAAATTGCTTATCGACTGCCTCGCTCAAAAGCTGCCTCGATAATGCCGCTGAGCATGGACAGGTGCTGCTGTAGGCAACATCGACTTTTAAGTTAATGGTGAGCGATTGCTGCTTAGTAATCGTTAAAACGACAGGGTAAGCATTGTATCCGGCATGGTCGCTAAGTAGCGCTGGTTTTAGCTGTGGTAAATCAAAATGCAGCACCAGTTTTGCGCCTTTACTTAAGCCTTTTTGTGATGCTAAAACAGCCTGCATAAACTCGTTAACACGTTGACTCGTTAAGCTTTGTTTAGCCAATTGCTGATTAAGTAATAAATATAGACGCGACATATGAATGCCTTTAGCATCACTATCAAGGCTAACAAACACATCAGCTTTGGTATTCAAGTGCACATCAACATGAGTTTGTGCAAGCTTCAAAGGCAATGCTATTTTTTCCATGCCGACCCATTTTAAAGGTGACTGAAAATCTACATTAGAGTGCGAGGTAATATCGGGTAATTGCATATCAACTTCTTTTAACGATTAAATGTTAAGGCCTTAGCGGCCTGCTTGTGAGGGGTTACGTGCTGCCCATCAAAGACACACTCACCATTTACAAAGGTATGTGTTATTCGGTGTGAAAAAGTGGTGCCATTAAATGGCGTCCATTGGCATAAGTAATGCGTGTTTGTATGCTCAACGTGCTTTTCTGCATTTGTATCAACCAGGACTAAATCAGCAAAGTAGCCTTCTCTGATAAACCCCCGCTCTTTGATAGCAAATCGCTTTGCCACGTTATGCGCTGTTTTTTCAACGACTTGCTCAAGGCTCAACGAACCACGTTTTACCTGCTCAAGTAACGACAGTAATGCATGCTCGACTAATGGGAGCCCAGCAGGTGCAGCGCTGTATTGTTGCTGCTTTTCTTGCCAAGTATGAGGGGCATGATCGGTGGCAATAATATCAATGCGACCATCGCGCACTGCTGCGAGTAACGCTTGGCGATCTTGCTCTGATTTTATGGCGGGGTTACATTTAATTTGATTGCCATAGCTTGCGTAATCATCTTGGTTAAACCACAAATGATGCACGCAGGCTTCGGCGGTTATGTGTTTTTGCTCTATGGGTGCGTTACTAAATAGCTCTAGCTCTTTTGCTGTTGTTAGGTGTAAAACATGCAGCTGCGAGCCATAGCGTTTTGCCAGCGATACGGCATACGATGAAGATGCATAACACGCCAACTCATCACGAATTAACGGGTGATGCTCTATTTGTAACTCGCCATAACGTTTTTCTATGTGGCGCTGATTTTGTTGAATAACCTCCCCTTGCTCGCAATGGGTGGCAATGAGTACCGGGCTTTCCCGAAAAATGGCTTCAAGAGCATGAGGGTGTTCAACCAGTAAATCGCCTGTTGATGCTCCCATAAACACTTTAACGCCGCATACCTTTTTAGCATCAAGGGCTTTAATTTCATCGAGGTTGTCTGGGGTTGCGCCAAAGTAAAACGCATAATTCGCAGCGCTCGTTTGCGCTGCTATCGCGTATTTATCAGCAAGTGCTTTTGCTGTGGTAGTCGATGGTGAAACATTAGGCATTTCCATAAAGCTTGTAATACCACCAGCCACTGCGGCGGCGGATTCACTGGCGATCGTGCCTTTGTGGGTAAGGCCTGGCTCTCTAAAGTGAACTTGATCGTCGATCATGCCAGGTAATAGCAACAAACCGCTTGCATCAATTACCTCATCATTGGCCTTGGCACTGATATCTGAGGCAATTTCAGCGATTCGATCACCAACAATTATTACATCATTTAATGCGCGCTGCCCTTCATTAACAACGCAAGCGTGTTTGATTATGATAGCCATATGACTCCTTGCTTATTCAGCAACATTTGCAACTTATCGTAAAAAAATGCACTCCATGGCAAGATTGATTGCAGACTAAATTGTTACAATATAACATACCACAAAGTTTTTATTTGGACACTGTTATGAGTCAAAAAGATCTATTAGGTCAGGCTATTTATATTTAAGCTGCAAAGTAACAATTGGCTTTCCAATCTTAGAGAATTTTAACGGCTTATCGCAGCCAATAATCACCTTATCGCAACGTATGAGGTCAATTGTAATAAGACACAGTATGCTGGGCTCATTGATCACATGGTGATACCTGCCTCATACAAGTTCTTTTTTGTAGCATCTTTTTGTAATTCGTTTTAACCGCTATGCAAATCGAGAGCTTATAAAACGTATGTGCAAGGTTATATCGACACAATTTAATTTTAAAAATGACAAGAGAAAAACTATGAAACACCTAATCGCAACCGCGATCAGTTCTGCGCTGTTACTCACGGCCTGTTCAGAACCGCAAACAACAACATCAACGCCTAAATCAGAGCAATCAACACCGGTTGCTGCAAAAGAGCAAGCTAACCCATTGTTTGTGAAAAGCGTATTACAATACGAAACGCCTGATTTCAGTGCGATTAAAGATGAACATTTCATGCCTGCATTTAATAAAGGCATGACTGAGCAAATGGCTGAAGTGCAAGCTATTATCAACAATCCAGCAAAGCCTGATTTTGCCAATACGATTGTTGCGCTTGAGAAAAGTGGTGAGCTATTAACACGCACACGCAGTATTTTTTATAACTTAGCGGGTACGGATTCAAACCCGGCACGTCGTGAATTACAAAAAGAGTTAGCGCCAAAACTAGCGGCTCATAGCGACAACATTTACTTAAATAAAGCACTCTTTGAGAAAGTAGCGGCTATTCACAGCGAAGCTGACAGCCTTGCCTTAACTGCTGAAGAAAAGCGTTTATTAGACGTTTACTACAAACGTTTTGTGCGTGCTGGTGCAAAATTAAGTGCAGAGCAAAAACAACAAATTCGTGATATCAATACGAAGCACTCAAGCTTAACAACTCAGTTCTCACAAAACTTATTAGCGCTGACTAAAACAAATGTTGTTTTAGTGGATGACAAAGCAGAGCTTGAGGGCTTACCAGCAGGTCAAATTGAGCAGCTTGCCAATGCCGCAGCAGAGGCTGGCCATCCAGGCAAATACCTAATTAAGATCACAAACACCACGCGTCAGCCTATTCTGGCAACACTGAAAAACCGTGATTTACGTGAAAAAGTATGGCGTGCATCGGCTGAGCGTGCATTATCGGGCGAAAATAGTAACCGTGATATCGTGGCAGAACTTGCTCAGTTACGTGCTCAAAAAGCGAAACTATTAGGTTACGACAGCTGGGCTGATTTTGGTTTAGAGTCACAAATGGCGAAAAAACCACAAGCTGTATTTGATATGTTTGCGAGTATGATCCCTGCATTAATGCAGAACGTCAACGCAGAAGCGGCGGCTATTCAAGCTAAGATTGATGAGTCAGGTGAGCAATTCAAATTACAGCCATGGGATTGGTTATTCTACGCAGAGCAGGTACGTAAAGATAAATACAACCTTGACGAAAATGCAGTGAAAGAATACTTCGAATTTAACCGTGTTCTTGAAGATGGCGTATTCTTCACCATGAACCGTTTATACGGCATCACCTTTAAACCACGTAACGATATTCCGGTTTACCACCCTGATGTAAAAGCCTATGAGTTATTTGATGAAAATGGAAAGAGCTTAGCCATTTTCTTTGCTGACTACTTCGCTCGTGAAGGCAAACGTGGCGGTGCATGGATGAGCTCATTCGTTAAACAATCTGGCCTTAAAGAACAAAAGCCGGTTGTCGTAAACGTTATGAACATTCAAAAAGGCGCGAATGGCGAACCTACGCTTATCAGTTATGATGAAGCAACAACAATTTTCCACGAGCTGGGTCATGGCTTACACGGCATGTTCTCAAACGTGAAGTACCCGACTCTATCTGGCACCTCAGTATCACGCGACTTCGTTGAGTTCCCATCAACATTTGAGGAAGATTGGGCCATGTACCCTGAAGTTATCGCTAACTATGCAAAACACCATAAAACTGGCGAGCCGATTCCTGATGAGCTACTGAAAAAAGTAATTCAATCACGTAGCTTCAACCAAGGTTTTGATACCCTAGAGTACGTTGCAGCTGCATTACTTGATATGGAGTGGCATTCACTTTCTGCTGATGCACCATTACAAGACATTGAAAAGTTTGAGCAACAAGCGCTTGCTAAACATGGTGTTGATGTACCATTTGTACCACCACGTTATAAGTCAGCCTTCTTCTCACACTCAATGGGCGGCGGTTACTCAGCGGGTTACTACGCTTATATGTGGAGTGAAATCTTAGCGGCAGACGCCTTTGCATATGTTCAAGAGCAAGGTGGTTTAACTCGCGAAATGGGTGAAAAATACCGTAAAGAAATTTTAGAAGTGGGTAACTCACGTGACCTTATGGAATCGTTCAAAGCATTCCGTGGTCAAGAGCCAGACACCTCAGCGTTATTAAAACGCCGCGGCCTAAAAGCCACGGTTCAATAGTTTACCTTGAGCTTTAAGCTTTAAGCTCTAAGCTGTAAGCTGTAAGCTGTAAGTCAGAAATGTGGGGTTATCGAGTATTGATGACCCCACAAAGATAGTAAAAAGAGCTGTCAGCCGTCAGCTATCAGCGTTCAGCGTTCAGACGCGCGAAACAAGTTTCACGCCTACGAATGAAAACATCAGGCGCTAGGTACTAGGCGCTAGGACGCGATGTAAAATCGCTGCTACCTCGCATCTCGTATCTCGCATCTCGAAACTTTCCCCTTTCCCCTTGCTAACTTTACTCTCGCTAACTTAAAACAAAAAAGCCCTTACAGCGAACTGTAAGGGCTTTGTTATCACTATTTAAAAGTCTTATTTACGTTTACGGCGACGGCCGATAAGCGCTAGTGGTGCAAGTAGTAGTGTTAAGAAACCAAAGCTACCGTTGCTAGATTTAGTTACTTTCTTCTCTTCTACTGGCTCAGCTTCGTTAGTTACGGCAACAGTGAACTGCTCTGATACAGAGTCTGTACCATCGCTTACTGTTACTTCAAATACTAACTCGTCATCGCTTGAGATAGCACCTGGCGTGAAGCCTAGAGTTGCAGTGTCAGCACCTGTAAGTGTTGCTGTTGTGCCGCTTAGTTGCGTCCAGGTGTAGCTTAGCGTGTCATCACTGTTACGGTCTGACGCTGTTGCCGTTAATGTGCCTGAAGCAGACTCAGAAACAGACTCATCGCCCGATACAGAAAGTAATGGTAGTGCGTTATCACATGCTAATGCATCACCAGCAATCACGTTTGAGAAGATTGGTGACGTTACATTGCTAACAGTTACGTTATCAATCCACCAGCCGAACTCACGTACTGCGCTGTCTGATGACATACGGAAACGTAATTTTGCACGGTTACCGTTTAGTTCAGTACCGAAACGAATTGTTTCGTAGTTACCATAAACACCGTTACCATCAACATTGTTACCTGTGAAGGTATCGCGATCTTGTAGTGCTTGCGCGTCATTTTCGATTAGTGGGCCATCGTAACCAACATCAAATGTACCGCCCATTTCAGTAACATCTACCCAGTTACCACCGTTTACGCTGATCTCTACAACACCACCATCCCATTCGTTTTCGATTAGGTAGAAGTGCCAGAATGAAACTTCAAAATCACCAGCAAAACCGATATCAAACTCTCTTGATTCAACCGCAACATCTGACTGGAAGTCATTGTTGTTTAGGTACATGGTTTGCTCGCCAAGACCGAAGCCAAAGCTGTTGAAGAAGTTAACATTACCGCCGGTTGCCATGCTTTGTGTGCCAACTGCTAAGTCATCACCTGTCATTACGTTTTCTTTCCAGTCACGTAATGAAGCGCCTGCTACTTCCATATCGTCAGCAGTTTGTGAGCTAACTGGTGCTTTATCTTCAAAGTCCATGTTCACAAGGTAAGATACTGTATCGCTTGCTGCTTCAACAATCTCGTCATCAGCAGAAAGCTCTGGGAATGACACTTCGATTTCAAGTGTATCAGCAGTGCCTGCATCATTTAGTGTAAACGTGATAGGTGCGCTTGTTTGTGAAGCGTAAGGAGTTGTATCGTCAAAAGTGATTAAACCATCATTTTCGAACGTTACATCGTGACCACTAACAACCGTTAACTGTGCTTGAGTACCAGTTAGTACTTCACTACCTGTGTTCATGATGCTAACAGTTAATGTGCCTGTTTCACCTTTGTCTAGCACGTTATCGTTTGAACAATAACCTAGCTCTGCACCGTTGTAGTTTGGATCCATTGCCACATCTTTGAATGTGAAGCTAGCAAGTTTCATTTTGTCAGATTCAACAACACCTGTTAAATCTTCGCTGAAACGCTCTGGTGCTTTAGCACCTAAGCCCATACCACGCTTAGCAAATGCACCTAAGATTAGTTTGTAATCTTCTGGGTCAACTGCGTACGCTGCAGCTAAGATAGCATCACGTGCTTCTGTGTATAGTGGAGCAACCGGAGTTAGCTTGTATCCAGCAACTAAGTAGTTAGCCATACGGTTTTGAGCTTCTTCAAAGCCGTGCTCATTGATAAGTGCTACATAGCTTTCCCAAAGCATAGTTGCCCAAATTTCACCTGCTGCGTGTGGCGAACCAACATTAGTTGGAGCAATACCTACATCAGCACCTTCATTTTCAGTAATGTGGCGGAAAGACAGCGGGTTTACTTCCATATTTGTTGAATATGGAACACGACGAATACCATAGTAGAAATCTTCTACGAATGTACCGCTACCGTAAGCTTTTTGGAACTTGTCGTTACCTGGGATGTTAATGTCATCAGCTTTAGCAATGAACATCAGTGAGTGGAAATCACCCCAACCTTCGCCCATCGCACGGCCTTGGAAGTTGATAAGACCTGATGAGTTACCCACTAAACGGTTACTGATATAGTGACCCCATTCGTGAGCAATAATACCGTTATCTAACGTACCGTCTTTTAACGTTGCTTTGTTGAACATATTAACAGTAACAGTGTCGCCTGCAGCGATACCATCGTAAAGTGCGTGACCGTCAGCATAGTTCAGACCCATGTTAGGAATGATAACTGCATCGTCTTCACCGCCCATTGGCGCTGGCTCATCTGTATCTGGGTTGTTGTTTACAACGATAGCACCAATTGCACCCGCTTCTTGAGCGTGTAGTACTTTTGCTGTGAAGTTACAAGAACCACGATCGACTAGCGCAATTTTGCCAGCCAGTTCAGCTGCATTTGTTGCAGGTTCACAACCGTCTGTTACGCTACCAGAATCTACATCATTGCCATCAACTAAACGAACAACTTCGCCCGCGATATCAGCAAATTGCATTTGACCAAAGCCAGATACTTTAGAAGACTCAAGTAGACCAATTGTTTCATCTGATGTTACAACCACACCGAAATCTACACCCACTTTCGCATCTTTCGAGTTGTATAAATACATTTGCATGCGAGGGCTTGCACCGTCAGCAGGTGTTGCCATATTAGCGTTGTTTAAACCGCTATTATCTTGCGCTTGTGCTTCGATTGGGTCGCCTTCTACACCACCACGGCCGTAGTTTGATACTTGTGCAACATTTGATGTTTCATCAAAACCATGGTCATAGAAGAAATCGTGTAAGAAGTTGTTCATGTAGAACAAGTTAACAATTGCCGCTTTACGGTTGTCGTAGCTGTTTGCTACTTGATCAACTTGGTAAGGGTAATCGAATGTGTAATCTGAAGTAGTTTCAGCAGTGAAGTCACCTTCAGTGTAACCTTGAGGTGCAATTACATCAGCATAAGCAAATACGTTGTTACCTGATGTTGTTGTAGCGTCATCAGCAAGCCACGGATCCATCGTGCTTAGTTTTTTGTAGTAAGACAGGCTTACAAGTGGTGCATCTAGGATTTCAGTTTCATCAACTTGATCTGGGCCATCAGCTGGGATCACATCACCGTGTGGACCTTCCCATGGGTAACCATCTTCGTCAGCCCATACACGATAGTTAAAGTCTGCCGCGTGTGCTTTTAAGTCTTTCTTGAAATAAACTTTGCTGTTTTGCGCGCCAATAACGTAGCTGAAGTAATCGCTTTCTAGGCTGTTTTTATCAGCAACTTCTACTTCAACATAGTATGCCGATTGCAGCTCACCCGCTACTTCAAAGAATACTTTCTTAGCACGTGGCTGACCTAATACAACTTTGTCACCACTTTGGTTAGACACAGTGTACTTAACATAGTCACCTTGCTCAGTTGATTTAGTTAACGACACATTGATATCAGCAAGTTCTTTAATTGCACGTTTAATGCTTTGCTCAGCACCAACAAACTCAGCAAGTGGCGCGAACGACTGCGTTGCATTTGAACTTGTGTTAGCGAAATAACCAGAACCAGCAACTAGGTTATATTCTTTATCCATGATCAGGTTGTATTCACGGTTGAATACTTCAATGTCATGAACTTTTTGCTTGTATTTAGCTGTGATTGAGCCAAGCTTTTGCTCAGATAAATCTGCTAATACAGCGCTTGATACACCTTTTTTAGCGGTGCTAACACCGGTTAAGGCATTCAAATAAAAATCTGCAGCGTAAGCATTACGTTGCTCAGGAAGCACCATTGCCATATCAGGCTTAGCTTGACCTACTGCATTCCATAAGAACGTAGCTTTACCTAATTGCGCATCGAAAATTGATTTGTGACCCGATACAGTGCGACGCTCAGCTAATGCACGTTGCTGAGATACTTGAGGATTAAATTGTACTTGAGAGCTAACGCTTGAAGCATTATAAAAGCGAGTTTGTTCGCTTGCCTGTACTTGAGATGATGCCAAGATAGCCGTTACCATGGTAGCAACTGCTGTTACTTTAAATTGAGACATTCCTTACGTTCCCTATTGTTATATTTTTATTTTCGGTTAACAATCATAACCGTGGCCAATGTACCCAATATGGCAATTAAAAAACAGAATTAATTGTAAACAAAAGTAACAAACAAGCAGGAACATAATGAACCAAACAATTAAGATACAAGCACTTACACTAGCATTAGTACTAGTATCAGGCTGTCAAAAAAATGAAATAAGCGAGCAAAATACAACACAGCAGCCAACAACCAGTTCACAAAAAGAACAAACTTCAGTTAAAGATGTTAAAAAAGCAGTCGAAATCAACAAGCAAAAATTGACGAACGCTTTTAGTAATAATGGCGAAAAAATTACCTTTGATGCGCCTACTTTAACCAAGGGCACAGAAGTCTTTAATCATGCAATGCAAGAGCGCGGCATCGCAACGGGTGCAATTTACTTAACGCTAAAAGAAAACAGCTTACCAGTAGCGTTTAGCAGCCAATATACGCTGAAAAAAATGACCAACAAAAGCTATCGCTACCTTGCTGAAAAAGACACTGATTTATTAAAAGTGCAAAACGCTTTTAAACAAAATGCCAATGTCGATATTGTTGAAATTAAAGTTGATTATTCACCGATAAAAGAGGTGATGTAGGTTGGGTAGAGCGCAGCGAAACCCAACGTGAAGAAGCTGTCAGCCTTCAGCTATCAGCTGTCAGACGCGCGAAACAAGTTTCACGCCTACTTGTAGCAGCGGGTTTATCCCGCGTCATCATGCGCTTGGTTCTAGAAGGAGCTGTCAGCCTTCAGCTATCAGCCGTCAGACGCGTGAAACAAGTTTCACGCCTACATCAAACCGTAGGCGTCATGCTTGCATGGCGTGTCTAACATTCAACGCCATTTAATCAAGCTAACTCAACATTCAAAAACAACACTTTTCGGCTTAAAACTTACAGCTGAAAGCTTAAAGCTGTTTTACCTACTCCACCACAAAATCAAAATAGGTGGCGGGATATGCTTGCGGTTGGTAGGTAAAATGCCACCATTCCATTGAATAAGGGGCGAAACCGGCCTCTGTCATCAGGCTTTTAAGTTTATATCGATTGGCTTTTTGCTCTGCACTAATGCGCGGGTCGTCGGTGTTAGAAAGAGTGTCGAACATATCAAACGGTGAGCCCATATCAAGATCTTTGCCTTTTACATCAACTAACGTTAAATCAATCGTTGAACCACGACTGTGACCCGATTTAGCGGCGATGTAATCACCAAGCAGCTTGTCTTTGCCTAAGTTTGGATAAAACTCAGCTTTAGTGCGGGTATCTTCTAAATCGTTAACCCAACGTACAAAGTGATCAACGGCGCGCTGCGGGCGATAACAATCAAATATTTTTAAGCTCAGACCTTGGGTTTGCGCTGCTACTTGCACATTTTTAAGCGCGCTTGCAGCACTGCTATGCAATAAACATTTAGGTGCGTTGTAACCATCAACTGGTTTGCCAACAAAGTTGTTATGACCATAATAACGGATATCTAACACAGCATTCGGTAGCAAAGCACCTACATCCACAAATTCGCTACGTTTATCATCGCTTGGGTTGGCATAAGCAGTACTTGCACTCATAAGCGCAATACCTAACAAAGAAGTGGATTTAGTTAAACGAGCCAAAAAAGTGAATGCCATTTTGATTTCCATAAATAACTTAATAGCATCCACTATTGCACATTAAATAACTTATTCCAAGATTGAAGGCTCAGAAACTGGAGCAAGGTCTTGGCTGTATGTGGCATCGACAACTGAGCGGTTACGACCGGTTTTTTTAGCTTGATATAAAGCTTGGTCAGCAAGCTTAAATACTTCATCAATGCTTAATTGCTCAATTGGCCAGCCCGAAATACCAATTGATACATTAATGCAGCCAACCGGGTCAATGTAGCTTTCTGACACCCGCATACGCAAACGCTCAGCCAGCTGATACGCACGTTTTGCTTCCACTCTTGGCATAATCACAATGAATTCTTCACCACCTGTACGAGCAACCACATCACTATCACGAGTAACATCTAACAAAATTTTAGCTAACGACTGTAGAACCACATCACCAATGTCATGACCGAACTCGTCGTTAACCCGTTTAAAGTGATCGATGTCGATAGCCAATACAGCAAAAGGGCAACGTTGAGCTATCAAATGGCTAATTTGCATATCGAGGCTACGGCGATTATGCAGGCAAGTGAGGGGATCAGTTTGCGCTTCTTGGCGCAATAGCCCTATTTTACTTTGTAATAACCCGACCCCTTTTAACATGGCTTTTCTGAGTTCATTACTTTCAAAGTACCATGAGCGAATTTGTGTCAGCTCAAGTGACGTTGAAGGGCGATCTAAAGTATTTGCAGTTTCGGCTAACTGCCTTAAAGGCTGAGCAATTAAACGTGCTAACACCCAAATCAATATAAATGTGAGTACACCTATTGGGGCGGTTTTTACAAACACTTGCCACATTAAATTATCAAGCGGTGCAAGCGTGCTTTCTAGTGGGCGCTGAGTGACGACTCCCCATGGAGCAACTGTCATAGGAGCGTAGCCTGCAAGCATCTCAACGCCTTTGCTGTTGGTAACAAGCTGGGTGCCGGCGTTTCCTTTTAGTACTTCTTCAATTACTTGGTTATCAAACACTTGCTCACCAATACGGCTTTTATCTGGGTGATAGAGTAAGCGATGGTTTTCATCAACCACATACAGATAAGAGCCATCTTGATAATAATGAACTTGCAGCAATTCATTTAAAATGCTGGCACGTTTTAAGTACAAAGTGCCGCCAATATAACCAATGAAGTTACTTTGTTTATCGAATAAAGGCTGCGATATAAAGATCAGTAAATTGCCCGCCATCGAGATATAAGGCTCGCTGATCATTGGAGTACGATACGACAAAGCCGCTTTAGTGCCAAAGCTATCTACTTTACGGTTTTGTAGCTTCAATGACTTTGGTGATACCCCTAAAATATCGCCCTGCGCATTAACAATAATGGTCGAATTAAAACTATTGGTTTGTAGCCTTAGGCGGTCTGCCTCAGAATTAATTAAGCCTTGATTATTAAAATCGTCTTCAAGAATTTTTCCAACATAAGCAAGCTGTTGCTGAGCATTAAGTAAAAAGTTATCGGTCGCCGACACCAACTTAGCGGCGTATGCTTTATGATTATTAAGAGTTTTATCTATTAGTTGTTGCTTTTGAACTTGGTAGCTCGAGTAATAACTATTTAGAAAGGTTATAAGCGTTGCAGAAAACGCTAACACTAAAATTAAGCGGCGTAGGTTTAAACCATGGCTAAGACTATTAAGCACGATATTTCTCACATACAGGCCCAAAGTCCATATCGGGTACATCTAATACCTTTATACTAGCAAGATGTTCTATGTACCTCTATAGAACTTTTGTCATAATTTGATTTAGCGCAAACAAATGAGTGCAATTACTCTAATTAATTAAAGTAACTCTGTTTAATAACTTCAGCTACCAAGCGCTCGTTGAATATGAACGACATCAAAGCCACCTACCAACCCCCTCGTTATTTAACATATTGAATTTAATGAACTATAAACTTAAGACAGTTAAAAGAACGGCTAATACGTACGATTTATATTGTTCAAAAAGCAGCTTGCTTTGATGTAATAATTTATTGCACTATAAAAACAAAATAACAATAAAGTTTTCCTATGCGTCACCACTGTGCTGAAATCATCAATAAACTCCCTTCACATCGCCTCATGGCGTTAGATGTAATGCGGGGCTTGACTATTACCGCCATGATATTAGTGAATAACCCGGGTAGCTGGGGAGCGATGTATTGGCCTTTGAAACATGCACAGTGGCATGGTTGGACGCCCACCGACTTAATTTTTCCGTTTTTTATTTTTATCGTCGGCATGTCTATCACGCTCTCAGTAAATAGCTTGCGTGCTAAAGGGGTCAGTGATCAACACATACTAAAAGCAGGGGTTATTCGTACCATTAAACTCATTGCCCTCGGTTGGTTTTTAGCCTTGTTTTATTACAACTTTCGAGACCCTTCTTTTAGCTGGCTTGATGACAAATTATTGCAGCTGCGTGTGTTGGGCGTGCTGCAACGTATCGGTTTGGTGTATTTAATTGCTCTGTGTTGTTATCTCTATTTATCGCCTAAGAAAATAGCCATTACTTGCATCGCTCTTTTAGTGTTTTATGGCGCTGCCATGCTTTATATCCCCTATACCTTGCCAAATGGCGAGGTAGTCAGTGGCTTATGGTTACATGGCAATAACTTAAGTACCTTCATAGACAATGCCGTATTTGGTAGTCATCACCTGTATTACGCCAATGCTAAGCCACTGCCATTTGACCCTGAAGGGCTGTTCTCAACACTGCCTGCCACTGCAAGTGCGCTTAGCGGCATCTTGGCTGCGGTTTATTTAACTAAGCAACCCGACCTTAAAAAACAAGCTCGTACACTTATCTTACTGGGTACATTAGCTGTTATTGCCGGCTATGCTATTTCGCCATTAACGCCTATCAATAAAGCCTTATGGACGCCGAGCTATGTGCTACTCAGCTCAGGGCTGGCAGCGATTTTCTATGCGCTGTGCAGTGCTATTTTAGATATTTATAAGCTGCGTAGTTGGGGCGCTCCTTTCATTGTATTTGGTGCAAATGCGATATTATTTTTTATGTTTGCAGGCGTGTTCGCACGGCTATTAATTATAATCCCGCTCGGCGATAGCAGTTTAAAAGGCAGTATTTATGGCCTAATACAATTAGTGATCAGCAATGATTACCTCGCTTCTTTTAGCTTTTCACTGCTGTTTTTAGTGGTGTCTTATGGGGTGATGTACAGCTGCTATCGCAAAGGCATTTTTTGGAAAGTGTAGGCTTTTAAATAGATGAGCCAGTCAATCACTGGCTCATCAAATTAGCAATTAAGCCTGTTATATTGCATGGCTTTGTTTATCGAGTAGATACAAAGTTGACTGATAACTAATGCCACTGTGTTCAGTCAAACCAATTTCGCAACTACGGCTATTAGACACACCCCGACTACAGTTTTTTGGTACTTGTTGTTTAAGGGTTTTTAACGCGTTGCTATTGAGTTCTGGTAAGTTAAAGCCCTTATCACCGGCGAAACCACAGCACTCAATATCAGCTGGAATAATCACTTCATTACTACATGCCTTGGCAAGTGATACTAGGCTTTGCTCTTTACCTAATCGCTTAGAACTACAAGTAACATGGAGCATCACCGGCTCATTTACGGGCGTGACTTGCAAATTAGGCAGTAAATGCTGCGCTGCAAAATCAGCACTTTCATAAATTGTGAGTGCCGTATTTTGCGCGGCATTAAGAGTAGTAAGTGCACAAGGGCTGGCATCAAAAATAATGGGGTATTGACCATTATTTGAAAGCGCCTCGAGCTCAGTAAGTAACTGCTCACTTTTGTTTTTAGACTCTTTATTAAAGCCTTTGCTAGCAAATGGCATACCGCAGCAAAGTGAATCTGCCAGTTTCGGAAGTAGCACTTCATAACCTGCTTTGGCAGCGAGAGAATAGATCACATCAAGCAGTGGGCGCTTATCATCGGCAAGTTTATCGGCCGCAAAAATCCGGCTTGCGCAGCTTGGCATATACACCAACTTTTTCGCTTGTTGGGGTTGTTGAAGCTTTCTATTAATTGGTTGCTCGGCTCTTGCCCATGCCGAGTAATACAGCGGTGTACCAAGCAACTTATTAGCAGGTTTACTCAGGCTTCTTAGGTTACTGCTGCCGATTGCTTTTTCGAGCACCTGCATCACGGTTAAACCAAACCGTGCACCCGTAGCAACAACCGCAAAATGCTTGCTAGCAAAGCGTGATAATGACAGCGCAACCTTGCTAGAAGAAGCTTGCTTTGCTCTGAGCGATTTTATAAATTCGCCCGTGTTAATCCCCACCGGGCATTTAAGACCGCAAAGACCCGTTGCCGCGCACGTATCAATTCCAAGGTATTTAAAGTCGGCCTCGATAACACTGAGCTTTTGATTTAACTTCTGTTTGCTTGCTACATCATCGGTTGTTAGCAATTGATTGTGTAGCTCTGTGCGGTGTCGCCATAAAGTAATACGCTGCCTCGGTGTTAAGCTAAGTCCTTTTGATGGACAAACCACTTCGCAAAAGCCACATTCAATACAGGTATCGATAATATCATCACTTTTTGGCATGACTTTTAAATGCTGAGTGTGGGCATTTTTGTCGTGATTAATAATAACCCCAGGGTTAAGAATATTTTGTTTATCGAATAGTGCTTTAAGCGCAACCATCACCGCGAAGCCATCGTCTCCCCATTCGGTGGCAACAAACGGCGCCATGTTACGCCCTGTACCATGCTCAGCTTTTAATGACCCTTTTAGTTCAACCGCCACTAAGTTCGCCACATCGGCCATAAATTGCTCGTATCGGCTTACTTGCTCTGGTGTGTCAAAAGCTTGGGTGAATACAAAGTGTAGATTTCCGGCAAGGGCATGGCCAAAAATAATGGCTTCATCATAAGCATATTTAATAAATAATTGATGCAGCGCATTCACGCCATCAGCTAATTTATCAAGGGCAAAGGCAACATCTTCAATTATCACAGTAGTGCCAGTTTCGCGCACTGCGCCAACCGCAGGAAACGTACCTTTACGGATATTCCAAAGTGCCGCATTACGGGCGCTGTCTGCTGAAAACTCAATCGCTGCCAGTTGGCTTTGCTTAAACTCGGCAAGAAGTTGCTCAGTGCTCTTAGTGAGCGCATCGAGAGCCTGTGCATTTTCAGCTCTTAACTCAATTAACAGTGCCGCTGATTGCTCCGGATAACTAGCCACTTCTTTTGGCATGATGGCATGCTCGGACACCGAGATCAGAGCACGTTTATCTAGTAGCTCAACAGCAGCAACATCAAGCTCACTCAGCCTTTGTACCAGCTCACACACCTTGCTGATATCGTCAAAAATAAAGAAACCTGTGTGTTTGTACTTATGCTCAACCACAGTGTGGTAGGTGATATCGGCGATAAAAGCTAACGTACCTTCAGAGCCAATAATGAGGTGCTTAATGATTTCGATTGGATCAGAAAAATCCAGCAGCGCGTTTAGACCATAGCCTGTGGTATTTTTTAAACGATATTTATGGGCGATGCGCTCACTCAAATCAGGGTTTTGCTTTATGCTATCAACTAGGCTCATTAGCTCATCAACCCAAGGGCTATGGCTTTGCAAAAAGGCATTACAGCTTTGGCTATCAGCCGTATTAAGCACTGTGCCATCGGCAAAAATGAGGGTCATATCTTTTACTGTGTGGTAGCTGTTTTGCGCCACTCCACAACACATGCCTGATGAATTATTTGCCGCCATACCGGCTATTTTGCAGCTATTAATTGAAGCGGGATCTGGGCCAATTTTTTTACCAAACGGGGCTAATACTTGATTTACTCGAGCACCAATGATCGCCGGTTGTAAGCGTATCGCCTCAGCGTCATCAAGGATTTCAAACTTGCTCCAACTATCGCACAGTAAAACCAATACCGAATCGGTAATTGCTTGCCCAGATAAACTCGTTCCAGCGGCGCGAAATGTGATGGGTACCTGTTGCTCGTTGGCAGCAATGATCACTTGTCGTGCTTGATTTTGGTTGCTCACTAATACAATTAACTCAGGGATTAATCGATAAAAGCTGGCGTCTGTTCCGTACGCATAACGGCGCGAGTAATCTTCTATTAATGCTGACTCTGGTAAAAAAGGTTTAATTTGCTGTTTAAATGCGTGTAATCGAGTTAAAGCCATCTCGCCCCCAGGCTTGTCATATTTACGCTGATAATTATGGAATATATTATTACTTTAAATTGTACTAAAAAGCGACCCATTAAATTGATAAATTATCAACTCGCCACGCTTTTTATCAGTATAAAGGTTTGGTTATTTAAGCCTATTAGCCCTATTTGGTGATCTAACTTAGCTTTTTGCAGTCGGACTCAAAAACCGTTAGGGTAGCAAAAAAATACTGTATTTATATTTAAAAACCCATTAACATCAAGAATAATTTATTCTAAAAACTAAATAAGCGTTTTGCTTTGGAGCTTGCTGTGTTAAATAAGTTTGCACTATCGTCACTGGTTATCGGATTAGGATGTTTCATGCCATTACAATCATCATTTGCTGAGTCTGCATTAACTTTAAAACAACAGTTAGGGCAAAAGCTCATGCTTGACCTACGTTATTACTGCGAGCAAGACCCAGGTGAACAAAAATGCCGTACACCGGTGACAGAGCTGCCGGCCGATTTGGCGAATATCATCACTAAACATAATATTGGTGGGGTGATTTTATTTGCAGAAAATATCGATACCGTGCCGCAAGTGATCAAACTTAATAATGACCTACAAAAAGCCGCTGCTAAGTCAGAGTTAGGCTTACCGCTGTTTATTTCGATAGACCAAGAAGGTGGCCGAGTTGCCCGAATTCCTCGTGATGTTGGTACGTCGTTTACCGGTAACATGTCGATTGGCGCCACCTATAAAGAACATGGTACCCACTTCGCAACTGAATCTGCACGCATCATTGCCGACGAGCTATTGGCACTGGGTGTTAATGTTAACTATGCACCCACGGTCGATGTAAACATGAACCCAGATAACCCAGTTATTAACGTGCGCTCTTACGGTGAAGATCCGCAATTGGTGGCAAAACTAGGTGGCGCCCAAGTAGCTGGGTTTGAAAACAACGGCGTTATTTCATCATTGAAGCACTTTCCGGGGCATGGTGATACGAACGTAGATAGCCACACAGGCCTGCCAAAAGTAATGCATGATAAAGAAACCATTTGGCAGCAAGATCTCCCCCCTTTTAAAGAAATTATTAAAAACCAACAACCGGGTATGATCATGACTGCACATATTCAATACCCTGCCCTAGACGACAGCACGTTTGTCAGTAAAGAAGGCAAAACCATGATCAAACCTGCAACGATGTCGCGCAAAATCATCACCGACTTATTACGTGATGAACTTGGTTATCAAGGTGTGGTGATCACAGATGCCCTCGATATGGCGGGGATCAGCCACTTTTTTGAACCAATCGAAGCGGTAGTAAATACCTTTGCAGCGGGTGTTGATATTGCCCTGATGCCAATCGAAATCAGAAGCCCTAAAGACTTAGCAGTACTTGAAGCCCTGATTGAGCGATTAGAGCAAGAAGTACAACGTGGCACGTTAAATGCCAACGAAATGAGTGCTTCTGCAACACGTATTTTAAAACTTAAAGAAAAGTTTAAACTTACCTCTTCACTTGATGACGAAGCAGCCATCAAAAAAGCGCAGCTTCTACTGGGTGATCAAAGCCATAGAAAAGTAGAAGCTGAATTAGCATTAGCTGCTATCACCGAAGTGAAAAACGAGAAAAACACCCTACCGCTTAGCATTAAATCGGGCAGCAAAGTGCATATTATTATGCCAGACACCCGCAAATGCTATGCTCTGCAGCAGGCGTTAATTGATAACACCGATAAGCTAATCAGCTTTAGCTGTACGAGTTTGCAAGGTTATGAGCCGCTTGCAACATTAAAAGAAATTAACGAAGCCGACATTATCATTGCCGCAAATGCGTCACCAAAACAAAGTGCTGTTGAAGTCGGCGGGATGGATGACTTAGCTGATAACCCTGAGTTTGCAATTGCTAAAGCAGATCAATCAGCGGCATTAGAGTCATTGTTAAAACAAGCAAAATTAGCCCATAAAAAGACCGTATTTGTCAGCTTACGAGCCCCTTACGATATTGCCCAATTTGGAAAATTTGGCGATGCTGTACTTGCCACCTATGCTTACAATATAGATGTAGATACAGATGAAAAGATTGCTGGCCCTGCTTTTACAGCGCTGGCAAACGTTTTACTAGGGAAAGCCCCTGCTAAAGGGCAGCTGCCCGTTACTATTAATGACCTGAACTGAGTGTTATTGTAGCAACAATGGGCAAGTATTAATTTCAAGGAGAGTCACATGCAAAAAAATGCATCTTTAACCACTCCAGCGGCTATTCGTAAAATGGTACGCGAGGGTGACTACACTGGCAATACATCGGGCTTTGCACCGGGCTTTGTGCAAGCTAATTTAGTGATTTTACCTAAACAATACGCGTTTGATTTTTTGCAGTTTAGCCAAGCAAACCCGAAAGCTTGCCCAATCATTGCAACTAGCCGCATACCGGGCGTTACCGATATGCCAACTGTTGGTGAAGACATTGATATTCGTAGCGACTTACCTCGTTACCGTGTCTTTAAGCATGGCCAAATGGTTGAAGAGGTTACCGATATTACGAATCACTGGCGCGACGATTTAGTCACCTTTTTAATTGGTTGCTCGTTCTCATTTGAAGAAGCGCTGATTGCCGCGGGTCTTGAGATCAGAAATATCAGCGAACAAAAAAATGTGCCTATGTATGTGACCAATATGGCTTGCCAAAGTGCAGGGATTTTTCACGCCAATATGGTTGTAAGCATGCGCCCAATGAAACCTGCCGATGCCATTCGCGCGATCCAAATTTGCAGCCGTTTTCCAAGTGTACATGGTGCACCTGTGCATTTTGGCGCCCCTGCTGCAATTGGCATTAAAGATATCAACAAACCTGAGTTTGGTGATGCGGTGACCATTAAAGAAGGCGAAGTGCCCGTATTTTGGGCCTGTGGTGTGACTCCACAAGTTGCAATTGCCAACGCGGCACCTGATTTTTGTATCACGCATAGCCCAGGGCATATGCTGATCACCGATATTCCAAATAGTAAAATGGCAGCGTTATAAATGACGATGAAACTAAACTGTGACCTTGGCGAAAGCTTTGGCATGTGGAAAATGGGCTTAGACGAGCGAGTTATGCCACATATTGATATGGCAAATATTGCTTGTGGCTTTCATGCTGGCGATGCCGATGTGATGGCAAACACCCTAGCCCTCGCCAAGCAACACAAAGTAATGGTTGGCGCACATCCAAGTTACCCAGATAAGCAAGGCTTTGGTCGCCGCTCAATGGCTATGAGCGAAAAAGAGCTGACCAATTGCCTGCATTATCAAATTGCTGCAATTGATGGTATGGCTGCAGTACATGGTTTAACGCTTGAATACGTTAAGCCACATGGCGCATTGTATAACGACATGATGAGTGACGAGCAAACGCTGAATATCGTTATGCGCGCAGTGGCAAGTTATGTAAAGCCATTAAAGTTGATGATTTTAGCTACCAACCAAGCAGACAAACACAAAGTACAAGCAAAAGAGCTTGAACTAGAACTCATTTTAGAAGCGTTTGCCGACCGTCAATACACAGACGAAGGTAAACTTGTTGCACGCTCTTTAGCCGGCAGTGTACACGACAAAGCGGCACTAATAGCGCAAGTTAAACAGTTAGTTGCACATGGCACAGTTACAACGCGAAGTGGTCAGCAGCTGGCACTTAATGCCGATAGCCTGTGTGTGCATGGCGATAATGAAGCGGGTATTGCGCTCATTCAAGAGATCAAAGCACTATGTCAGCAAGCCTAAGCGACGCAGCGCTCAGCCGACAAATTGAAACCATGATGGTTGAACAAAACCCGCGTGGTATGCAGCATTTATACGCAAAACAACTAACAGGGACGTATTTACGCGCAGCAAAACACCTTTATAAAGCACAAGGTACTATTTTGATAGGTACGGGCTTTGCGGTCAACAATACCTTCGAGACTGATGGCCCGGTTGGTGCAATTTCACTTTACAAGGTACTCGAAAAGCTTGGTAAACAGCCTATTTTAGTTACTGGCAACCCCCTTTACAGTGCCCTAAAAAATGACTTTAACTGTTTTGAGCTGCCAATTAATAGCATTGATAATGCACACACTTTTAGCATTAAAGCCCTTGCGCAGCTAAAGCCTGAGTGTGTTTTATCAATAGAACGCCCGGGGCTTAACGAACATCAGCGTTATTATAATATGCGCGGTATTGATATTTCTGAGCATTGCGGCTGCTTTGATTTTTTTGTGACAGAAGCACCTTGCCCCACCATAGCGATTGGTGATGGCGGTAACGAAATAGGCATGGGTAACCTTGCACAGCATATGCAAGCGCTAAACATCACTCCTTGTTTAACAACCTGTGATGAGTTGTTACTCGCCGATGTATCTAACTGGGCAGCATACGGGCTAATTGCCTTTTTAAGTCGCTGGCATAACACCGATTTGCTGGCTGATATTGAGCCACTCAACATTTTGCATTACCTAAGTGAGCGCGGTAGTGTCGATGGCGTCACCCATAAAAATGAGCTCACCGAAGACGGCCTGCATGCAATGCATGGTCAACAATTAATAACTCGGCTTCGCCAACTTGGCGGCTTTACGACAGAGAATGAGGTTTAACAATGGGCACGGTATACCTAAACGGTGAATACCTTGGCGCTGATGAAGCAAAGATTTCACCAATGGATCGCGGCTTCTTATTTGGCGATGGCATCTATGAAGTGATCCCATCATACCAAGGCAAAATGCTTGGCTTTGGCGCACATATTGAACGTATGAATAACGGTTTAAACGAACTTGAAATTAAGCTCGATTACAGTGCCGATACATGGCGTAAAATCTGTAATGATTTATGCGAGAAAAACCAAGGTGACAACTTGGGGATTTATTTGCACGTTAGCCGCGGCGCCGACACTAAACGTGCTCACGGTTACCCAACTAATATTACCCCGACCGTATTCGCGTTTGCTTTTGAAATTCCAGCAGAGCCACAAGGCGATATCGACAATGCAACAACTTACACTGTATCGCTTGAGCAAGACCGTCGCTGGCAACGCTGCCATATTAAATCAACAGCACTGCTTGGCAACGTGATCCATTACCAGCACGGTGCAGCAGCAGGTAACAAAGAAACCATTCTATTTAACCGCTTAGAAGAAATTACCGAAGCTAGTTCAAGTAACGTGTTTATTGTTAAAGATGGTGTGATCAGTACGCCACCACTTGATAACCAAATTTTACCGGGGATCACCCGCTGGTTAATCCTCAATATTCTTCACAGTTACAGTGACTTTAAAGTGCAAGAGCGCATTATTAGTAAAGATGAGTTACTTGATGCCGACGAAGTATGGATCACCAGCGCCACTAAAGAAGTTGGCCCAGTTGTAAAAGTAAATGGCAAGTTAGTTGGCGATGGTAAACCTGGTGCAGTTTGGCAACAAGTGCAAAGCTTGTTTACCAAGCATAAGTTTGATTACTAATTTCATCGCCATTTAAAACAAACGCCTACTTAAAGTAGGCGTTTTTGTTTTAGCTGTTATTTAGTGCTTATTTTATCAAATGGCCAAGCTTGCAATAGGCCATCGCTGGTTTCTGAATATAGTTGCTTACCATCGTACGCCACACTCAGTACTGACGTACGTTGGCGCTGTTGTTTAGCTTCGTATTCAGCGATTAATTCACCATCTGCAACGCGATATAAACGCATCTTCATTTTTGGTGATCCCGTTAATAGCCATTTATCTTGATTAATAAATTGCGATGCAGTGAATTCAATAAAGTTAGAGTATGAGGCCACTTCTGATAGCTCTTTTTGATTGGCTAAATCAAAAAATACACGATCATCTACCGAGTCAATTGCAAAGCCCAAGCTTGCTGTTTTATTTAGAGTAACGTGATTTACTCTGGTCGCTAAACGCTCTTCAAAGCGAGTACTACCATCACTTGTTGACCAAAGCTTAACGTATTTGTCGCTTGAGCCGGTAAACGCCCACTGCCCATCAGCCGATAACGCCACGCTATTAATATCTAAACGATGAATATCAAAACGCTTAGTATCACCTGTGCGAGTATTTATTACCTCAGCCTTGCCGCTACGATAAGCGATAACCAAAGTATCGCCTACGGCTGAAATAGCGATGTCTCTAGCGATTTCTTGCCCGGTAAGCCAAGTACCAATACTACGCCCAGTGCGAGTATCGTATAAAGTCACCGATAATCGATTTGAAATGAAAAAACGAGATTTGTTAGCGCTAAAGCCCACAAGCTCAACATGTTCAGCGCCCTGCCCTGTTATACAATCGTATAAACGCGCTTTTAACTGATTATCCCAAACGCACACCTCAGATTGGGTTGCCACTAACGCGTGACTAGCATCTTCGGTTAGCGCCGTGGCACTTAGTAGCTCATTGCCATGGGCAAATTCACTACTAGCAGGAGCAGTAAACACCTCACCTCCACCACAGCCCACAAGGCTTAGTGCAAATACACAGCAAAGAGGTTTAAGCAATTTCGACGTCATGATCATTCTCAATTTTTATAATTATTTTTGTATTGGAGCAGTGTAATGAAAATAAGCGGGAGTTGGTAGAGATTCTAGCTGTCAGCCGTCAGCCGTCAGCCATCAGGTTGAGAGTCGAGATGCGAGGTGCGAGATGCGAGGTGCGAGGTGCGAGATGCGAGGTGCGAGATGCGAGGTGCGAGATGCGAGGTGCGAAATGCGAGGTACGAGATGTGAGGTAGGAGGTGCTTTAGCGCCGAACAACAACTGCCTCATCACTACTTAAGATAACCCCACTACTTTCTTGTAGGCGTGAAATTTATTTCGCGCAACTTTTTGCGAATTGTAGGTCGTGCTTTAGCGCGTTTTCTAAAAAAGCTCGCTTTGCTTACCATGAGATCTATTGTTCTAGTTAGTGCTTGAAACAGATTCACAATTAACAGTCGATTTTTTTGATGTTTTATCTAACTTCCGAGTCACTAAAAGCTCCTCATTTTCAACGGTTAAACTTACATTTTTATACCAATCATCAAAACTGGCTTTGGTTGCACTAGCTGGTAATTCAAATCCAAACGCGGAATCAATCTGCTCTAAGCTTGTTGGAATTTCTTTCTTCAAACACCAGTATAAGCCACTCAAGGCGCCAAAAAGATCGTCAGGTTCTTCTGCGTATACGGGATGCCAAACTAAGCAAGAGACAATGAGATACACTAATTTTTTCATAATTCTGCACATTTACTTTAAATGAATTGCTATCACTAGCATGTATATAAAGCACCGGAGCTTGTCAATTTTGAGCATGCATACTTTACAAAGGTGTAAGAGTTCTACTGATAGCTACCTGAAAACCAGTCTAAATGAGCCATAATGTTCTAAGCTGGTGAAACTTACTCTTTATTATCTAAAACCTCGACTACATAAGCTAGGCCCTGTTTCCTAGAGCCTAGCGCCTGTAAACTTTACTCTTTCTAACTTTCCCCTTGCTAACTTTCTTTACCCATGCGTAAAACAAAACACATTAAGTTTATTACCGTCTAGGTCTCTAAAGTATCCCGCATAAAAGCCGGGCATTTCGCGTGGGCCGGGGGCGCCTTCGTCTGTGCCACCTAGTTCTATGGCCTTCTTATAAAAGGCATCTACTTGGGCTGGGGTTTCGACTGCCAGAGCAATCATAGTGCCATTACCTACTGTGGCTTTTTCATCGTTATAAGGTTTGGTAATCGCAAAACCGGGCTTATCTTGACCTGTGCTCCATGCGACAAAGCGGTCAGTTTCTAAAAAGCGCTCGGCGTTTAGAGTGGCGAACAATTCATCGTAATACTTTACTGCTTTAGCTAGGTTGTTAGTGCCTAACATGATGTAACCTATCATTGTGTGCTCCTTACGTTTAAAAGTGTCTGTACT
Organism: Pseudoalteromonas sp. CO109Y; assembly: GCF_004208935.1. Taxonomy (NCBI): domain Bacteria; kingdom Pseudomonadati; phylum Pseudomonadota; class Gammaproteobacteria; order Alteromonadales; family Pseudoalteromonadaceae; genus Pseudoalteromonas; species Pseudoalteromonas sp. CO109Y. The sequence goes on from NZ_SGPD01000039.1 coordinate 114,923, forward strand.
CAACATAAAAGGGAAATGACCATCTGTCTATTGATTTCTCCATTCATCGCAATGGACTATATTTCTGATGGTTGTTACTTTATAACAGGTTAAAACGCCCTAATTTCTGCTCACTAACAAGGAAATAAAATGAAGTTTAAAACGTCTTTAGCACTGCTTGCAGCAGCCAGCTTTTACAGCCATGCAGGAGCTAGCAATACCTTTCAACTTGAAAATGTTTTTGATCTTGAATACGCCAACCAAATAGAAATGACAAAAAATGGCGATACAATTTACTTCGTGCGTAATCGCATGGATATCAAAAGCGACCGTAAAGTCAGCAATATTTGGTCAGTAAACCCAGATGGTAAAACCATGCTACCGCTAACGTCTGGCGTGCATATGGATTACTCTCCGGTATTGTCACCAGATGAAACTCGTTTAGCGTTTATTTCTACCCGAGATGGTAGCAGCCAAATCTATGTAAAATGGTTAAAAACCGGTAACGTAGCAAAAATTAGTAACCTAACGCAAAGCCCAGGCGGATTAACTTGGACGCCAGATGGCAAACAATTAGTGTTTAGCCAGTTTGTGCCTGCAAAATCAGCAAGCCCAGTTTCTTTACCGGGTAAGCCTGAAGGCGCTAAGTGGGCAGAGCCAGCTAAATATATTGACGATACCTATTACCGTGCCGATGGCGGTGGCTACTCTGAAAAAGGCTATCGTCACTTTTTTATCATCAGTGCAACGGGCGGCAATGCACGTCAATTAAGCGCTGGTGATTTTGATCATGGTGGTGCTGTTAGCTTTAACGAAAAAGGCGATGCGTTTTATTTTTCGGCTAATCGTTATGAAGATAATGAATTACACCCAACTGAATCTGAAATCTATAAACTTAGCTTAGCGGATCGTTCAATTACCCAAATAACAGATCGTAAAGGCCCAGATTCACGCCCTAAAGTCTCGCCAAATGGTCGTTACCTGGCATACACAGGCTATGACGATAAAAAGACTAACTATGAAAACAGCGACATTTATTTACTTGATTTGAAATCAGGAAAAACCTCAGTACTCACTGCTGATTTAGACCGTAGTGTCGAAGATATAAAATGGGATGATAGCGGCAGAGGTCTTTATTTTAGCTACGATAGCGAAGGCAAAACACACCTAGCTTACCAGCCGCGTAGTGGTAAACATAAGGTGATTACCTCAGAGATTGGTAGTGTCGCCTTTGGTCGTCCGTATTCAGGTGGTGATTTTGATGTGAGCGAAGGTGGTGAAGTTGCATTCACACTCGCAGATACACAGCGCCCATCTGATGTAGCATTAATTAAGCGTGGTAAAACCGCACGTTTAACGCAATTAAACGAAGATGCGCTGGGTGACAAAGAGCTGGCTAAGGTTGAAGAAATTTGGGTTAAATCAAGCCACGACGGTTTGGCTATTCAAGGTTGGATTGCTTACCCACCGGGCTTTGATAAAAACAAAAAGTACCCACTTGTACTAGAGATCCACGGCGGCCCTGTTGCAAACTACGGCCCTCACTTTAGTCCTGAAGTGCAATTATACGCAGCGAAAGGTAATGTTGTACTTTATATGAACCCGCGCGGCAGTGACTCATACGGCAAAGAGTTTGCGCAAACAATTCATCATAACTACCCAAGTAATGACTTTGATGACTTAATGACTGGTGTTGATGCTGTCATCAATAAAGGCTTTATTGATGAAAGCAAACTATTCGTTACCGGCGGTTCAGGTGGCGGTGTTTTAACTGCATGGATTGTGGGTCATACAGACCGCTTTGCAGCCGCTGTTGTTGCTAAACCTGTTATCAATTGGATCAGCTTTGTACTAACTGCTGACTTCTACCCTTTCTTTGCTGACTATTGGTTCCCAGGTAAGCCATGGGACAATATTGAGCATTATATGAAGCGCTCTCCAATTAGCTATGTGGGCAATGTAAAAACACCCACTATGCTGTTAACCGGTGAATCAGACTATCGCACCCCGATTTCTGAAACCGAACAATTTTACCAAGCGTTAAAGCTACAAGGTGTTGATACAGCGATGGTGCGTATTCCTAATGCCTCACATGGTATTACCGCGCGTCCATCAAACCTGATGACCAAAGTAGCCTATATTCAATGGTGGTTTGATAAACATAGTAAGTAGTGGCGAGTTGCGAGTTGCGAGTTGCGAGTTGCGAGTTGCGAGTTGCGAGTTGCGAGTTGCGAGTTGCGAGTTGCGAGCAATAGTTTAGGTGCGGCTTTATGCCGCGCCATACACAAAACATAAAATAGTTTCACACTTACCTGTAGCAGCAGCTTTATGCCGCGTCATTTAATAAAACCATAACGCGGGGTAAACCCGCTGCTACTTTCTAACTTCCCCCTTTCTAACTTTCCCCCTTTCTAACTTTCCCCCTTTCTAACTTTCCCCCTTTCTAACTTTCCCCTTTCTAACTTTCCCCTTTCTAACTTTACTCTTTCTAACTTTCCCCCTTTCTAACTTTCCCCTTTCTAACTTTCCCCTTTCTAACTTTACTCTTTCTAACTTTACTCTTTCTAACTTTACTCTTTCTAACTTTACTCTTTCTAACTTTACTCT
>NZ_SGPD01000010.1:0-93440 GCF_004208935.1 Pseudoalteromonas sp. CO109Y
AGTTAGTTGCCTAACTACGGATTGTGCATGATCATTCTGATCGGTCAACTGATCAACTTCTTAACTGATCAGCATTAGCCTTTAAGGCCCTTTTTTAAAGTAATAAAACAAACTTACTTAGTAGCTGCTTTCATACTGGCTACAAACTCTTTTAAACCAGTTAGCATCGCTGTCTGGTCATCAAGGTTTGCCTCGATAATTTTAACAACAGCTGAGCCTGAAATCGCACCAGCGGCTCCTGACTCAAGTGCTGATTTAACATCTTCTGGTGTTGATACACCAAAGCCTAATAATGCCGGTGCAGCATGGTAATCTTTTAGTTTTTTAACTAATGAATCTGCTGGCATTTGTGCCTTGGTTTCTGTGCCTGTCACACCTGCGCGTGAAAGAAGGTATGTGTAACCACGGCCATATGACGCACACTCTCGTAAAGTGTCATCATCAGCATTCGGTGTAGCAATAAAAATTGGGTCAATACCATTTTGCATTGCTGTTTTACGAAATGGCTTTGATTCGTGTAGCGGCACGTCAGCCACTAAAATTGAATCGACACCGGCTTCTTTAGCATCTTGATAAAACTTTTCAATGCCACGTTTAAACACTAAGTTTGAATACAATAACAGGCCAATTGGAATATCGGCATTGTACTGGCGCACTTGTTTGATGATATCAAAGCAATCTTGGGTATTAATGTTTTCATCAAGTGCACGAATGTTAGCAGCTTGGATCACTGGGCCATCAGCAATCGGATCAGAAAATGGAATACCTAGCTCAAGGGCATCAGCGCCGCCATCAATTAAGCTTTTGATGATTTCTACACTCAGTGCTTTATTAGGATCGCCAATCGTAACGAAGGGTACAAAAGCACCTTGGTTTGTTTCATTTAATGTGGCGAACAGTTGTCCGTAACGGTTAGTCTGGCTCATAGTGCGCCTCCTTCTGATAAAACACTGTGTACGTGAGCCAAATCTTTATCGCCTCGGCCGCTTAGGTTAACCACTAAAATGGTGTCTTCGGTTTGTTGATCGGCATATTTAAGGGCATATGCGAGGGCATGGCTTGATTCAAGCGCTGGAATAATCCCCTCGTTCTTAGCCAGTAGTTGGAATGCTTCAAGTGCTTCAGTATCGGTAATACCTACGTACTCAGCACGGCCAGTTTCATGTAAGTGCGCATGTTGTGGGCCAACAGCAGGGTAATCAAGACCTGCTGATACAGAGTAAGACTCTTCAATTTGGCCATCATCATCTTGCATAATGTAGGTATAGGTTCCGTGTAAAATGCCTTTGGTGCCTTTACATAAGGTTGCACCATGCTGGTGGGTATCTAAGCCTTTACCAGCAGGCTCTACACCAATTAGTTTTACGCTTGGTTCATCAATAAAGTCTGTAAACATACCAATAGCGTTAGAGCCACCGCCCACACAAGCAAGCACAGCATCCGGTAAGCGACCTTCTGCTTTCAATACTTGTTGTTTTGCTTCTTCACCAATCATTTTTTGGAACTCACGCACCATGGTTGGGAATGGGTGAGGGCCTGCTGCAGTGCCTAGTAAGTAGTGAGCATCTTTGTAATTTGCTGACCAGTCACGCAGTGCTTCGTTTACTGCGTCTTTTAAAGTACCAGAGCCCGCTGTGACAGGAATAACCTCTGCGCCCATCAGTTTCATACGAAATACATTTGGTTGCTGACGTTCAACGTCTTTTGCGCCCATGTAAATACGGCATTTTAAGCCAAGTAGGGCACAGGCTAGGGCCGTTGCAACACCGTGTTGGCCGGCACCTGTTTCTGCAATCACTTCTTTTTTACCCATGCGTTTGGTCAGAAGTGCTTGACCAAGTACTTGGTTGGTTTTGTGCGCACCGCCGTGGAGTAAATCTTCACGCTTTAAATAAAGTTTTACCTTAGGATTTTTAACTAAGTTACGTGTCAGAGTTAATGGCGTAGGGCGACCTGCGTATTCATTTAATAGTTTTTCAAACTCAGCCTGAAAAGCTGGATCGTTTTGTGATTTATTAAACTCTGCTTCTAGTTGCTTGAGTGCTGGCACAAGCAGCTGTGGTACAAACATACCACCGAATTCACCGAAATAAGCTGGATTTTGCATTCTAACCTCAATAATTTCTGATATGCGAAAACGCGTTTTGTAATTTTGTTTGGCACTTTTTACCCGCTGACGCTTCAACGCCAGAATTTAGGTCAAGGCCATTAGCACCGCGATAAAGCGCTGCATGGATATTCTCTGGATTCAAACCACCGGCTAACATAAACGGCACGGTTGCCGTCTCTAGCACAGACCAATCAAATGCTTCGCCTGTGCCGCCTTTTTGGCTCTTGCTGTAAGTGTCGTATAAATGGCGATCAACCCCTTCAAGTGGTTTAGGTAATTCGCCTTTAACAGCTTGGGCTTTCCAAATTTCACAGCCAAGCGGTAATTGTTTTCTGAGGCTTTGAATATACTCGCTATTCTCATCGCCATGTAATTGCACGGCTGCTAATTTTAAGCTTTGTGCATAATCGACCACTTGTTCAAGAGGTGCATTGACAAACACACCCACATACGCGAGTGGGGCACTTTGCGTAACTTGCTTGGCACAGTCGATATCGACATAGCGCGGTGACTTAGGATAAAAAATTAAGCCACCATACACAGCACCACTTGCGTAGGCTGCCATCGCATCTTGTGAACGGGTTAAACCGCACACTTTGTTCTCACCTAAAATCACTTTACGACATGCGGCTTCTAAGTCGCGCTCAGCCATTAGTGAGCTGCCAATTAAAAAGCCATCACACAATGGCGCAAGGCGTTTTACATCTTTATGGGTATAAATGCCCGACTCTGAAATCACCACTTTGTCATTTGGGATAAGCTGACGTAAACGCTCTGTTGTTGCAAGGTCAGTACTTAAATCACGAAGGTCGCGGTTATTAATACCGATAAGGCTGGCATTCAGTGCAAGAGCACGGCTAACTTCTTGCTCATTGCTAACTTCAGTGAGCACCGACATGTTTAAAGAGTCAGCCACCTTATGAAGCGCTAAATATTGCTCGTCATCAAGGACAGAGAGCATTAATAAAATGGCATCACCACCAGATAAGCGTGCTAAATAAACTTGGTACTCATCAATAAAGAAGTCTTTACAAATAAGCGGCTGTTCAACTTGGCTGCGCACATACTCAAGGTACTCATAGCTGCCTTGGAAATATTTTTCATCTGTTAGTACGCTCATGCAGGTAGCGTACTTTTTATAAACCGATGTAATTTCCTCTAAATTGAATGGTTCGCGAATAAGTCCTTTTGACGGTGAGGCCTTTTTACATTCTAAAATAAACTGCGTACCGGTTGCTGCTAATGCGCCTTCAAAGTCTCGCTTGGTTGGCACAACCTCGCTAATGAATGACTCAAGCGGGCGCTGTGCTTTTCTTTGTTCTAATTCAATACGTTTGTCGGCAACAATTTTGTCTAACACGTTAGCCATGACTTACCTCAATAATTGCGTTCAATGTGTCCATCGCTTTGCCTGATGCTAATAATTCGCTTACTTGATCTGCGGCTGCTTTTAAATCACTTGCTTTATCGGTTAAATAAAGAAGAGCGGCAACGTTGGCTATAATGGCTGCGTTATGCGCCATTTCACCTTGACCTTGTAAAATCGCTAAGCTTGCTTTTGCGTTATATTCTGGGCCTTGGCCTGCTAGTTGTTCAAGTGAATAGTTTGCAAGACCAAAATCGCTCGCTGTTAGCGTGTATTCGCTCAGTTCACCGTTATTAAGTTCAACCACTTTGGTTGTCCCGTGTAAGGCAATTTCATCAGTGCCTGCACCGTGAACCACCATAGCGCGTTTTGTGCCAAGGGTTTTTAAGGTTTCGGCCATTGGTAAACACAGCGAAGGGTCATAAACACCAAGCAATTGCACCTCAGGAGCTGCAGGATTGGCCAGTGGCCCTAAAATATTAAAAATTGTGCGGCTTTTAAGGGCCGTACGTACGCCCATCGCATGGCGTACACCACTGTGATAATGCGGCGCAAATAAAAATGTAAAGCCGGTATTTTCTAAACAATACGCAGCTTGCTCAGGGCTCATATCAATATTGATACCCAAGGCTTTTAGTAAATCCGCAGAGCCCGAATTACTCGACACACTGCGATTACCATGTTTGACCATGTTGATGCCCGCAGCGGCGGCAACAATAGCAGCCGTGGTACTAATATTAATTGTGTTTGAGCCATCGCCACCGGTACCACAGCTATCGGCAAGCAAGGTTTTGTTGGTTTGAAATGGCACTGCATTGGCGCGCATTGATGCCGCAGCACCGGCGATTTCATCACTTGTTTCGCCTTTTAGTTTTAGGGCGATAAGTGCAGCAGTTAATTCAATATCATTAAGCTTGCCATTCATGATGGCATCAAACAATTGAGTTGCTTGCGAAAACGATAAATCTTGCTTTGCTAATAATTGGTTTAACTGGGTTTGAGTTGTTGCTTCCATGTTATTCCTCTACTGCACGCGTGCGGTTAAAAATTCAATGCTTTGCTGTAATAGCAATGCGCCATTTGGCGTTAAAATTGACTCAGGATGAAACTGATAGCCAAGGGCATTATCTTGTTGATGGTAAATTGCCATTGGAATATTTTCATAACAAGCAATTACTTCAACGTCATCAGGGACTTTGGTTGCCATTAATGAATGATAACGAGCAACTGGCATTTTATCGCCCATACCCGCGAATACTGGGTGCTCAGTCAACTCAATAATTGATGACTTGCCATGCACAGTTTCACCTGCATGACCAATAACCCCACCGTAGCTTTGTGTTAGTGCTTGCTGCCCTAAACAGATACCCAGCATAGGGAAGCGACCTTTGCACAGCTCAATGAGCTCCATTAAACAACCCGCATCAGATGGTGCGCCAGGGCCAGGTGAAAGTACTAATAATACAGGCACTGTCTCTTGGCACATTTTGTCGAAGATGCTTTGTGCACTGATGTTATTACGGTATACCACTAACTGGCACCCTAACATAGAAAGTTCATCGACTAAGTTATAACTAAATGAATCAAAGTTATCTAAAAAGTAGATTTTATAGGCTGATGTTGTCGTCATTATTGTGCCTCGTAAGTCGATTGAATCGCAGTGATCACAGCTTGTGCTTTAGCGCGGGTTTCATTGGCTTCTGATTGTGGATCTGAATCAAACACCACACCTGCACCTGCTTGCACGTAGGCTGTGCCGTTTTTAACAAAGGCAGAGCGAATAACAATACAGCTATCCATGGCGCCATCGCCCGTTAAATAACCCACAGCACCGCCATAGCTGCCGCGGCGTTTTTGTTCAGTTTGACGAACTAACTCAGCAGCGCGTACTTTAGGTGCACCCACTAAGGTGCCCATGTTCATACAAGCTTGGTAAGCATGCAGCGCATCGAGTTCAGGTTTTAAAGTACCCACCACGCGTGAAACTAAATGCATCACTTGTGAGTAGCGGTCTACTTTTAATAATTCTTTCGCGTGACGTGTGCCTGGTACGCTAATACGGGCTACATCATTTCGCGCTAAATCAACTAACATCAGGTGCTCGGCACGTTCTTTTTGGTCGTTACGAAGTTCAAGCTCAATGCGGCTGTCTAGGTCTGGATTAATTTGCCCGTTAGCAAACTTGCCACGAGGGCGAGTGCCGGCAATAGGGTATACCTCAACTTGTCTACTCTCTGCGCAATATTTGAGGGCTGACTCGGGTGATGCGCCGAATAACACGAACTCTTCATCGCGCATGTAAAACATATATGGGCTTGGGTTTTGTTGTTTTAATTGGCTGTAAGCATGAAGTGAGTCAGGGCAGGCGAGAGAAAAAGTACGTGATGGTACAACTTGGAAAATATCACCATCAACGATGTTGTTTTTTAACTTGATGACATGTTCGCAGTATTGCTCGTCGCTAACATCGACAGAAATTGGGTTTGAGCCTGTTTGCTTTTGTCCTTGGTAGCTTTGTGCATTGTCACATACGGCATTTAAACGCTCTAACTGTTGACCAACCTCAAAGCAATTAGCATGGACTTCAGGGCCGTTAAATACATTGCCAATTAGCTCGGTTGTTTTTGCTTGATGGTCGATGACAACTAACGTTTCGGCGAGGTAGAAAACATAATCTGGACAGCTGTTTTCGCCGTCAGGCACATCAGAAAGAGTTTCGAAATTAGCAACCATATCGTAGGCAAATACACCGCCTAAGAACACAGAAAATGGGTTATCTGTGGTGCTTTTAATACTATTAATACAGCTACGTAGCGCGCTAAATGCGTTATCTGCTACTAATTTACTGGCTTCATCAATGTCGCTTGCGACCTCGTTGTAGGTTAACGTTAATGTATCTTCTACAAGCTCAGCAGAGCAGTTTTGCACATGAGTTTGTAAATAAGGCAGTAATTGTTTGCCGTTATTTGACTGTGCAGTGAGTGTGACCTGTTTGCCTTGGCAAACAATACGTAGCGCTGAGTCAACCAAAATTAGACTTTTTACACTGTCTTTAGAATCAATTTCAGCAGACTCTAACAGCAGTGAATTAGGCTTATCGAGTAAACTGTATAACGCAAGTGGGCTACTGATGTAGTCGCGCACTTGAGTGATACTGGTTACTTCACCCGGTGTCGTTGTTATATGACTAAAAATCAAACCTCATTCTCCCTCATTCCCAAAAACTCTTTAAAAAACAAAACCCCGCGAAGCGATGCTTGGCGGGGTTCGTATAAAGATGCCTATAAATTAGATAGACCCTTACCGTCCCGCTAAGCCAGGCGCCACCACCAATGATGTGTAAGAGTTGCTATGTAATTCATTATAAAACCTTAAAATTTAGATATAAAAAAACCCGCTACTTGAGCGGGTTTTGAAATCGTTAGACACGACAATTCATCACCCGCTAGTTACGAGTGCCACCACCAAATTGTGATTTGAATTGTTTTGTTCATTGTTATTGCTTATTTAACGTGTCTGAAAGTGCATACAGTAAAGCGTACCTAAGCCGATACTGTCAAGCATTAATTTACATATTAGTACGAGTTCGGCATTTACCCATCGCAATTGCCCATTTATGTGGGTATATATGTCTAACCTAAAAAGATAATCACGCCCAGACACTAAATTTTTGTTATACTCACATCATTGATTCAAGAACTTACGTAAAGCAGTCTTTCCCTTTGATAAAATACGATTTACATAGCCACACCACATACTCAGATGGTCAGCTATCAGTCGAGCAATTGTTACACCGCGCGGTTGAGAAAAACATAGATGTGTTTGCAATTACCGATCACGACACGTTAAGTGCGATAAAGCCAGCTCGCCAAGTTATTGCAGATGATAATTTACCGCTTAAATTAATTGCTGGCGTTGAAGTATCAACAAAATGGGAAAGCTTTGAAATTCATATTGTTGGCTTAAATGTTGATGATGAAAATGACGCACTGTTGTCATTATTACAAGCACAACAAGGCAAGCGTGAAGAGCGCGCTTTAGAGATAGGTCGTCGCCTCGCTAAAAATGGTTTTGAAGGCATTTACGACCAAGCAAAAACATTTGCCGAAAACGCCCAGATCACACGGGCGCATTTTGCCCGTGCACTAATTGAGCGTGGTGTTGCTAAAAACTTTCCTGGGGTATTTAAAAAGTACTTAGGGCGAGGAAAAACAGGCTATGTACCAAGTAGTTGGTGTGATATGCAAACCGCAATTGCTGCCATTCACCAAGCCGGTGGGGTTGCCGTTCTTGCTCATCCTGGGCGTTATCAAATGTCTAACAAGTGGCTACGTAAGTTAATTATTGAGTTTAAAGACGCAGGTGGCGATGCGATGGAAGTTGCACAGCCACAGCAAGCACCCAGTGAGCGCCAGTTTTTAGGTGAACTGAGTCGTGAATATGGTTTACTTGCGTCGCAAGGGTCAGATTTTCATTTTCCGACCAGTTGGTTGGAGTTAGGTAAAAATTTATACTTACCAAAAGATTGCCAAGGGGTTTGGCAAGCATGGGAAGGGCAATAGGAGCGTGTAATGAGTCAGTTTTTTCATATTCATCCAGATAATCCGCAACCACGCTTAATCAGCCAAGCGGTTGATATTATTAAGCAGGGCGGTGTTATTGTATACCCAACCGATTCGGGTTACGCACTTGGTTGCAGCATTGGTAATAAGCAAGCAAAAGAGCGCATCGAACGTATTCGTGGCATTGAAAAACACCATAACTTTACTTTGGTCTGCCGTGACTTATCAGAGCTATCTACTTATGCTCGCGTTGATAATCAGTTATTCAGATTGATTAAAAATAACACCCCAGGGCCTTATACATTCATCTTTAAAGGCACTAAAGAAGTACCAAAGCGTTTATTAAACGAAAAGAAGAAAACCATTGGTATTCGTGTTATCGAACACCCAATCACCTGCGCTTTATTAGCTGAATTAGGTGAGCCGTTAATGTCGTGTTCTTTAATTTTACCGGGTGAGCAATATACCGAGGCTGATCCTGATGAAATTCGCGATCGCATTGAAAAGCAAGTTGATTTAATTATTCATGGTGGTTATCTTCCTGAACAGGCAACCACTGTAATTGACTTGTCGGATGATGATATCGAAATCTTACGTGTGGGTTGTGGTGATACTAAACCATTTGAGTAGAGACTTCATTGACTAGCCCAGAGCTTGACGCGCCAGATAATTTACAAGAGCCAGTACAGCAAAAGCTGCCACTGGCTTTTTTGCATGGCAAAGCAGTAGTTGATAAACCTGAAGACTTATATATTCCACCCGATGCGTTAGAGATCATTTTAGAAACCTTTGAAGGTCCTCTCGATTTACTTCTGTATTTAATCAAAAAACATAAACTCGATGTGCTAGAGCTCTCTATTTTTAGTATTACTGAGCAATATGTAAGTTATGTTGAAATGATGAGCGAGTTTCAGCTTGAACTGGCTGGTGAATACCTTGTGATGGCGGCGTTATTAGCACAAATTAAATCACGATTATTATTACCAAAACATGAAGAGCTTGAAGAGGAAGAAGACCCACGTGCTGAGCTTGTAAGACGTTTACAAGAATACGAACAATTTAAAAAAGCCGCCGAAAATCTTGATGAGATCCCTCGCGAAGGCCGTGATATTTTTATTGCCGAAGCGCTGGTACCAGAATTGAGTGAGCGTGAGGTACTGTTACCTGACGTTGACATGAAAGACCTGTTAGTTGCGCTAAGCGACGTTATGGCCCGAGCCAAAACATTTGAACACCATCATATTACCGCAGAAGCCTTGTCGACCCGTGAGCGCATGAGCTTAATCTTAGATAAACTCTCAGAGGCCCAATCACAGCTGCCTTTTAGTACTCTTTTTACGGTAGAAGAGGGCAGAAGTGGTGTTGTAGTTAGCTTTATCGCCATGTTAGAGCTGGTGAAAGAAAACCTGATCAGCTGCTTTCAGGTAGATGCCAATAGCCAGATTTATGTTGGTTTGGTGGAAGAAGGCGAATAGCTGGAAGTTAATAGTTTTAAGCTTTCAGCGGTAAGTCTTAAGTTAGCTGTCATAGTAAACTGAAAATATAAGGAAAGCAGATGCAAAATAAACACTTTACAATCAAAACCATGACCACAAAGGAAGTCGAACTCATGATTGATTGGGCAGCAGCAGAAGGCTGGAATCCAGGTCTTAATGATGCAGAGTGTTATTTTGCAGCTGATCCTGAAGGATTTCTAGTTGGTTTTCTAGACGATGAGCCTATCGCTACAATTTCTGCCATTAATTACCACGATGTATTTGGCTTTATTGGCTTCTACATTGTTAAACCCGGTTACCGTGGCAAAGGTTACGGAATACAAATCTGGAATGCCGCATTAAAGCGCCTTGAAGGGTTGAATATCGGCCTTGATGGTGTGGTGGAACAGCAAGAAAACTATAAAAAGTCTGGTTTTAATCTGGCTTATCGTAATATTCGTTTTGCAGGAGTAGGCGGTGGTAATTCACAGCAAAATTCAGATATTGTAGATCTTAATGCTGTGCCATTCGAAATTATTGACGCATACGAACAGGCTTTTTTCCCAGTAAATAGGGCAAACTTTACTAAAGCGTGGTTAAGCCAACCCCAATGCGACGCTTTGGGCGTAATGCAAAATGGGAAACTGGCAGGATACGGCGTTATTCGCAAATGTCAGAATGGCTTTAAAATTGGCCCTCTATTTGCCGACTCACCAGAATTGGCTGAATCTCTATTTCTTGCTTTAAATTCTAAAGTGGGTGCCTCTGACGCTATTTTCCTGGATACACCAGAAGTTAATCAAGCTGCTGTTGCTTTAGCACAGAAATACAACATGCAGGTGTCATTTGAAACCGCCAGAATGTATACCGGCGAATGTCCGAGCTTGCCATTAAACCGTATTTTTGGCGTCACTTCTTTTGAAATCGGCTGAGTTTATTGGGGTGAGCGACTAATCGGTTGTGAGAAAACTAAAAATTTATCACGTTAAGAATTAAACGCTCTTATTAACGAGGATTCATACTACTGCTAGCACCTAGCACCTAGCACCTAGCACCTTCTGTCTTTCCCCTTTCCCCTTGCAACTTTACTCTTTCCCCTTTCCCCTTTCCCCTTTCCCCTTTCCCCTTTCCCCTTTCCCCTTTCCCCTTTCCTTGGGTGTGCATATACGCACAGAAGCTGTTCGTTTTACGCTATTTTCATTATATAAGCCGTCATTTAAGATGTATCTAGTTTCACGATTCTCATGGGAAATGAGTATGTTAAAGAATTCAAAGTCAAGTTATGGCTGGGTGGCCATCTTAGTGCACTGGTTTATGGCACTTGGGGTGTTTGGTTTGTTTGGCTTAGGGGTTTATATGGTTGAGCTAACTTATTACGACGCTTGGTACAAAGGCTCTTTGGACTTACATAAAAGCGTGGGCATTACCTTAGCGGCATTATTGCTGTTTCGATTTGGTTGGCGCTTATTAGGCACCCAACCTGAGCCTGTTGCAGGTAGTTCAAAAGCAATGAATCGAGTTGCACACTCAGTCCATAAACTAATTTATTTAGCTTTAATCGTCATTGTGACATCAGGCTATTTAATCTCTACGGCTGATGGCCGTGCAATTGAAGTATTTAATTTATTTGCTGTACCGGCATTACCCGAGTCGGTCGCGAACCAAGAAGATATTGCAGGTAAAATTCACTTTTATGCCGCGTATGGGCTAATAGCTGTGGTTGTTTTACATGCTTTAGGGGCACTAAAACATCATTTTATCGATAAAGATAAAACCTTAATTAGAATGATCAAACCATTGAAGGATGATTAATATGAAAAAATTACTATTAGGCACAGCACTAAGTGCTGCACTTTTCTCAACAGCAAACGCAAATGCAGCTGACTACGTTATTGATACAGACGGTGCACACGCATTTGTAACTTTTAAAATTAAGCACTTAGGTTACAGCTGGTTACATGGTCGCTTTAATACTTTCTCAGGTGATTTTAGCTATGACGATAAAGCGCCTAATGCATCTAAAATCAATGTAACGATTGATACTAAAAGCATCGACTCAAACCATGCTGAGCGTGACAAGCACTTACGCGGTAAAGACTTCTTAAATGTTGATAAATACCCAACTGCAACATTTAAGAGTACCTCAATCAAGTTTGATGAAGACGGTGACGAAGCAGATGTTACTGGTGAATTTACCTTGAATGGTGTAACCAAAACCATTACTTTTGAAATTGATAAAATTGGTGAAGGTAAAGATCCGTGGGGCGGTTACCGTGTTGGTTTTGAAGGCGAAACAAGTCTTAAATTAACTGACTATGGTATTGACTACAACCTTGGCCCTGCTTCTACGCATGTTGATATTGGTTTATTCATTGAAGGTGTGCGTAAGTAAGCACCGTTAATACGACCGCCAATTCGCATAACTATGTGGGTTGGTAAACTTAAAAGTGCCGCTTAATGAGCGGCACTTTCGTTTCTATCTTTTAATCTCTTTTCTAAAATGGGCTGCAAATTATCCGGTAGCCAGCGAACTAACACATCATGAAAAGCATCTGTATGAGCGATTTTCTCAAGAGCTTCATCTAATAATTTTACCGTTACCTCACCTTGCTTGTTTTTAGTGCAGCCTATATAGCCAATGCTTAACGCCGGAGCTTCAGTAAGTGATAGTTGAGTTAAGTCATCTTCAAAGCCCATGGAATGAGCCAAGTAATAATGCTCGCTTGGGTAGCCAAGTAATATATCAATACGCTTTTTTTGCAGCATATAAGTTAGGCTTGCGAGGGTATCTCTGCCGGGGCGAGAGATAATATTAGCGTCATGACTTTCGTTAATCACTTTGTCGATATTTGCTCCAAAAGAGCGACTCATAGAGACCCCTAAAGCAAGGTTTTCGGCCAATAATGATTTTAGTGACACAGGTTTTGTTGAGTCTAGCTTAAGTTTTGTTGCTAACTCTTTGCGTATTGCAATAGACGGCGACAAACCAACAGTTGATGAATGTTCAGTAAACTGAATATGCTGCTTACGGTGCTCGTTTTGATACAACGACAGCATACAGTAATTGTTGTGCGGGTTTGATAGTTCATGTACGGCACGACTAGCCGGCAATAAAGTGCGTTTAAATGACACTTCAGGGAGTGCTTTTTCTAGTAATTTGATCACACTTTCATCACGACCTGTGCCTTCGTACTTGTCATTCATGATGTAGTAGGGGGCAAAATCGACCATGATCCACTCAATGGTCTTCGGTTGCTTGGTTGCAGCAACGGGCAGGCAAAAAAGTAATAGTAAAATAGACCACACACAACGCATTTTTACTACCTATTTATGGGCTAAAAATATAAGTGTAGCAGGAATTTAGCTATATGCAGGCTGGTGGTAAAAACTAAAACGCCAGCTTGTTGGCTGGCGTTTATCGGTAGGGTTTAGTTGGCTTTTAACCACTTCACAAATTGGCGTGCATCACTGGCCTTTTGGAAGATGGCATTTTTTAAGCCCTGCGTGTCACTAAAAATTACACGCTGTTTATTTACCGAGATTGATTGCACTGGATGTGCGATCTGGATCAAAGATCCGTTGTATTTATATGACATAATAAAACTCACTCTTTCTTTTGTCAGTGTCTGTAGAGCTTTAAAAGGCATTTAAAAATACAGACCGACATTTGTTGTCTTGCTAACAGTGTTGACTAAGTTTGTGACAGTTTGGTGATGATTTGAAAATTCATCAAAATGTCATTTAGCAAACAAGTTGCAAGTATTTATACGAATATGCGGGAATTACTGGATCAAGGTAAGGGGTTAACCGCGTGGTTTCTAAAAACCAGACAAGTAGATTACTGTAAGAATTAACTAAGCGCAAGGTTTATTTTTTAAACATCAAAAATAATCTCTGGATGTTTAACAGAAACAGGCGTATTGTGATTAGGCACAAAATAACAATAAGAAGTATGCTTATGAATTACCTTTTGGTATCAGATATATTCGGTAAAACAGCGCATTTATCGCTGCTTGCTCAGCAGCTTCGCGGTAAAGTGAGTCTTTGTGACCCTTACATGGGGGAAATTCAGCTCCCCATAAATGATCAGTTTCAATATCAACATTTTATGACTCAATGCGGCCATGACAGTTATTTTGAGCTAGTGCATTTAAAAATGGCTACTATTCGCCAGCCAACCACGGTTATTGCATTTAGTGCAGGTGCTGCCGCTGTGTGGCGTGCCCAAGCAGAATTAAAAAATTCTTTCATTAAAAAAATCATTGCCTTTTATCCATCCCAAGTTAGACATCATCTTGAGCTTGAGGCTAACGTTCCTTGTCGATTTATTTTTCCTCACAGTGAAGAGCACTTTGATATAAAGCCTGTGATTGCAACATTAAAAAGTAAAGCGAAGGTGAGCTGTGAAATAGCCGACTATGGTCATGGGTTTATGAACCCGCTATCTGAGAATTTTAATCAGCTCGGTTATCAGCAATTTACCGAACAGCTACTAAAAGAGTGTTGTAACTCAGAACTTGTCCCCAACGATTAAAAAACTGGTCTATAGTCATTACTAAACAACAATATAAGTAATGACTATGACGGACCAAGCAAATTACAGCCACTTCTTATCTAACCCGGTTGCTAAACCACCTTGTCGAATGATCAATGCGCAAATGTACGGATTTTTTGTTGCTGGGTGTGAGCAAAAAATGCAGCAGTATGTTGATGCAACTTTAAATTTATTAGCAACCGAATCAACCTCGTTTAATGTGTTAGGGAGCACGTGTTTACTTACCTTCACTGATATCGAAAAAATTTCTTCATTAACGCCACCGTTTTCAGAGCATGGCTGGATGCAAGAAACTGATATTATTATTTGGCTCCCAGTAGCAAAAATGCTCGATGGAGATATTAGTCATTTATATTGGTATCCGGCATTTATTAGCGTCAATAACATTTATGCTTTGATTAATGGCCGGGAAGCCTGGGGCTACAATAAATACCTCTGTGAATATCAAATGCCAACTGCTGTGAGTGATGCGGGCGCCTTTAGTATTTCTTTAGAATGTTTTGATGTGTTTAACCCAGACTCTAAATTAGCAATGCATGAGCTATTAACCATTGAGCAAACACAGGCAAGTACCAAGGAAAACCTACTCGATAACTTATCCCATTTTTCTAAACACGTTACCGATTTGTTTGATGCGCAAATTAAAGGCATTGATTTATCGCTTCTTAAACAATTGTTAGACGGGTTTATTCATCCGCAGATGGATCAGATTTTGTTTAAACAATTTCCCGATGGCCAAGGAGATAAAGCCGTTTATCAAAGCGTGGTTCACTCACCATCGTTAATCAAAAAAATTCATCAATTAAAACTTTTACACAATGATTTTAGTTTGGATGTAAAAGCTCTTGCGAGTTTTCCTCTAAATGACATGTTTGGCATCGCACTTGGCAAACAAGCGGTTCATTTACCTTTTTACGTCAATATGGACTTTGACCAGCTTGGCGCAACACAACTGCTACCAGCACAGGGGTAACCATGGAAAAAGAAAAAATCACCATTGTCGGTGGCGGTGTTGCAGCGATGACTGCGGCAGTGTATTTAACCGAGCAAGCTAATTGGCAAAGCCAGCGCGAAATTACCGTTTATCAACAGGGGTGGCGCCTTGGCGGTAAAGGGGCGAGTGGTCGAAACGCCCATTTTGGACAGCGAATCGAAGAGCATGGTTTACATGTTTGGTTTGGCGCCTATGTAAATAGCTTTCGCACCCTAGAAGGGGTGTATAACTCACTCAATCGACCAGCTAGTTGTTCATTGGCTACTTGGCAGCAGGCATTTAAACCACACAGTTTTATTGCTTTACAAGAGTTTATTGATAACGAATGGCAAACTTGGCCGATAGATTTTCCTACCGTTGAAGGGAACCCCGCTGATGGCAGTCTAGATATAACAGTGTGGGACTTTGTCACCATGACATTAGCATGGCTAAAAAAATGGACCGAAGGCATTGAGCATGTTTGTCAGCAGCAAGATGCTAAAA
Organism: Pseudoalteromonas sp. CO109Y; assembly: GCF_004208935.1. NCBI lineage: Bacteria > Pseudomonadati > Pseudomonadota > Gammaproteobacteria > Alteromonadales > Pseudoalteromonadaceae > Pseudoalteromonas > Pseudoalteromonas sp. CO109Y. Next base: position 15,546 of record NZ_SGPD01000010.1, read on the forward strand.
CCATTTTAGTGACTAAAAAATCACGGGATCAATCGTTACTCAAACACATGTATCAAGAAATCAAAGCAGACATTGATACCCATTTAAATGGCGCAAAGCAGTTTATTGATGATATTGAAGCAGGTGCGGCAGAAATTGCCTCAAACCCGCGAACATTGATAACTCATTTGCTGCAGTTCACCGAAAAGCAGGCCACCCATACAGATAAGCAGGCCGATCGGCTTGTGATTTGGTATATCGTCAGAAAGTTAAAACGTTGGTTTAAAGACCAAGTTATTGATTTACTCGATGACAACCCGGAGCTGCGCAGACTTTATATTTGTGCCGATCTTGCGATTGCAATGCTCACAGGATTGATTAAAGACAAAGTATATCGCGACGGTTTTGGTGTCATTAATTGCTACGATTTTCGTCAGTGGCTCGAAAAAAATGGTGCGAATAAAACTTACAGCGTTGATTCAGCGCCAGTGCGCGGCTTTTATGATTTGGTGTTCGCTTACCCTAAAGGTGACTTTAGTAAACCCAATGTTGAAGCAGGCGTTGCCGCCCTTGCTATGTTACGTATAGGTCTTTGCTATAAAGGCGGCGTAATGTGGAAAATGCAAGCAGGCATGGGCGATGTTATTTTCGGGCCAATTTATGAACTTTTAAAGCAGCGCGGTGTTAAGTTTAAGTTTTTCCATCAGTTAACTAACTTATCTGCTGGGCAAACTGCCCAAGGTGAGCCGCTGGTGAGTGAAATTGAGCTTTGCCAACAGGTGAGTTTAGTTGGCCAAGATTATCAACCGCTCATTGATGTAAAACAGCTGCCATGCTGGCCAAGTGAGCCACTGTATGAGCAAATCAGCCCTGAACAAGCGCACTTATTGCAAGAATATCAAATTAATTTAGAGTCATTTTGGAGTAATTGGCCAGAGGTGTATCAAGAACACTTTAGTACCCCATTGCCAACAGTGACGCTTCGCTATGGTATTGATTTTGATACACTGATTTTAGGGGTCTCGGTTGCCTCTCTTGAACACGTTGCCTCTGAACTTTTAGCTGTAGATTACGCGCTTTCTCAACAAGCAACAAAAGTGCAAAGTGTGGCGACTCAGGCTTGCCAAGTATGGTTGAATAAAACCGACGCACAACTTGGCTTTACGCAAACTAATGCTGCTCATGAAGGGCCTATTTTAAGTGGCTTTGTAGAGCCGTTTGATACTTGGGCTGCAATGGGCAACTTGCTCGATAAAGAAGATTGGCCAAGTGACAACTCACCAGTTAATGTTGCCTATTTTTGCAGTGCGTTTAGCTGCGAAAACTACCCACCTGCCAGTGCACATCAATTCCCAGAGCAAATGAAAGCCGAAGTAAAATTGAATATGCATAATTTGTTTAGCTCAGATATGCGGCCACTTTGGCCTGAAGCCTATACTGATAACAAGTTTGATTGGCAGGTTTTTTACAGTGATCCGCATAGCATTTTACCTGTTCTTGAGCAGCAATATTGGCGCGTTAATGTCGATCCCAGTGAGCGCTATGTCCTATCTGTGGTTGATTCGAGTAAATACCGTTTGGCTACAGATGGTAGTCAGTTTGTCAATTTGCGCATCACTGGCGACTGGATAAAAACAGGGGTTAATGCGGGCTGCGTTGAGGCTGCTGTGATGGCCGGTATGCAAACAGCCCGGGCAATATGTGGTTGGCCAAACGAAATCAGCGGAGAGCATGCATTCGAAAAAGGATAGTGTGAGCAAAGTTGTAAATAAGTATGCGTATAAGTCATGAATTTTCATGATTTATATGCGACTTTAATCTATTGTTTGGTCTATACTTACCACTAAATTACAACAATTTAACAAGTTTCCCTCTTTTAAGGTCTAAAAGCCAATGAAGCGTCCTTTTCTTAAAGATCCAAAGTTTATGATGTTGTCGAGCTCAAGCTTGGCGGCATGTGTAATGGCAAGCGCTGTTGCACAAGGAGCTGAGACTGAAAAAGACATGGAAGTTATTAGCGTTTATGCACAAAAGCGTCCGCAAGCAATTGAAGACGTGAGTGTGGCGGTAAGCCAAGTGAATGGCGAAATTTTAAAAGCTCAGCATTTTAAAGATTCAACTGAAATTGGTTTGTTTGCGCCAAACGTTAAAATCACCCAAAACGCCGCAGAAGGGACGCCTCCCGCTGTGAGTATCCGTGGGGTGGGGTTACTTGATTATAATACGGCGAATACCTCACCTGTTGCCATGTATATTGATGGTGTTGCGGTGGGGTCTGCCAATAATCAAATTGTTAACTTGTACGATATTGAACAACTCGATATTTTACGCGGCCCGCAGGGTACCTTGTTTGGTCGTAATTCTACCGGTGGTGCAATACTAATACGCTCAAATCGCCCTGAGTTTGATAGCTATGGCTCGCTAACATTAGGTGCTGCCAATAACAACGCCACCAGCATCGATGGTGTGTGGAACCAGCAACTCTCAGACTCCAGCGCAATGCGTATTGCTGTTAACTATCAAGACTATGAATATTCAACAAAAAATACCTATGCAGACTCACCAACAGCAGGCATGGAGCAAAAAAATGCACGTGTGTCTTTTTTGTCCGAGTGGGATGACGTTGATCTTTACCTGCAAGCGCATATTGAAGATTGGGATGGTATTGCCCAGCCAGTTGGTAGTATTGGTATTGTCGCGAATCCTTTAACGGGTGAGCTGTGTTCACCAGCAGATGCGGGCTCAACACGCTGTTTTGATAACTTTGGTTTTAATGATGGCAGTGATGACTTCTTTGCTGTGAGTGTCAATAACGACTCACCTCATAAATCTGATGGCTACGGTTTTATCGCCGAAGTGAATTGGCATTTAAACGAGCAAAGTACATTTACCTCACTTTCGAGCTTTAACGATTTAGAAAGAAGCCATGCTTTTAACTGCGATGGCTCGCCAGCTCGTTTGTGCGAAGGAGTATTAGGGTTAGATACCCAACTATTCAGCCAAGAATTCAGGATATTAAACGAACTTGCTGATTACACACTCACCAGTGGTGTTTATTTTGCCGATGAGACGATTGAGCAAGATAATCTAAATGATATTTTGCGTGATTTCCGGGGTATTTTACCGACAAACTTAACCGCGACCTTTATTTACGATAATGAAATCAAGATGCAAAATTTGGCTGTATTTACCCAAATTGAAGTACCAGTCGCAGATAAATGGATGATCACAGCCGGCCTTAGATATGACTATGAGTCACTTGAGTATGACTCAATCGCCACGTTAAATGCGGTGGTTGATGTGAATGACTTAGACGGAGTGCTTGTACCATTTTATCGCGTTACCGATGAGCAATCAGACAATGGCTTTACTGGTCAATTTGCCGTTAATTATCGCTATTCAGATGCAAGCAATCTTTATTATCGTTTTGCTAATGGTAGTAAAAGTGGTGGCTACAACGGCGGCTTTTTGTCATCTGAAGAACAAGCAATCTTAGCAAACTACGGTAAAGAGCGCTTAAATGCCCATGAAGTTGGCTTAAAGTCGTTCTGGCCTGGCAAGCAACTTAGAATGAATTGGGCGGCGTTTTATTATGACTATAACGACCAACAAGTGTTTATGAATCAAGCCTCAGAAACACCGCAAATGCCCCCAGTGCAATTACTTGAAAATGTGGCTGACTCAACTATTTATGGCCTTGAAACAGAAATCAATTACCAAGCAACTAAGCAATTAGCCATGCTACTTTCAGTTGGCTATATTCCTCATGCTGAGTTTGAAGAATACGTTGACCCACTTGGCAATAGTATTACCGATAACCAACTACCATTTACTTCTAAATGGAATGTATCAGCGGGATTAAAATACGATACCAGCTTGGCGTCATATCCGTTATCGGCCAATATTATTTACGATTATCAGTCTGAGTTTTATTTTGATCAGAACATGAACCCTTATGCCCGCCAAGACGGCTTTAGCATTGTTAATGCGCATCTAAAATATGATGTTGATAATTGGTCATTTACTTTATGGGGCAAAAATTTATTTGATACTGAATACAGTCAGTTAAAGTTCGATTTAAGCTCGTTCTTAGGCATGCTTGAAGACTTTAAAGGGGAAGGGCGTCGCTATGGCTTTGATGTTTCAATGCAATTCTAGTCGTTGCCAACTCCACGATGTTACAGGGGTTTTGTGAATGCGGTTAAAGCTGTATTTAAGCACTCTGCTGTTTTTGGTTTTATTAAGTGTTTCGGCTAATGCACAAGATACGTTTGTCTACACCGACGCCGTGGCTGATCAAAACCTTCATGATGTCGGTGAAGTGTTTACGGCAAATGATAATATGTTTCCGCAATCGGTGGCTGCGATTGATGCATGGCGAGCCAGCAAAAAACCACAATCTCGAATAAGCTCTGTCGGCGGTCGCTATTGGTTAATTGTTGAAATTGAAAATCTAAGTGATATCGAAGATTTAGTTCTCTACCCGTATAACACCCTGGTTTCGAAAATAGAAAGCCGCATTTACGATATAACAGATCCAACGGCCCCGATACAGCACTTTGTAACCGGCGGGGTCGAGCCAAATCAATTTGCTTTTCACTATGGTAATCGCTTATCTCTTGAAAAAGGTAAGCGCTACACACTAATCACTTATTTTGAGAGTGACTACTTTTATACTCCCGCAAAGCTGGTATTAACGCCTTATCAAGATTATTTTCAGAACATAACCGTCGAAAATATGATCATGATGCTGTGCTTTGGGGTGGGCATTGCACTTGGTTTATATAACTTATTAATTTACTTGGTTTCCCGTGATGTTACACACCTGTATTACGCATTATTTACTGCTTCCTGGGTGTTTGCTTGGAGCCATTTTTTCCATATTTCTGATCAGCTGTTTGGTTACTATAATCCCCATCTTCACTGGCTCGGCTTTGCCCTCACACCCTTAACCAATATTTTGTTTTACAACAACTTACTTAAACTCAAAGAAACATTTCCGAAACTGGCGCAATTATCACTCACGGTGGGTGTAATCGCCACTTTGGGTATTCCGTTTTGTATTTTATGGCCAAGCTTTGGTTTTTATTGGTCAACGTTAGTAACGGGTGTTGCTTTATGTTTAGGCTTATACATAGGTATTCGCTGTATGCTCATTGGCTTCAAGCCAGCACGCTATTTTGTGCTTGCTTACATTGCCATGATGCTACCGAATATGGTCGGTAATTTAACTAATTTAGGCTTGCTGCCAGCTACTTCCATTAATTTATATTTATTGGGGTTGATAGGCACAGCCATGGACGCCATGTTGCTGGCGTTTGCTGTGGCCGATAAGTTTAGGTTGCTTCACGATGACAACGTAGAGCTCAACAAAAATCTAGAAGAAAAAGTCCATTTAAGAACCTTGGAGCTTGAAGAGCTTGCCTCTGAGCTTCGCGATGCGAATGAAGCTAAAAGCCGTTTCTTAGCGAATATCAGTCATGAGATTCGCACCCCAATGACATCAATTATTGGCTATGCAGATGGCATTATGCTCGGGGACATTAAGCCTCATGAGCGCAACCATGGGATTGGCGTTATATTGCAAAATAGCCGCCATGTCCTTGGATTAATAAACGATATACTCGATATGTCGAAGATTGAAGCCAACAAGCTAGAAATAGATTTAGTCGAAACAGACTTGTTTGCCACGATTGCCAATATTGAGTCACTTATCGGCAAGCAAATTCGCGATAAGGGCTTAAAGTTCAGTGTTGATTATCAGTTCCCGTTGCCAGACTACCTAATTACCGATCCGAGTCGTTTAAGGCAGATCTTATTAAACTTAACAACCAACGCCCTTAAGTTCACTCAAGTGGGGCGTATAACTTTAACGGTGAGCTGTCATAACGATAAGTTGTCGATAAGCGTAAAAGACACAGGTATTGGCATGACAGACAAAGAGCAACAAGCCCTGTTTAGTGCCTTTTATCAAGCGGATTCAAGTATTTCTAGGCAGTATGGTGGCACGGGTCTTGGCCTTAATATTTCAAAGAGCCTTGCGCAGAAATTGGATGGGGATATTAGCGTTAAAAGTAATGTCGGCTCTGGCAGTGAGTTTATTTTCACCATGTCGATTTATACTACAGATAATACACGCTGGCTTAATGATATGAGCGAAGTGAAGCTCGTTGAAACCTCACCGTTTAGTAAGCTTGATGCACCAGAGAACTTAAAGGGCAGAGTATTACTTGCCGAAGATCACCCAGACAACCGACGTTTAATTGCGCGAATATTAGAGCGTATGGGGCTGACAGTGACCACCGTTGAAAATGGTAAAGACGCAGTGCAAGCAACCCTCGAAGACAGCTTTGACCTTATTCTACTGGATATTCAAATGCCGATTATGGACGGTCAAGAAGCATTAAAAATGATGCAAGCAACGGGAGTGAGTGCGCCAATCATTGCACTGACAGCGAATACCATGAAGCATGAAATTGCCCGTTATATGAAACAAGGCTTTAATGATTTAATCGCCAAACCAATTGATAGAAACGCGTTTAGCCATAAAATTGCCAGTTACTTAGATTGCGATGAGTTGGCCGATATCAAGTTACCTGAAAAAGAGTTTCAGGCGCTTAAAGATGACTACATAAAAGGCCTTGAAGAACAGTATCGAGAAATGCGCGAGCAATACAAAAATATGGACATTGATGGCTTAAGCAGAAATGTTCATATGCTTAAGGGCGCTGCGAACATGTTCGAATGTGAAACGCTTTATGTTAAGGCGGTTGCCGTTGATGCTGCGCTTAAAAAAGATACCGTCACGCTCGATACGCAACTTATTGCATCCTTATTTTGTGCCATGCAAGACGAGATAACCAAGGTAACGCATTGATTGCTTGAATAGCGGCTATTTCTTTGTAAGCACAGACAAATTAGCTATTTCTTGATATTAATATTATTAAAACACCTTGCTGGGAAGGCATGATGCAGTATCAACATATTTCAGTACCCTCGAATGGCGCGCAAATTACTATCGATAGTAAGGGTCAATGGCATATTCCTGATAACCCGGTTATTGCTTACATTGAAGGCGATGGTGTGGGTCAAGATATCAGCCCGGTGATGCGTGATATTGTTGATGCTGCAGTGAGTCAGGCTTATCAAGGTGATAAACAAATACACTGGATGGAAGTGTTCAATGGCGAAAAAGCAGCTGCGCTTTACGATGGCGACTGGTTCCCGCAAGAAACCCTACATGCCGTTAGACAGTATAAAATTGCCATAAAAGGGCCGCTAACAACCCCCCTCGGCGGTGGTTTTCGCTCTTTAAATGTGGCCCTTCGTCATGAGATGGATTTATTCGTTAACATGCGGCCTATTCGTAGTTATCCGCATTTACCATCGCCCTTAAAAGAGCCTGAAAAAACCCAAATCACAGTAATACGCGACAGCTCAGAAGACGTTTACTCAGGCATTGAGTGGCAGGCTGGCAGTATCGATAACGAGCGTATGCTTGATTTTCTGTGCCAAGAAATGGGTGTCACCCGACTTCGTTTTGATAACCAATGCGGTATTGGTATTAAAAATAGCTCGAAAGAGGCGGCAGAGCGACTAATGCGTTACGCCCTAAACTTTGCCCTCAAAGAGCACAGTGAATCACTGACTGTGGTTCACAAAGGCAATGTACTTAAATTTACCGATGGCGCCTTTAAACGCTGGGCATTTGCCCTTGCTGAGCAAGAGTTTAACGCTGTAGCGCATGAAAATGTTCGTTGGTTAGTGATCAAACGTGACGAGCAAGATGATTTAATCATCAAAGAAGTCATTGCCGATAACATGCTACAACAAGCACTGCTCACCCCAGAGCAATTTGATGTGGTGGTAACAACCAATCAGAATGGTGATTACTTAGCTGATATGCTAACCGCACAAGTTGGTGGCGTGGGTATTATGCCTGCGGCAAACTTAAATAATGAAGTGGCCTTTTTTGAACCGACTCATGGCACATTTAATCGCATTGCCGGGGAAGACAGTGCAAATCCAACAAGCAGTATTTTAAGTGCGGTCATGATGCTACGTTTTATGGGCTGGCACGAAGCGGCGAATAAAATAGAAAAAGCTCTTGAGCAGACGCTTAGCGCAAGTGAAATGACGTTTGATTTGGCTAACCTAGTAGCCGATGCGACGATGCTTAGTTGCAGTGATTTTGCAACAAGCATCATCGCGCGAATAAGTAACTCAAATAATGAACCATATTAAGCGGCATTGGCGCTTTTAACTGCGTAGACACATGGTTTACCTGTTAACTGTGCTGCACGTTGGTAAATGTGCTCTGCACCTGGCTCGTTGCTTGTCATGCCTGTTAATGTATCCATTAACGCAACCACTAAAATAGCTGGTACTTGGCAGCAGTATTCATCTAGCACTGCAGTTGTTGTTTGTGCATCAACATGGCAATGCGGGTGAGTACGTACTGTGCTATACGCTTTTAAGAGTGTCTCTGCTTGTAGAACATCATCATCTTGATGTTTGGTTTTACGGCATTGGCAACCAAACTCATCAACCATTGTTGCCAGTGTTTGGTAAATTTCTTCGCAAGCTAAATCGCTTTTTGTACAAAGCTGCTGCTCGATGAATGAGTGTAATTGACCATTAATGTAAAGGCCGTCCTGTTGAGTGAATTGCGCTGAAGTTTCCATAATCATTTTCTCTTTGTTTATGTGCTTAACTTCACTCTAGCCCTTCACTCATTATTAATGAAATTGTTGTTTTCAATAACTGATATTGATTTTATCAATATTATGCTGTCTTTAGCGATCAGCCACGGTGCTGGCAAAGGCAAGTAGCTCTCTACGCAGCCACAGATGCGGGTTTGCGTGATGTAGCAAAGGGCTCCATAACATTTTTACTTCAATAGGAACTATTTGAAATGGCACTGGACTTATTACTAAATCAGTGTGTTTTGCGAGTAACATAGCTTGGCGACGGGGCAATGTGGCAATAAGTTGAGGTGATTGGCAAAGTAGGCTCGCCACCATGTAATGGCGGGTGAATACGCGAATATTGCGGGTTTGTTCTAGTTGCCATAATGCCTCATCGACCCAGCCGAGTTTTTGGCTGCCTGATTTATTTGTTACTGCAGCTTCTACGCCCCAACCAGCCCGATTCACCCAAATGTGTTCTTGTGCAAGGTAGCCTTCGAGGTTTTGCTGTTGTAAGTAAGAGTTGTCTGGGTGTGTTAAGCAGCAGTAATTGTCGCGCCACACACTTGCCTGGTGGAATGAGCGGGGCAGGCCGTTAAAGCGATTAATGGCAAGGTCGATGGTGCCTTTTTCCATATCTTGAAGGTTAACATCGCTTGGGCTCAAAATATCAAAATTAAGCCCCGGATTTTTTGCTAGCTGCTGGGTGATAAACGGCGCAATAAGGGTTGATTCAAGATAGTCGTTTGCCATGATCCGAAACGTAATATTCGCGGTGCTCGGGTCGAATACCTCACTTGGCTGAGTAATTTCCTCAGCCATTTTTAACAGTGATTCTATTTCAGGTTTAAGGCTGAGCGCTTTTGCCGTTGGCGTCATTGTGCCAGCGGCTCTCACTAATAATGGATCATCAAACAAATCTCGCAAACGCTTAAGGGCGTTACTCATTGCAGGTTGAGTCAAAGCTAGTTTATTGGCGGCTTTAGACACACTTTGTTCGTCAATGAGGACATTTAAATACACCAATAGGTTGAGGTCGACGTGCCTAATATTCATTTGATCAATCTTATTTATTATCTTTATTAATTACCTAAATTAAAGCGCGCTTGCTATTGTGTGTAAACAAGGCGACTAAAATAATCAGCATAAGCGATAAAAATAATGCCACAGCAAAGTTCACATTTGGCTGTTAAATCACACAGCGAACAGTTAAATCAGGTCGTAGCGACTAAGCTTGCCCGTGCGGTGTATGCTGGCTTTGAGGCTATGTTTGCAGAGTTTTTAAATATTACCCTAGGTGCACAAAGTCGTTTTGAACAGCGCCAGTGGCATCAAGTTCAAGGGGCTATGAAATCGCGATTGCAAGTTTACGAAGGGCAAGTCAAAAAGGTAAGCCAAGCGGTAAAAATTATTGCTTATAGCGAAGTAGACGACCCAGCGCTTTGGTTATTAGCCAAAAAAATATACGCAGAAATGGTGCAAAGCCATGAAAACCAGCCCATTGCTCATACGTTTTTTAACTCAACCTTCGGTGCAATTTGGGACTCACGAAAAATTCGCAATGTGCACTTGTTTGTACTAAAAGCACGATATCAACTGGGGCCAAGACCCTTTGATTCACTGGTAAGCCGTATTTCCCTGCAAAATGGCTTTGAAAGTGCGATTAGTGGCTTGATAAAGCGCCATGTGTTTCGGTCACAATACGCTGATTTTACTAATGATGTTGCCATGTTACAGCGCACCTTGATTGCTGGAGCGAAACAGCAGTGCCCACAAGTTTATGAGCTGCTTGCACTCAACGACGGTTATATTGAATACGCTAATTCATTGTTTTTCAGAAATAAGGCGTGTTACATCATAGGCCGCTGTATTGCTAAAAATGGCGATAACATGCCATTTGCGATTGCGCTATTAAACAGTGAAAAAGGTCTTCACATTGATGCTGTGATGATGGGAGCTGATCAACTCAGCTTGTTGTTTGGCTTTGCGCGTACTTATTTTATGGTCGACACTGACCAACCCGCCCGATATGTTGATTACCTCAGTGTTTTAATGCCTCATAAGCAACGTTTTGAGCTGTTTAATGCCATAGGCTTTATCAAACACGCGAAAACCGAGTTTTATCGTTATAAAGTTGATACCACCCGTAATAGCCCCGTTGACGATAAATACACACTTGCGCCGGGTACGCCGGGCATGGTGATGCTGGTATTTACCACCCCAGGCTCAGATTATGTGTATAAGGTAATAAAGGATAAATTTAGTGCGCCAAAAACGGCCACCAAACAACAAGTAATGGCTAAGTACGACTTTGTTAAACAAGCCGACCGAGTAGGACGGCTAGTTGATACCCACGAATTTCGTTATTTAGCGTTTGATTTAAGCCGATTTAGTGATGAGCTTATACAAACAATGCAGCAGCAAATTGGCGATAGCTTAGTGATCTCGGGGAATGCACTTATTTTGCGCCATGTTTATGTAGAGCGAAAAATGACGCCGCTTAATTTATACATCAACGACTGTGATGAGCGAAAACTGCAGCAAGTAATGGTTGATTACGGTAAAGCGATAAAAGAGCTTGCGGGGGCTAATATTTTCCCCGGTGATATGCTGATGAAAAACTTTGGTGTAACTCGTTGGGGAAGAGTGGTGTTCTACGATTACGATGAAATTTGCCCGATGACAGAGTGTCAATTTAGAGAACTGCCAAAAACCGATGACTCATTGGATGAACTCAGTAGCGAAAGCTACTTTGATATTGCCGAAAACGACGTATTTCCGAGCCAGTTTAAAGTATTTTTTAGCGCTAATAAGCGAGCGTTTGATCACTTCAATGCTGCACATCAAGATATTTTCACTGCCACGATGTGGCAGCAATTACAAACTGCCATAAACGATGGGCAATTGCTTGATGTTTATCCTTATAAGCAGTCTTGGCGCTTTTCGTCGATGAGAGCTCAAATGAAAAAATCTCAACCTATAACTGTTTAATAGGAACATAGTGTTAGCGTATGCTATTGAAAAAATTGCTAAGGAACGCACTATGAAAAACACACTGTTATTATCGAGTTTATTTATTTCGTCTATGGTAAGCGCCAATCCGTTATTAGGTAGCTGGCAATTTGTTGAAGGCAAATATGCAACCAATGACGGCTATGTGACGGCAAAAGCGCCAGAAATTACCTCTGTTAAACTGATTACACCCAGTCATTTTAGCTATATCACCCAAAAGCAAGGCAACTTTCATTATGCTGGTGGCGGCAAATATGTTTTGCAAGACCAGCAATTTATCGAAACTTTTTCCTATGGTAATGTACCTTCACTACTTGGTAAGACCATGTCATTTGATTACAAAATAGAAGGTGACTTGTGGCACCACACCTTGTATGAAAATGGCAAATTAGTCGAAGCTGAGATCTGGCAACGAATTAAATAGAAGGTGATATGCGTTATATTAAGCACGAAGACTCAGAGTTACATTTTGCGCAAACAGATAAACCAGCCCTAAAAGATAACGAAGTTCTTATTGCTGTTGCAGCAATCGGCGTTAATCGGGCAGATTGTTTACAGCGACAGGGCAAATATCCTGCGCCCAAAGGTGACAGTGAAATTCTAGGGTTAGAATGCGCCGGTACCATTGTTGAGCAAGGCAGTGCAGTATCGGGAGATTGGCTTAATAAACGCGTTTTTGCCTTGTGTGCGGGCGGTGCTTACAGCGAGTATGTTGCCGTTGATGCTGCGCAAGTGATGCCGTTACCAGATGAAATGACAATGGCAGAGGGCGCTGCTATCAGTGAAGTATACTTAACGGCTTTCTCTGCCTTATTTCAATTTGGTCAGCTCAAAGCGGGGCAAACGGCACTGATCCATGCGGGAGCTAGTGGTGTCGGAGGGGCGGCAATTCAAATGGCAAAACGCGCGGGTGCTCAAGTAGTGATAACCGCAGGCAGCGATGAAAAGTGTGAGCATGCCAAACAGCTTGGTGCAGACCACACCATTAATTATAAAACCACCGACTTTGTAGAGTATTTCAAAGCCAATAATTTACAGGCAAATACCATTGTTGATCCTGTCTCAGGAAGCTATTTAAATAAAAATGCTGCCGTTGCAGCAATGGATTGCCAAATTGTAATGTTAGCGTTTTTAGATGCCCGCTTTGCTGAGGTTGACTTTGCAAGGCTGCTTAGCAAACGTATTTCCTTTCATGCATCAACCTTGCGTAACCGTTCAATTGAGTTTAAACGTGATTTAAAAGAGCAGTTTATTTTGCGTTTTTATGATGACTTGGCCAACGGCCTGTTCGATTGCAATATCTATAAAACCTTAAATTGGCAAGAAGCGAATGAGGCGCACCGTATTTTAGATAACAACGAAAATTCGGGAAAAGTGGTGATGTTAGTTGAATAACATCAATTTGCCCATATTATTGGTTTTATTAGTAGTTAAAAGTAAAGGTTAATATGAACCCTATTATTGCAATGCTCAAAGAGCACAATGTAAGTGACGAGAAAGTGCGTGAGCTGTTTCAAGCGTTTATGGAAAACCCAATGATGGCAATGGGTCTGGTCCAACAGTTAGGTATTCCACCAGAAAAGCTTCAACAATTGATGGCATTAGTGATGACGCAGCCACACCTTATTAAAGAAGCGGCTGAATCAGTTGGCATCAGTGATGATGAAGTTGAACAAGCCAAAGCGCAGTTCAAAAATCAGCAGTCATAAAATTTAATGATTCGAATTGAAAAAAGGTTAGCTATTTGGCTAACCTTTTTTGTTGGTATTATTGATACGAAAACACGTCGTCTAGTTTCTTATCAAATAACTGTGCAATCTTAAAAGCCACCTCAAGAGAGGGGGAATATTTACCTTTTTCAATCGCTACTATAGTTTGCCTTGAAACACCAACAGCCTCTGCTAATGCTTGCTGAGTCATTTCATTGTGATGAAATCGAAGTTCTCGAATGGTATTACTGAGCTGTTTTGTCATTTAGCTGTCTCTTCGATATAAATACGCTTTGCTAGCAATAGTAATAATTTCACTCACTAAAAAACCAATAATAAGAAAGTGCATAATATTATATAGATCAGAGACCTCAGGTAACAGCATACGTCCAGACACACGCTCAATTTGCGTTGTTAAAAATACACACATTAAGATAATTGCAGAGCAAAACCAATGACCAAGTTTGGTGCTTTTTAGCTCGATGAGCTTATCGCGCTCATCATCTCCTAAGTCTGCTTCTTTGTGTTTAATACCCGCAAGCACAGATTGCATAATGATCTCTAAGATCACCGCTACTACAACAACCTTATACAAATAAGATACCATGGTCTCTTGGCTCAGAGCCCCCGCGGCTTGTAGTGAATTAATACCTAACAGGTAATAGCTTAAAAGGCCTATGGTTACCACCAAGGTGCCCCAAATTGTCATTTCTTTGTAGCTCATTTTATATCATCCAATGTAAAAAATATTTGACTTGGTGTTAAGTAAACTACTCATTAAGTGTGGTGTCAAATATTTTTAACATTATGTATGGTATTTTTATCATTGACGTATTTCGTTACATTTAGTTGAGAACTAATTTGTACCGCACAGGCTCTTATGAAAACAAACAACAAATAAGGAACGAATATGAACTGGCTTTTGAAAGTATGGAAAAATAACCGCTCTTTGATTTTATTTATCTGCTTGATGAGTGTTTTTAGAAGTGCGGTGGCTGATTGGTATGAAGTGCCAACAGGTTCAATGAACCCGACCATCGTTGAAGGGGATCGAATTTTAACGGATAAAATGGCTTATGATCTGCGTGTGCCATTTAGTCATATTTCGCTAATGCGCACAGATGAGCCAAAAGCCGGTGATATCATTGTATTTGATTCTAAGGCTGCAAATAATCGCTTAATAAAGCGTGTTATTGGCGTGCCGGGCGATACAGTGACATTAGTAGATAATAAATTGATCATTAACGGTAAAGCACTTGATTACGCATTAACTGATGATAAGCAAGAGCAGCAGATACTCATTGAAAACCTTGCAGGTGTTCAGCACGCTATTCAGGTATCAAAAACGCCCTCGGTGATGCAGCATTTTGCACCTGTCGTTATTCCCAAAGATATGTATCTAGCGATGGGCGATAACCGTGATAATAGTGCAGACTCGCGAGTGATTGGGCTAGTGCCCCGCAGTGAGTTATTAGGCAAAGCTAAAAGAGTCATAGTGTCACTTGATTATGATGATTATTACTTACCTCGAAAAGAGCGAGTTTTACATGATTTGTACTTAGCACCCTAGATAAAAATCGTACAAAAATTGGCAATTTATAATTTTGTGTTTCAATATTAACGACATAAAAATAATAAGCCAAAAGGTAAAGTATGATAAATGATAAGTTTACTAGATTAATTCGATATTATTTGTTACTCGTCTTTTTGATTAGCCTAGTTGCATGTGGTTCGAGCTCAAAAAACGAATCTACAAAAGTTGATGACACTAACAGCTCAACACCAGATACAGGTGCTCAGCTTGTCGATAACAGTGGCAGTGCTGACTATAAAATTATTATTTATGGCAATAGCCATAGTGCTAGATTAGGGGATTTTCTTGAACAGCTTATTTCCAGTGAGTTAACCAACGCTAAAGTTTCAACTCTTACCGTCAGTGGTCGTTTTTTAGATGAAATAGTGAACACTTCGGGCAATATTGAAAAGCTACAGCAAGCCAATTGGAGCCATGCTATTTTTCAAGGTCAAAAGTATTCTCAGTCTGGCTCTGTGAATTATTCTACAAGTGAGGCTGAGCGATTAATTGCCAGTGCAAAAGAGCTGGAAATTACACCTATTTTGTTTCCAGAGCATCCACAGCAAGGTGACAGCAAAGAAGGGGAGCTTGTCTATCAATTGCATTTGTCGATTAGCGAAAAAGAGGCAAGCTGTGTAGCACCAATCGGCTTAGTTTGGGACAAAGCAATCGCCGCATTACCGGAGCTTAATTTTTACAGTGCAGATGGAAATCATGCTTCAGATGCAGGGCACTTACTGACCGCGATGACTTTTTATGAAGTTATAACAGGTGAGCTTGCAGATACCCTAGCTTACAATGCTGCTTTTGCGATTACCGAACAACAACACCAGCAGTTTGGGCAAATAATTACTCAAGTACTGACTGAGTATCCTGCATGCCCAAGCTCATAAGCTAACAACATTAATCTAAAGCATTCATTAAATACAAAAAACCGTTGTGTCTGAAACACAACGGTTCTTTATATTAACTAGCAATTGTGTAATTACATTACACGCATGCCAGGCTCTGAGCCTTCATCTGGATTAAGAATATAAATTTCTTTACCGCCAGGGCCTGCAGCTAATACCATGCCTTCAGACATACCGAAACGCATCTTACGAGGCTTAAGGTTCGCTACCATTACCGTTAGCTTGCCTTCAATGTCTTCTGGTGCATACGCAGATTTAATGCCTGCGAATACTTGGCGTGTTTCGCCACCTAAATCTAAAGTTAGTTTTAATAACTTATCTGCGCCTTCAACGTGTTCTGCTTTAGCAATTTTTGCTACACGTAAATCAACTTTCGCAAAATCATCAAATTCGATTTCTGGGCTGATTGGCTCTTTTGCTAGTGGGCTGTTTGGATCAATCTTGTCTTTTTCAGCAACTAGGCTTTCTTTTGATTCTTCAATCATTTTATTTACTTTATCCATTTCAACACGCTGCATTAGCGGTTTGAACTTATTAATTGCGTGACCAACAAGCGCAGTTTGCGCGCCTTGCCATGTTAAATCGTCGTTTAAGAAAGCTTCAACGTTTGCAGCCATACCTGGAAGAACAGGTTTTAAGTAGGTGATAAGTACACGGAACATATTTAAGCCAAGTGAACAAACATCGTGTGTTTCTTGTTGTTTTGTTTCGTCTTTAATCAATACCCAAGGCGCTTTAGCGTCGATAAATTGGTTTGCTTTATCAGCAAGAGCCATGATTTCACGAATTGCACGGCTGTAATCACGGTTTTCATAGTGGTTTGCGATGCTTGCAGCAGCTGCTTGGAACTCACCTAATAGCGCTTCGTCCATTACGGTGTCGCTAAGCTTGCCGTCAAACTTCTTGGTGATGAAGCTTGCACAACGACTTGCGATATTAACCACTTTACCTACTAAGTCTGAGTTTACACGTAGTGCAAAGTCTTCAAGGTTTAAATCAAGGTCAGTGATGCCGTTGTTTAGTTTTGCTGCGTAGTAATAACGAAGATATTCAGGATCTAGGTTATCAAGGTAAGTACGTGCCTTAACAAAAGTGCCTTTTGATTTAGACATCTTCGCGCCATTCACAGTTACAAAACCGTGGGCAAATACATTTGTTGGCTTTCTGAATTTTGCGCCATCTAACATTGCAGGCCAGAATAAGCTGTGGAAATAGATGATATCTTTACCAATGAAGTGGTAAAGCTCTGCATCTGAGTCTTCGCTCCAGAATGCATCAAAATCAATCCCTTTTTTATCACACAGGTTTTTAAAGCTTGCCATGTAGCCGATTGGTGCATCGAGCCACACGTAGAAATATTTACCCGGTGCACCAGGGATTTCAAAACCAAAGTAAGGTGCGTCACGGCTGATATCCCACTGCTGTAGGCCATCTGCAAACCATTCATCAAGCTTGTTCGCCATTTCTTGTTGAATCGTACCTGAGTGTAACCACTCTTTAAGCATGTCTTCAAAAGCAGGTAGGTCGAAGAAGTAATGCTCAGAATCTTTTAAGATTGGCTCAGCACCCGACATAACAGAGCGTGGGTTGATAAGCTCAGTTGGGCTGTAAGTTGCACCGCAAGAATCACAGCTGTCACCGTTTTGATCTTCAGACTTACACGTTGGGCAAGTACCTGTTACAAAGCGATCTGGTAAGAAGATACCTTTCTCTGGGTCGAAAAGTTGAGAAATAGTGTGCTTTTTAATGTGACCCGCTTCATTTAAACGGTTGTAGATTAGCTCGCTGAAATAGCGGTTTTCTTCACTGTGCGTGCTGTGATAGTTATCAAACTCAATATTGAAATCAGCAAAGTCACGTTGACGTTCAACACTCACGTTTTTAACCATCTCTTCTGGCGTGATCCCTTGCTTTTGCGCATTAAGCATAATTGGTGTGCCGTGAGCATCATCCGCGCAAACGTAGTAGGTTTCATGACCTTGTTGTTTTTGGAAACGCGCCCAAATATCAGTTTGGATATATTCTAGTAAATGACCTAAGTGAGTCGGGCCATTGGCATAAGGTAATGCGCTAGTAATCAGGATCTTTCGCTGTGCCATAATCATTCCGAATTGAGATTAGTTCGATGCAAATATGCTCGAATATCATTATTTAATTCATTGTGAGTTGCTTATATACAACCTAAAGCAATGATATTATCTAATTGTCTGGTTTTAATGCCATGAATGTTACATAATTCCGCAGCACTTTTCATCAAAGAAACGCTAATTTATTGCTATGTTTGGACTGTCAAAACTATTCTCAAGTAAATCGGCTGAAAAAGCACCTATCATTGCTGCCTTAGCCGCCTACCGTAGTAGCGCATTTGCCATTGGCATTGAGCAAGACTGGCTCGAAGAGCTTAATCAAAACAGCGATAAAAGCTGGCAGGTAAAACTTAGCCTACCTTTTGCTGGCTGTGGCGAAATCAACGAGATTGAAAAATTTGTCGCTGATAAACTATCAGTGCCTGTGTCAATTAGCGCTAAAGTGAAATTACCTAGCACATATAGTTTTAAGCAAATTAAACATATTGTGCTCGTTGCTTCAGGTAAGGGCGGCGTAGGAAAGTCAACTACGGCGGTGAATCTTGCCTCGGCTTTAGAACAAGAGGGTGCCCAAGTGGGTATTCTAGATGCCGATATTTATGGTCCTTCTATTCCGCTGCTTCTTGGCCTACAAGGTGCTGAGCCGAAAACAGCAGATAATAAAAATTTACTTCCTTTTGAAGCGCATAACCTCAAGGCGCAATCGATCGGCTTTTTAGTACCTAGCGATGATGCAACCGTTTGGCGCGGACCAATGGCATCAGGTGCACTTAATCAATTAATGAACGAAACGGCTTGGGGTGAGCTTGATTACCTAATTGTTGATATGCCTCCAGGCACCGGTGACATTCAATTGACCATGAGCCAAAAAGTACCAGCAAGTGGCGCTGTGATCATTACCACGCCTCAAGATTTGGCCTTAGCCGATGCACAAAAGGGCATTGCTATGTTCAATAAAGTGAACGTGCCTGTGCTTGGTTTAATTGAAAACATGAGTTATTTCTTGTGTGGACATTGTGGTGAGCCCAATCATGTATTTGGTAAAGATGGCGCTGTGACATTAGCACATCGTCATGGCGTGCCTGTGCTTGCTAATATTCCGCTGGCTATTGAAATTCGAGAAAGCTCAGAGCAGGGCGACTTAATTGCCAAAGACAACGCGGCTCAAATAAGTGAAACATACAAAACCGCTGCCCGTGTGCTTGCTAGTAGCTTGTACTATCAACAGGCGCAGTCAAGTTCTGTTGAAATCATCATTACCGAAGACTGAACGCAGCAAATATTTTTACAGCGAGACTTTTTCAATTAATAAAGTTGTTATTAGTGAATTTGTCTTGCTGTGAGGGTACTTCCTCATTTTTTGTTCACGTATTGCCTTGTTAATCACTTAGACTAAAAACAATTTCGCAGTAAATGTTAATATTTTATTGACGTTTTAGTAACCGTGTCATACTCTAATGAAAGCGCTTACATTAAAAGGGCTTTTTATTTGACCTCCAATGTAAGCGCTTACAATTGACTGATTAAAACTATACTCTATATATATCAGTTGAGTACTAACAAACACATAATGTTAGGGTTCAATGCAATGAACAAATTCAAAACACACTTAACACAACTAGCAATGGCGCTTTCTGTAGCGACTTTAGCTGGCTGCGGTGGCTCTGCCACAGATACAAAAATAGACACTGTCGATCCAACTGAACCAGTTTCAGATTGGGTGATGGTTTGGGAAGATAACTTTGACGGCGATGCCATTGATGACAACAAATGGAATTTCGAAATAGACTGTGCGGGTGGCGGTAATAACGAAAAACAATGTTATACCGACAGTGAAGAAAACGCTTTCGTTGCAGACGGTATTCTTAATATTGTTGCATTACCTGCAGAAGAGGGTGCAGCAAAACCATATACATCTGCACGTATCAATACTCGCTATAAAGCTGATTTTAAATATGGTCGCTTTGAAGTACGCGCAAAGCTACCTAGTGGGCAAGGCTCTTGGCCTGCGTTTTGGATGATGCCAACCGACGAAGTATACGGTGAATGGCCTCGTTCTGGTGAAATCGACATTGTTGAGTCGGTGAACCTAAAAGTCGAAAATGATGATGGTCTAGAGTCAAATATCTACGGCACATTACATTATGGTCAAGCATGGCCAAATAATGATAGTAGTGGCAAAGCCTATACCTTCGCGCAAGATTCTAATCCTGCTGATGATTTCCATACTTATGCTATTGAATGGCAAGAGGGTGAAATTCGTTGGTACGTAGATGACTATTTATATGCAACACAGCGCCAGTCAGAATTACTTTATAACGCTGACGGTGAGGCACTGGCTCTTAAACATAAGGGTTGGTACACAGAGTACTTTGATCAAACAACTGGTGAGTTAACAACTTTCTGGGATGCAGCGCCATATAACCAAGAGTTTTATTTAATCTTAAACTTTGCTGTTGGCGGTGATTGGCCTGAAAATGTTAATGCTCTTGGTATTGATGCAACTGCATTCGAAAATGGTCAAACTTTTGAAGTTGACTATGTACGTGTTTATGAATGTGCTCAAGACCCAGACACAGGTAAAGGCTGTGAAACAGTTCGCCCAGGTTATGACAATTTAGAAGATGCACTTGTGCAAGGCGCAGCTCCTGCTCCAACACCACCAAGTGATGGCACTGTAACACCGCTTACTATCTTTGATAGCAGCTTTAACCCTAACTGGCCTGCATGGGACTGTTGTGGTGGCACAACGCCAGGGTTAGTTGAAGATGCAGACCGTGGTAATGTAGTTGAATTTAGTGTGGGTGCAGAGCCTACAGTAAATGGCTTTATTAGCCGTGATGCCTTTATTACCGATGAAAACGGTGAAGCGTCACCTTATGATGCAAGTGCAATGTTAGAAGACGGCTATGTAACTTTTGATATGCAAGTGACTTCGCTGCCCGCTACACCAGATGCACCTTGGTTATTTAAAATCGAAAGTGATGAAGGCGCGACAGCCGTTGAGCTCAACCTAAGTGATAGTACTGAAGGTGTTAGCCCAGTTGCTGGTGAATGGCAAACATATACCTTCCCACTGCAAACATTAGCTGACGCAGGTTTAAATGTATCGCTAATTGATGTAATCATGATTTTCCCTGCATGGGGTCAAGGTGAGGGTGCTGTTTACCGTGTTGATAATGTTGAAATTACCAATGGCGGCACAACAACATTACCTTCATTAACTTTATTCACTGATGAAACTAATCTTGATTGGCCGCTATGGGATTGTTGTGGTGGTTCAACACCTGTTGAAGTAGTCGACGACGAAGAACATGGTGTTACTGCAGAGTTCTCTATTGGTGCAACTCCTACGGTAATGGGCTTTATTAACCGTACTTCATCAGGTGGTAGTGGTACGCAGTTTGATGCATCAGCATTGGTTGATGATGGCATGCTGCAGTTTGAGATGAAGATCACCTCTTTATCATCAACACCAGATGCGCCTTGGCTATTAAAAGTTGAGTCTAATGAAGGTGCAACAGCAGTAGAAGTTAACCTTAACACAAGCTCAGAAGGTGTTGACCCTGTTGCTGGTGAATGGCAAACATACACGTTCCCAATCAGTACTTTATTAAACGCAGGTTTAGATGTAAGTGCTATTGATGTAATCATGATTTTCCCTGCATGGGGTCAAGGTGAAGGTGCAGTTTACCGTGTCGACAATGCTCGCATTTATGCACCAGAGCAAGAATCGGCAGCATCAGAGCTGACGCTGTTTGCCGAAAACGTGGCAGATCAGTGGAGCATTTGGGATTGTTGTGCTGGTAGCACGCCAACAGTCGAAACTGACGATGAAACTCATGGCTCTGTGGCAGAATTTCAAATTGGTTCTACCGCTACGGTAATGGGCTTTTTAGCTGATGATGGCGTGAGCTTTGATGCATCGCACTTATTATCTGAAGGTGTGGTTCGTTTTGAAATGAAGATTGTTTCAAACGCCAGCGACCAAGATGCTCAGTGGTTATTCAAAATTGAATCAAACGATGCAGGTCAAGCTGTGGAGCTTGCATTAAGTGCAAGTCAAGAAGGTGTCGAGCCGGTGGTTGGTGAGTGGCAAACCTATACTTATACACTTGCTGACTTACTAAGTGCAGGTCTTGATATTAGTGCAATCGACGTTGTTATGGTGTTCCCGTCATGGGGGATGGGTGAAGGTGCGGTTTACCGTATTGATAATGCAGTTATTGCAAACCCGTAATTAACATTGGCAACAAGTGATGGGTGCTGATTACAGCACCCAGTATCCATGACAACATATTGCAAAAGCAGGTATATCATGAAAAGCACAAAATTTATTAAAACACCTCTTGCAGCGTCAGTTGCGATGATTTTAACCGCAGGGCTAGGCACTATGTCTGCCTATGCACAGGATGAGCAAGAGAAAGCTGATAACGATATTGAAGTTATCGAAATTAAAGGTATTCGTGGCAGTATGATTCGCGCCATGGATATGAAACGTGATGCAACAGGTGTTGTAGATGCGATTTCAGCAGAAGAGATGGGTAAGTTCCCAGATACTAACTTAGCTGAATCATTACAGCGTATTACCGGTGTATCAGTGAGCCGTTCAAACGGCGAAGGTAGTGAAATTACGGTACGTGGTTTTGGCCCTGAGTTTAACCTAGTAATGCTGAATGGCCGTCAAATGCCAGGCACGGGTTATACTCGTTCTTATGCCCTTGAGAATATTGCCGCTGATGGTGTAAGTGCACTTGAAGTTGCAAAATCAGGTCAAGCTGATGTACCAAGTGGTGGTCTAGGCGCTACTGTAAATATTATTACAACTCGCCCATTAAATAGCCCAGGCGAAAAGTTTAGCTCGTCTATTAAAGCTATTCATGACTCGTCAAATGAAGCGGGTGATGATGTAACGCCAGAGTTTTCAGCGATGTACAGCAATACCTATGCTGATGATACATTTGGTTTTGCGGCATCATTCTCTCATCAAGAACGTGATTTTCAACAGCAAAGTGCCAATATTCAAGGTTGGCAAGCAAATGTTGATTTACCAACCCTTGATGAAGGTGACTACATTGACCCACGTGCAGTAGATAGCGAAGGCAACCGTGTCGGTAATCATTTCTTCCCGAAAGACATGAACTACAGTATTGCTGATGTTGAACGTGAGCGTACTAATGGCCAAGTAACTTTGCAGTACTCGCCAATTGAAAGCTTTACTGCAACGGTTGATTACACAGCAAGTCGTGCAATCACCGGTGTTGAAACTGCAGGTTGGGGTATTTGGAATGAGTTTGGCAGTAACATCAATAGTTATGAGCTTGATGAAAATGGTACAGCGCTTTATGCCGATATAAGTGGTAATGATGGTTCATTTACAGCAAGCCGCGCCACTACAGAAGTTAAAGCACGTTCAATTGGTTTAAACCTAGAATGGCAAATCAATGACCAGTGGGAAGTTGAGTTCGATTATCATGATTCAAAAAACGAAACAGATAACGGCGCAGATGATGGCTTAGGTTCTGATGGTCAAATTATTCTTGGCTCTGACCAGTTACAGAGCAAAGTATATGACTATCGCACTGGTGAGGTTCCACATGCCTACGTTAATTGGAACAATGGCTCAACAGTGCTAGATCCAAGTGAAATAGATTCGAACTTTAGTCAGTTTATTTACTCGCCAGGTGAGTCTAATGTTGAGCAAGCTCAGCTTCATGCAACCTGGTTCAATGAAAGCTTTGAAATTCCACTAGTTAAAGTGAAATTCGGTGCAGCCAATACTAAGCAAACTATGGGTGGTTTTACTGCATGGAGTGGCTTACGTGGCGGCCCTGGTTTTAATCCATCATTCACCGAAATCTTCCCTGATGGCATGTTCACTTATAATGATACTGGCGACATGCTAGATCAGTTTGCCGGTGGTGGTAGTGCCCTTGAGCCAAATTACTATTACACCTATAGCTTTGAAGAAGCGTTAGCTCGTCAGCTTGCCTATTTAAATGAAGATTTATTGGGCGACAATCAATATTCAATTGACCCATTCTTTGATGGTATCGACAGTGAAAGCTACGTAGAAGAGAAGACACAAAGCTTCTATGTGAATAGCTTATGGGAATTTGAATTATCTGATTACTTTGTTCAAATCAACGCAGGTCTTCGTTATGAAGAAACTGATGTGACCAGTACGGTTCGTCAACGTGTTGAAAGTCAAGTTAACTGGGTGAGTGCATCTGAGTGGATCATGCAGTATGAAACTGGCGGTACAGATAACTTTTACCAAGAAGAAGGTAATTATGATATCTGGTTACCAAATATCGACGTAAAAGTTGAAATTACAGACGAGCTAGTTGGTCGTGTTTCATGGGGTAAAACCATGGCACGTGCGCCGCTGGGTAATTTGGCTGGTGGCCGAAGCTTGACGGGTAGCCCGAAACCAGGTTCGCGTACAGGTAGCCAAGGCAATACTAATCTGTTGCCATTTGAATCAACTAACCTCGATTTATCACTTGAGTACTACTACGGTGAAGGTAGCTACGCGTCGGTTGGTTACTTCAAAAAAGACGTAGATAACTTTATTCAAACGCAAATCACTGAAACAACCATTGAAGGTTTATACGATATCTTAAATGGTCCTCGTTACCTTGAAGCTGTTGCATCTGTAGAAGCACGTGGCGAGCAGGCAACGAGTGACGCTGTGTTCAATGAAATGCTGGCATTAGGTTATGGTAATGCGGATGGTGCCATTGAGCCAACGAGTGCAGATCCACTGATGGTATGGAATATTTCTCAGCCACAAAATACTGATAGTAAATCAGTTGATGGCTTTGAACTTGCTGTTCAACACTTATTTGGTGAAAGTGGCTTTGGTTTAGGGGTTAATGCTACGTTTGTTGATGGTGATGTTGAATTTGATGTAGCAAGTTTGACTCAACAAGCTCCATTATCAGGTTTAAGTGATTCAGCTAACTTCCAAGCTTTTTACGATAAAGACGGCTTATCAGTAAAAGTAACCTACGCATGGCGTGACTCTTACTTAATTGGTGTTGGTCAAGCGCAAGGCTCGTCTGATGCTCCGCCACAGTTTGGCGATACTTACGGTCAATGGGACTTAAGTGTTAACTACGACATCAACGAAAACATGACTGTTTTCTTTGAAGGTATAAACCTTAATAACGAAACTGAGCGTGGCTACGGTCGTTACGAAGAGCAATTCTTATTTGCTCGTCAATACGGACCTCGTTACACAATTGGTGCCCGTTATAGCTTTTAATATGTGATCCCGATGGAACAAAAGCCGCTCAATGAGCGGCTTTTTTTATTTTAATCTGATAATTAAGACGTTTTTAAAGAGGCTTCTTGCGATAAAGTAAGTAGCCCAAAAAATAGCAAAAAATAGCAATACCAGGATTAATTAATAAATTAGGCATGAACACAATATCGGTTTCACCAAAACAGTAGAAGTAAAAGGCAATAGTGAGTAATGAAGGTAGCGGGAAAAAGAAAGTTTCGTTAGCAACTAAGCCCACTACCGACCAGCTAGTTAATAGTAGTGAACCGACAAAAACGAGAAAGCCATGCCATAAATCGTGCTTTTTAGCATAGTGTTTGGCTATTAAAATTGCGACAACGCATGCTGGCAATGTTATTACGGATAAAATAACGTAATCCATAACAACTTATCCTCATTCTCCTTGAAATCGCGTAATTAAAACAAAACCCAGTACTTTAGATAAATCAGAAAACACTGATCTTATTACCTGAGATGGCTTATCTTATTTTGTTGAGAATTATTCGCGCAACACGCTGTTGATTTGTGTAATATATGTCACACTATATCCACCCCCTCTGGCTTTACTGATACACACTCGACTTTTGTTGTGTTTCAACTAGAGCTTAGTGTGTTTTTTCAGCTTAAAATCATATGTTTAAGTTGTATTAGGTAGAATAATAAATGAGATTATCAGATACCCATATTCAGCAGTATATTGACGAAGGCCGCATTGTTATTGAGCCTACACCGAGTAAAGAAATGATTTCAGGTGTGACGGTAGACTTGCGGTTGGGCAACAAGTTTCGAGTTTTCCAAGATCATACCGCAGCCTATGTTGACTTAAGTGGTCCAAAAGATCAGCTTAACAAGGCGATGGAATCAATTATGAGTGATGAAATTGTGCTTGCTGAAGAAGAAGCATTTTTCCTCCACCCAGGTGAATTGGCACTGGCTATCACCCATGAAAAAGTAACATTACCAGCAGATATTGTTGGTTGGTTAGATGGTCGCTCATCGTTAGCACGTCTTGGTTTGATGGTTCATGTCACAGCACATCGTATTGATCCGGGTTGGTCTGGTAATATCGTGTTAGAGTTTTATAACTCAGGCAAATTGCCACTGGCGCTTCGCCCAATGATGAAAATTGGTGCCATGAGCTTTGAAACCATGACAAGCCCTGCTGAAAACCCATACAACGTTCGTAAAGACGCAAAATATAAAGATCAAAATTCGGCGGTTGCAAGTCGTATCAGTGATGATAATAAATAATTAGAGTTTGTGTGGCTTTCGGGCCACATAACATTTTGTTACTGAACTTTTTACCTAATAAAAGCCTGCATAATTGGCAATTTAAGCGTATTCCTCCCATACTTTTAGCTGGTGTTTAAAGCACGGAGCTAAAATGCACATTGTTGGCAAGCAAGTTAATTGGATTATCACAAAGCTGCTCATAATATTGTGTTGTGTATTTATACACTGCACCAGCGTTTTTGCTGCTGATGATGACTTATCGGTTTGGTTGCTTGATTCAGAACAACCACTTGCCAAACTTAGCCAATCTCTTGAAGTATCGTTACAAAACGCAGAAAAACTAAACGCGCTTGAAACAAGCTCAGTCCGTCTTACAGCTAAAACGTCCCACTGGTTAGTCATTGATTTATACCAACTACCTGACAATAAAAACTATGTTGTTTTTCTTGGCGAACCCAATTTAAGCTGGGCTAAGTTTTATCTTTTAGATGAAAACTTTCAGGCTACTAATAATCAACGACTAGCTTCACTAGAAAGTTTATCGAACGTTCGACCGCACTGGTTGATTGAGCATAGCCAAGGACATCGCTGGGCTTTAGTTAACTTTGTGCATGATAGGGCGCTGACGATAGAAGTTGGGGTGGTGGCTGCGAAAATATTTGAAGCCAATTTACACCAAACTATTTTAGGTTATGGTGCTATTTTGGGTGTGCTAATTTTATGCATGTTTGTGTGCGCTGTTTATTTTTTTGTATCGCAGCGACCTAAATATATGGTGTTAAGTGCCTACTTCTTGCTTGTTACGGTTGGATTTCTCATAGATAACGGTTTAATCAACTATCTAGTTGATGGCTTAGATTGGGAAGCAAAATGGCCTGTTAATGAATTTGCACTGTGTTTTGTGAGCTACTTTTTATATCATTTTTTAGCCATTCATACATACAAACCTATTTTTAAAAAAGCATGGCAAGCAATGATTGCGTGTTTGCTAATTGCAGCTTTACTGTCATCAATTCAACCACAGTTCAATCGCCAGTGGTTATTTATCGTTTCTTGCGTTGGATTCTTGAGTTTTGCTGGCGCTCTATTTTTTAGTTTAATGGAGCGCAAAAATAGCCGAACCCATCTGCGTGTTTTTATGCTTTTAACTATTGTTATTCAAGTGCTTAGTCTAGTTATTTGGAATGGCTTTGGGATTGGTTATCATGACATCCATAACACCATATTGCTGCTTACTTCGTTGGCGATATGTTCTGTCTTATTGTTAAAAGATCGCCAGCAAATCTCAGCGTTTAGCTACTCCATGTTACATGATGCAGATACTAAACTGCCAAATAAGCAATTTTTGCTCGCGCAGATAGTGAGAAAAGTTTCGAAAAAACAACACTTCTCAGTTTTATTATTTAAGGCTCATGTACTTTCAAATGCCCGTTCTACCTTTGGCTTTGAACAGGCCAATATTTGTATCAATGAAAGATTAAGTATCTTAAATACTCAGCTACAGAGTATGAGTGCACTAAAGCTTGAAATTCAAGCAAGCAGAAGTGCTTGGCTTGCACATGTTGATGACAGTACGTTTGGCTGTTTAATTATGGGCGAGCTTGAACTAAGTCACATTGAGCAGTTTGCATGTTTGATCCATGGTGTGTTTGAAGAAGGGCTCACCCATGAAGAAATTAATTTAGTCGACAGTGTTGATATCGGCGTTGCTTATTACCCAATGCACGGTAATACCGCGAAACAAATTTTCCAATGTGCGATACAAGCAATGTCTGAAAAGCGTTTACAAGGTGAGCGTTGGCGAATGTTTGATTCAGAAACTGCACGCCTGTCTGAGCAAAGGTTATCGATTGCTGCAGCGCTTAAAATAGCGATTGATGAAGACCAACTCAGCTTGCATTTTCAGCCACAGATTTGCTTAAAAACAGGCAAAGTTGTTGGTTGTGAAGCATTACTGCGATGGCAGCATCCCGTATTTGGTGCAGTAAGCCCAGATGTGTTTATTCCAATTGCAGAGTCAGCAGGGGTGATCAATCAGCTTACAGAGTGGGTCGTTGAAAGGGGCGTCGAATGGCAAGCGAAGTTTTGCAAACTGATACCCGATCACGTTATTTCTATTAATATTTCAGCAAAAGATTTATTAAATAAAGACTTACCCGTGCTGTTAATCACTATTTTAAATGAGCAAAAAGTAGCGGCTGAATCTGTGATGTTGGAGCTGACAGAATCTGCAACTTTGGAAGAAAGTAAAAAGATCAAAGCAACACTTGATGACTATCGTTTAATCGGCTTAAAGCTAGCAATTGATGATTTTGGTACCGGCTACTCATCGCTTGCTTATCTGAGCCAGCTAGGCTTTGATGAGGTGAAAATAGATAAACAATTTGTGTTAAACCTGCCATTTTCAGTGAACGATCAGAGTATCTGCCGGGCAACCTGTGACATCGCCACTACTTTGGGTGCACATGTTATTGCTGAGGGTATTGAAGATGAGCAAAGCCTAGCAATGCTGCAAAGTTATGGCTGCCAATTTGGACAAGGGTATTATTTTTCAAAACCGCTTTGTGCAGATGATTACTTAACTTGGATAAGCGAGGTGCAGAAAGTTGAAATTAGCCTTGATGCAACAGCGAACCTAACTGATTAAAGTAATTCAGCAGTGCTGAAAAGCAGCGCATTGTATGCTGCTCATCTGGGTAGATTAAGCCACTTGTCGATAACCCACTCACTAAAAAGCTATTTTTTATATCAGGGTGCATGGCAATACACTTTTCAAAACAGCGAGCCGCTAGTTCTTCAGGCATACTCATATAAAGTTGCTTTACTTGCCTATCAAAAGCGATAGATTGCTTCACGAACGCATTTGGATTTTCACCTGAGGTGTCTAAAAATACCTGATGATAAAACTCATTTAAACGCTGATTAAGTGGATGGCTTAAATCTGGTGACTGTTCGAGCCACAGTGCTGAGCAAAATTGCATACTCTTTCTGCTCTTAAATAAATGCTGACAAATATGGTGATCAAACGCATGAAACCATTCATGGGCCAGAGCGCCACCACCGGCATTTTTTGCTAGCGCAAGGGTTTGACTGTGAGCATTATAATGAGCCTGCACACCTTTTTGCCCACCATGACCAAAGGCAAAATTAAGCTTTCCCCTAAGGCCTATTGCCGTTGGGGGTAAAGTCAGTATTTGCGCTAGATCAGCTAAGGCATCGTAAATTAAATTCGCCGCTAATAGCCGCTCTTGCTTATTAACCCAATTGCCAACCACCATGGTACGAAAACCAAAGGTATCGCGAATATCGTCAAAATCGACCTGATCATCAAAGCGATAATCTGGTCCCTTACGGTGAAAACCGGCACTAAGCCGTTTTGATACACGCATTATAAATAGCGTGCCTTAACATCATCTGGCATATGTTGGGTTTGCTTATCGACCAGTGCTGCTAATAATCTGTATAGCGGTGTTACATCAAGGCCTTCAATCAGTTTAAGGCTATGAGCCACTGCTTCTAAAGTTGATAAACTATCTGCGCGTGGTGCTTTACGAATGACGTATTTGTTTTGTGGTATTTGCTTAAAACTCACAGCCTGAAACCCCTGAAGGCTTGGAGTTAATTGCAGCATTTTGTAGGCTTTTTTCCACGTACCATCAATCACAATTAAATGAGTTAAAGACTGTTTGAAAGCATCTGTAGTGGCAGTGTGTTCATCTAAACATAATGCATTATCAGCAGGATAGAGTACCGCAGTTGTTGCTTTTGGCAATGTTGCGAGCTGTAAAAAGTCTTGTTCTGACTCACCTGCAATGATTTGGCAGTCATCTAAGCCTAAATTCAGTAAATTAGCGGTGTTCTTAGTAACTTTTTCCTCACTAGGGTGGCGTAATATAATGATTTTTAGTTTATTATTGATTATGCTTATTGAATCACATAAACAGGTTTTAACTGAAAAGCCACAATGTGAGCACAATTCTCTAGCCATACGAACTCAGGTGTAAATCAAAACTATGCCTAGTATACATGAGCTTAACTCGCAAAGCAGGTTTGCTTTTTAGCTATGAACGGCTAAAGTTGCGATTTATATAATTACGTTTTTGATTAAGGGATAAAGATGACGACAATCACAATTGATGAGAGTGCACTTGAAGGGATGGAATCACTTTTAGGTGACCAATTTGCCGACACCTTGACCTTTTGTTGTAGTGAATTTCA
Source organism: Pseudoalteromonas sp. CO109Y (assembly GCF_004208935.1). Classification (NCBI taxonomy): domain Bacteria; kingdom Pseudomonadati; phylum Pseudomonadota; class Gammaproteobacteria; order Alteromonadales; family Pseudoalteromonadaceae; genus Pseudoalteromonas; species Pseudoalteromonas sp. CO109Y. The sequence goes on from NZ_SGPD01000010.1 coordinate 46,246, forward strand.
GCGTTTAGGCTCTGAAGTACTTGCAAATCTTGGTTCAGATAACGAAGCAGCTGCAAGGCATGCACACAGTTTAAAATCAAATGCAGCTCAATTTGGTGCTGCAAGTTTATCATCGCTTGCGCAAGAAATTGAACTGACCTTGAACCAAGGTGATGTAGCCACTGCACAAGAAAAATCACAAACCCTTGATGAACAAGTTTCAGGTTCTGTAGAAAAATTACAAGCTTGGTTCGCTACTCGCTAAAAACTTGAATTTATTTCAGTTATAACCGCAATAATCCTCTGGCGTGGTGGCCCCTTACTGGGTTAGTCTTAAGGCTAATTAGTAGAGGTAACCATGTCACAAATCAAAAAGAGTCACAAACTAGACGGTGTCTGTTATGACATACGTGGGCCTGTGCTTGCACAAGCTCGAAAAATGGAAGACGAAGGGCAAAAAGTATTAAAGCTAAACATTGGCAACCCAGCTGCCTTTGGCTTTGATATGCCTGAAGATATGCACAAAGATATCATTCGTAACTTATATTCAGCCCAAGGCTACTGTGACTCTAAAGGCCTCTACTCAGCCCGTGTGGCTGTCTATCAACACTATCAGCAACGCGGATTATTTAATCTTGATGTCGATAATATTTATATCGGCAATGGGGTCAGCGAATTAATTCAAATGACCACACAAGCATTACTTGATAATGACGATGAAGTGCTTATTCCTGCACCGGATTATCCGTTATGGACTGCATCGGTTAAATTAGCAGGGGGTAACCCTGTGCATTATCTATGTGATGAAGAACAAGATTGGTTCCCTGATATTGCTGATATTAAATCGAAGATCACCTCAAAGACCAAAGCATTGGTGCTTATTAACCCAAATAACCCAACTGGTGCGGTGTATAGCGATGATCTGTTGATGGAACTTATCAATATTGCTCGCGAGCACAAGTTATTGTTACTGAGCGATGAAATTTACGAGAAAATCTTGTACGACGGTGTCAGCCACAGCTCGATTGGCGCACTGTGTGATGATGTACCAATTATCACCTTTAATGGCTTAGCCAAAACGTACCGCGCTGCGGGTTTGCGAATGGGCTGGATGGTGTTAAGCGGCCGCACTAGCATGATGGACGACTTAAGCCGTGGCCTTGATATGCTGGCATCAATGCGTTTATGTGCCAATGTACCTGCACAATATGCTATTCAACAAGCTTTAGGTGGTGTGCAGTCAATCGATAACTTGATAAACCCAGGTGGTCGACTGTACGTTCAGCGTGATATTGCATGGCGTGGCTTAAATGCCATTGATGGTATTAGCTGTAAAAAGCCTAAAGGGGCACTTTACGCATTTGCGAAAGTGGATACGGCGCACTTTAACATTAAAGATGATGAGCGCATGATTTTAGATTTACTCAAAGCTGAGAAAATCTTATTAGTGCATGGTCGCGCATTTAATTGGCCTGATCCTGATCATTTCAGATTAGTATTTTTACCAAACAAAGATGATTTAACAGAAGCCATGAGTAAGATGCAGCGATTCTTCGCTGATTATCGACAAAGCTAAAAAAAGCGAGCCGAGGCTCGCTTTTTTAATAAGCTTTATCAACACGCACCGTGTTATCGGTGAGGTAGACCAAACGTACTTTATCACCTTGGTTGAACAGCATTTGGTTGTCTTTATCTTGCACAACCATAAATTGTTCGCCGCTTTCTACTTTGATCATCAATTCAACGAGCTGATACTGTATAATGCGACTGTTTTGTTGGCGGTTGTGGGCAACAGAGCCACCAATCATCGAACCTAAAATGGTTGCTACAGTGCGGCCACTGCCGCCACCAAACTGATTACCGATAACACCGCCAATTAGCGCACCACCAAACGTTTCCCAGCCGTTGGTTTTATCTCTGACCAGCTCTTGTTCAGTAATGGTTCGCACTGACTGTACTGAGCCGAACAACACCTGCTGTACTGGTACTGCTTTGTTACGCTGATAGTCAGCATAACTTGGCGAGCTCAGTAATAAACAGCTTGCTAGGATTGCTACTAGGTATTTCATAAATCCTCCTGACTACCAGCCAAAAGTTGATTTCTCACGTGTTTTACGGATTTCAGTTTCATCAGCCCACTCAACTAGGCCGCTTTTTAAATCCATTAAACGCATAGTGAATTTATAATACACATCAGCCTTGTCAGCATTTGATTTAACAATGCTCGATAAGTTACCGTATAACATGTATTGCGCACCAACTTGCTGGCCAAAAGCAATAGCGGTATTTGGGTTTACAAGTGGGTCAACGTTTTGGAAATTAAGTTGCTCGCGCACAGCTTCAACGCGGGTCATATCAACAAAGCGGAACTTACCACTGCGTAATAACTGTGTTGAGATTGAATCAGTAATAGATTCAGTATCAATATGCTCGCTCGTTTTGTTTTTAATACGCTCAACAAACACGATAGGGCGGGTATTTGCTGTCATGGTACCAACCACAGGTGAAGCAAGTAACGAGTCTGTCATTTGGCTTGCTACTTTTTGTAGATCTGTTGAACCAAAGTTGATATCTGTGGTTTCTACGGCTTGCGCATCACCATAGCTAACAACGGCTTTATTAGCACAACCAGACAGCAATAAAGCGCTTGTCATTGCAACGGCCGCAGCCGACTTAACAGAAAGTAATTTCATTGTAGTATCCTTAATCTTCAAATTCTTGTGCTTCTGTTGACACTTCACGCACTGCAAGCGAGAAGGTGACAGCATTTGCTGTCGGGGCTAGGCCCGGTAATTGGGTCTTGGCAAATCCAAATAATGTAATAGGTTGCCAAGGTGAATGGTTGCCGCGAATAACAAAGCCATCAGCGTCATACCAAGTAAATTGATACTGTAAGTATTGAGACTTTTTGTACTGGCTTGCCAGTGTCACAACAACATCTGTTAAGCCATTTGTTTGGCGTGTTTTTACATCTGTAATGGCTAATTTCTTGCCAAGTTCAGGGTTATTAACAATCAGTTGTTGGTTATACTGTTGTGATGCCTGCTCAACACCAATGCCAGAAGTGGTAGGGCGTGAGGAGCAAGCCGCAACAAGTAAAATGGTTAATAGTGGCACTAAGTATTTCATCATTGCTCCTAGAGTTGTACGACATGTGTGTCGTAGTAGTTATTTATAGAGGTTAGAAAAATCAAGGTTAACCCTTGCTTACTAACCGCAAAGTCTATTTCGCCATGCCCTGGCACGGTTAAAGCGTGCTGACCTGCTGGCATCGCGTGCTGCGCAATACTCAGTTGACTTGGTAAAGTAGACCAACTTCGCGTATCAGCCTGCTCTGATGCAATGTTATAAATATTCGCTAAAATATTACCGACATCGCCGCCGCTTCTTGCCAATTCTGCGCGCATCTTTTCTTTTGCAACCAAACGCATAACTTGGCGGGTTATTCTGCCAGCACTTTGATCTTTCAAAGTTTTTGCTGCCAAGGCTTCAAGCCTAACAATGGGCGTCAGTGGCAAATTTTCGCCATCGAATGTCACTGTTTTATCACTGCCTGCATAAGGCGCATCGCGATAAACTGGCATCGCAATACTGTAAAAGCGTGCATCACCACGGGAGGTATAAATGGGTAATCGTAAATGAAACTCTTGCCTTGCTGGTATCAAACCTTGCTCTGCAATTACAATTACTTGTCCCGTGTTTGCTTGAGTCTGCTTTAGCTTGCCAAAGCGTTTGCTAAATTCTTCAAAGTCCTGATCAAACCCTTGTTTTTTGGCAAGGCGTAACACTGTTTGCTGTAAGTAGCTATTTTCGCTATTTATTTCGAGTGCTTTCTTATAATCGATATAGGCATCATCAAACTGTTTATCTGCCTCATAAAGTAGGCCAGACAAATAAAACGTAAAGGCATTTTGAAAGCCATTTTTGACATTACCAATTAGCTCGGCCATATCAGGGTAGCCTTCAGCTGCCTGTTCTGCTTGTTGATCCAGTACAGCTTGGTTGTCTTTTAGTGCATCTTCTTGCACTTTATTTGCACGTCTAACTTCAACTAATGCAGATTCAAGTTGTTTATCAAATACATAACTCAGTGCTTTGTAGCTATGCAGCATTGTCATTTCATAGGCTGCAGGCTCATAACCAATCACTGAGTCATTTGTTAATAATGAGTTTGTTTGTTCAAGGCCTGCACTTAGCTGTACTTTGGCTGCTTGACGCTTTTTTTCCATATTTTGATAAACAGCTTCAAAGGTCTCATTGGCCTGAGAATTTTGTTTAGCCAAAAATTCAAGACGAGCCGTTTCAAGCTGATTTAATAAATAGTTACTATGGCCTCGGCTGTTACTTGGCAAAAGTTGCTGCGCACTTGCTATGTTATTTTGAGAAACAGCTTGGCGCACAGGTCTTAGCTGCGTCGCATAATCTTGGAATAGATCAGTAATACCTATGGTACTGCAACCAGATAACAGTAAAGCAGCTCCAATAAATAAACGTCGATGCACTGAACACTCCTTTTAAACAATGTACTCAGATTAGCATACGCGGCTTAACCTTCTATGATAAATTATGTAAAAAATCGTAAGTTAATTGGCTAATTTTAGGTCTTATCTTTTTTAAAACCAAAAGGATAACTCATTTGTTGAGCACCATACTGTATACCTTGATTGCACTTTGTGCGTTTGCAGCTAACTCTTTGCTGTGCCGAATGGCATTACAAAGTGGTGATATCGATCCGTTAAGTTTTACATCCATTCGCTTAGCAAGTGGTACGTTTATGTTGCTTGGTATACTTATATGGCAAACAACGTTATTGAGATCAAAATCACAATCAGCTCAACCTTTAACCGATAAAGGTAGCAATATCAGTGCCCTTAGCTTATTTGTTTACGCGCTGTGCTTTTCAGTTGCCTATGTTGATTTAAACACAGGCACAGGCGCACTTATCTTATTTTCGGCAGTGCAGTTAACTATGATAGGTCATAGTGTTTTAAATAAAGAACCACTCAGTAAAGTGCAGTGGGGGGCTTTGTTTATCGCTTTTGCGGGTTTTATTTACTTAATGCTGCCCTCAGCCACAGTGCCTTCTTTCATGCCAGCAATGCTCATGGCGTTAAGTGGCGTGGCGTGGGGTGTTTACAGTATTCGCGGAAAATCATGCAGCTCACCTTTGCAAGCAACCAGCTTTAACTTTCTAAGAAGTTTAATACTTGTGCCAATTTTAGTGTTTCTAGCCATGGTTGATTGGCAAGGTATTACTGCCAGTGGGGTTTATTTGGCGATAGCTTCAGGAGCGCTTGCATCTGGGCTTGGCTATAGCATTTGGTACATTGCACTGCCTAGGCTTAAAAGTAGCCAAGCAGGGGTGGTGCAGCTAACCGTGCCTGTACTTGCCACATTAGCTGGGGTGGTGGTTTTAGATGAGCAATTAACAGCGCGCTTAGTTGTAGCCAGCGCCTTAATTCTTGGCGCTGTACTGGTGTTTTTGATGGCTAAAAAGCGCAGTGTCTAGATTAGGGCGTATTAATATTTAATACGTAGCGTTCATACAGAGTGTTAAGTTCGGCTAGTATCGCTTGTTTACCGCTCAGCTCACTTTGTTCAATAGATTGCTGTAATGTTGCAACTGACAAATACTGCATCATCTTTGCAGATGCACCAATATGACTAATATGCCAAGGTTCTGGGGCAACCCCACCTTTGTATTCTTGATAAGGGCGATAAAAACCATACTTTTCTAGGTTATTATCAAGCCATGCAGCAAGCTTGGCAAAGGGCCCTGTAGGCGAATACTCATCAGGTGTTAATTGCAGCTGATAATCATCGTCAATAGGGCGGGTATCGTAAATGTCGAGGTCGGTACCAAAGTGGTGTCTACTTGCCCCCGGAAGTGCTGAGTAAAGCATAATAGCGTGGCACTTTTCAGTATCACTTAGGCTTTCTAAATCTACAGTTTGTTGCTCAAGGGTGTAAACCGGCCGAAGCCCCTGAAATTTAGCATTCCAAATAGCACTTTGACGATGAAAGTCGCGAAAGCTAGAGGCAATTGTTAGATCAATACCTGCTTGTTTTGCTCCCTGCTGCAGAACTAAAAAGTCATTAACAATATCACGATGCAAGCGATGATTTTGTAGCTCAACTAAATGTGAGCTACTTAACCCCGTGGCGCATTGTTTAAGCTCGGTTTGGTTCATGTAAGCAGTTGCTCTAATATGACTTCGTAAATATCAGCAAGTTGAATTAAATCATCGGTGCTAACACATTCATCTACTTTATGAATAGTTTCATTACGCGGACCAAGCTCAATGACCTTGGCACCCGTTTGTGCGATAAAGCGACCATCAGAAGTACCGCCGGTGGTTTCAAGTGCGGTGTCGCGTCCAGTCACCTGCTTAATAGCGTGCACGGTGGCATCAACTAACGGACCATGATCGGTTAAAAACGGCAGTCCATTCACAATCCAATTTAGCTCGTAATTCAGGTTGTGTTTCTCAACAATTTCTACGACTCGCTGTTGTAGTTCTTGGTGAGTTACTTCAGTGCTAAAGCGAAAGTTAAACTGAATTTCAAGCTCACCTGGGATCACATTACCGGCACCAGTGCCACCGTTAATATTCGAAACCTGAAAGCTCGTTGCAGGGAAAAATTCGTTACCTTGATCCCACTCGGTTTGACTCAGCTCAGTTAACGCAGGAGCAGCTAAATGAATTGGGTTTTGCGCTAAATGCGGGTAAGCAACATGGCCTTGCACACCTTTAACAGTTAAAAAGCCAGTTAAAGAACCGCGACGACCATTTTTTACTACATCACCAAGCACATCTCGTGAAGAAGGTTCGCCAACTAGGCATAAATCAATCTTCTCACCACGTGCTTCAAGAGTATCGATAACACGGGTTGTGCCGTTGATAAACGGGCCTTCTTCATCAGACGTAATTAAAAACGAAATTGACCCTTTATGATCTGGGTGTTTAGTCACAAAACGCTCTGTGGCAACCACCATAGCAGCTAAAGAGCCTTTCATATCGGCTGCACCGCGGCCATGTAACATACCGTCTTTTACCAGTGCTGAAAAAGGCGGGTACTGCCAATTTTTTGCAGGACCTGTTGGTACAACATCTGTGTGACCAGCAAAACAAAAATGCGGTGATGCATCTCCCTTACGAGCCCAAGTATTCAAGGTATCAGTGAAAAACAGTGATTCAATATTAAAGCCTAGTTTTTCAAGGCGTTCGTTCATTAACGCTTGGCAACCAGCATCTTCAGGCGTTACTGATTCACGCTGAATAAGCGCTTGAGCAAGTTCAATAACAGGGTGAGTCATTAGGCAAAAATCTCATCGTATTGAGCTGCTTTAAAACCTAAGTGGTATTGGCCGTTGTGCACTAGTAGCGGGCGCTTGATCATTGCAGGTTGCTCAACCAGCAATGCTAATGCAGATTCTTTATCTAGGTTTTGCTTTTGCTCATCAGATAATTGACGGTAAGTTGTGCCGCGTTTATTAACTAAATCTTGCCAATCAATGTGCGCTGCAAATTCGTTAACTAGCTCAGCATTAATGCCGTCTTTACGGTAATCATGGAAAGTAAATTCTTGATTGTTATCAGTTAAATATTTCTTGGTTTTTTTAATTGTATCGCAATTGCTGATACCGTACATGATAGTCATAAATTCTACTTTTTAGTTACAGTGAGTAATGTGTCTACCCCAGCAGTGACCTGAGATAGTGAATAATAAAGGGGTCCAAGGTGTTGGCTATTGAGAACGCATAGTGTGCCAAGCATAGGACTGCTCAGCTCGCGTAAATCAAAATAGGCTAATCGTTCACCTTTGCTAATTTTACTGCCATTTAATTTAGCAATATTGGTGTGGTTGATATGTTCTTCAACCGATGAAAACGATAAGTTTAATAAAACTTTTAAACCGTTTTTTGCCTGTAAAATGTATTCTTTACCGGCATTTTTAACTTGTAATAGGGTGCCATCGAATGGCGCGATTATGTTGTGGCTAGTTAGTTCAACACTAATCCCTGGGCCAAGGGTAGCAAAACGAAAAAATGGCTCAGGATGCTCGCTAATGCTTTTTACACGCCCAGTAAATGGGCTTTTAATGGCCATGCAGCGTGCTTTTCTGAGGCTGCGTTCGGGTAAGTATTGAACTTCATTAGTCATGGCTTATTTAACATCACCTAGCACATGGTAACCGTCTTTTTTCAGAGCTGTAATGGCTTTTGCCATACTTTGCTTTTTCACCAATACATAATCGGTATCGTAAGTTGATAAAGCAAAAATTGAAATCGACGCTTTTGCTAGCACGCCAGAAATATTCGCCATAATTCCAGTTAACGAAAAACCAAGTGGGCCAATAACTTCAAGTGCTTGCCAGTCGGTTTCTTGGTCCAGACTGTCGAGCTGGAAACTACTTGGGCAGACAATAGACAGCTCATCAGCCGTTTTTGCAATAAAGAAAATAGCTTGTTGGAGTAAGGCAGGATCAATCGTCGCATCGACATCTAAACTATGAATGGTAAGTTCCTCACTATGAAGTTGTAACGTTTGTTTTGACATCTGCGATCCTATCTTTGAAGCCTTTGAATTTATAGTATAGGTAAACAAAGTTAAGATAAAGCGCAATAATTTTGATTGCTGAGGTTTTACTCAATATCGCTGTTGAGGTTGTCCACAGAATCTGTGGATAAATATGGGAATAGGTCAGTATAAAGAAGCTAATAGGCTAATTTATAAAGGTTTATAAATTAGCCTAAATTTTGAAGGGTTAATTTTCTAAGCTTTCAACTTGCTTAGCTTGAATCGCTGTAAGGGCAATGGTGTAAACAATATCGTCTACTAATGCACCACGGCTCAAGTCATTTACCGGCTTACGCATACCTTGCAGCATAGGGCCAATACTAATTAAATCAGCACTACGTTGTACGGCTTTATAAGTTGTATTACCCGTATTTAAATCTGGGAATACAAACACTGTTGCTTTACCTGCAACCGGGCTGTCAGGTGCTTTCTTAAGTGCTACGTTTTCCATAATTGCAGCATCATACTGAAGCGGGCCATCAATTACTAAATCAGGGCGCTTTTGCTGGGCAAGCTTAGTGGCTTCACGCACTTTTTCTACGTCAGCACCTGAACCCGAGGTACCCGTACTGTAGCTGATCATTGCAACACGAGGCTCAATACCAAACGCAGCCGCTGAATCCGCTGATTGAATCGCGATATCGGCCAGTTGCTCTGCTGTTGGGTCTGGGTTGATAGCACAGTCACCGTATACCAGAACTTGATCAGGTAACAGCATAAAGAACACTGATGATACCAACGATGAACCTGGCGCAGTTTTAATTAACTGTAGCGGTGGGCGAATTGTGTTGGCTGTGGTATTTACCGCACCCGACACTAGGCCATCTACTTTGCCTTGTTCAAGCATCATGGTACCAAGCACCACGTTATCCAGTAATTGCTCTTGGGCAACCACTTCTGTTAAGCCTTTGTTTTTACGAATTTCGACCATAGGCGCAACGTAATCGTTGATCACATCACCTGGTTCAACAATGGTTACGTTATCGTTAAGCTCAACACCTTGTTGCTCAGCAATACGTAAAATTTCTTCTTTGTCACCAAGTAGGATTGTTTTTGCAATGCCACGTTGACCACAAATTGCTGCGGCTTTAATCGTGCGCGGCTCATTACCTTCAGGTAAAACAACCGTTTTCTTCGCTTGACGGGCTTTATCTGTTAGTAAGAAGCGAAACGCTGGTGGAGACATTTTACGAGTACGGCCAACACTTTGTGCCAGGCTGTCTAACCAGTCAGAGTCAATGTTACTAGCGTTGTGATCTTTTACTTTATCGATACGTTGGTCATCATCACACGGTACTTCCATATTGAAGTTGTGCAGTAATAAAGACGTGCGCCATGTATCTTCTTGTGTTGCAAGAATCGGCAGGCCGGTATTCATAGCTTGTTCGCACAATTTCATGATGCGATCTTCAGGCTTAAAGCCACCGGTTAATAAAATAGCCCCAAGCTTGGTACCATTCATGGCTGATAAACAAGCGGCAACGAGTACATCAGAGCGATCGCCCGGAGTAACGAGTAATGCACCCGGGGTAAAATGGCTTAAAATATTCGATACAGTACGAGCACAGAAAGTAACGCGACGTAAACGACGGTGAGCCATGTCGCCTTCGTTAATAACTTCGGCCTTTAGGTATTCACATAAATCACGCACACGCGGCGCTACTAGGTCGAAATCCCACGGGATTGAACCTAATAATTTAAATGGGTGTTTTCTGAAAATAGGCAATGATGCTAAACGGTTTAATTCGTTTTCAAGTTGCTCAGGCTCATGGGCTTCAACAAGATCTGCACGTGCGCGACCTTCGTCATCTAAAGGTGCATTAACTTTGTTGAAGATACAGCCTAGCACGCGAGGGTGGTTAACACCGCCATAGTTGCCAGAAGCAATTTCTAAACGGTCTTCAATTTGGTCGTTGCTATCGTTACTAGGTGTTAAAACAAAAACAATATCAGCACCCAGTGTTTGCGCGATTTCACGGTTTACACGGCCAGCATAAGGCTGACGACGTGTTGGCACCATACCTTCAATAATAGCAATTTCGTCTTCTTTAATGGTGCTTTCAAAGCGCTCTACGATTTCTTCTAGTAAATCGTCGCCTTTACCATCACCTATCATTTGCTCTGCATAGCTAAGCTCAAATGGTGTCGGCGGATTAATAGGCGAGCCATGGGTGACAATTTGCGTCGACTTTTCAGGTCCTGTATCGCCAGAGCGCGGCTGCGCAATTGGTTTGAAAAAGTTCACTTTAAGCGCTTTTTGCTCAAGTGCGCGCACTAAACCAACAGAAACAGATGTTAAACCAACCCCAGTCGAAATAGGGATCAACATAATTCTACGTGCCATTTACTTAACCCTCCTTTGCAATGCGGGCTGCATCGTTAGCAATAACCCATTCTTCGTTAGTCGGGATCACAAACGCTTTAGCATGCGATTGGCCTTTTGAAATTAAGCCTTCTTTACCAAAACGTGCCGCTAAGTTTGCAGCTTCGTCACACTCAAGGCCTAAAAAGCCTAATTGAGTGATTACTTTGTCACGAATGATATCTGAGTTTTCACCAATACCACCGGTGAAAATAAGTGCATCAAGGCGTTGTACTGGCACCAAGAATGCGGCGATTTGTTTTGCTAAACGGTAGCAAAAAATATCGAGTGCAAGGTTCGCTTGTGGGTGGCCCTCAACGGCGGCTTCTTCAATAGTGCGACAGTCATTTGATAATTCACTAATACCTAACAAGCCACTTTGCTTATTAAGTAAGTCATCAATTTCTTGCACTGAATAATTTAGTTGCTGAGTTAAAAACGTGAATAAACCCGGGTCGATACTACCACTGCGGGTACCCATCACTAAGCCTTCAAGCGGTGTAAGGCCCATACTGGTATCAACACTCTTACCATCTTTAATCGCACATACCGAACAACCATTACCTAAATGCGCACTGATCACATTGGTTTGTTCGCGCTCTTTGCCTAATAATTTTGCCGCTTCACCTGCAACATAATAATGGCTCGTGCCATGGAAACCATAGCGTCTTACGCCGTGCTCTTTATAAAGCGAGTAAGGCAGGGCGTATAAGTACGCAATATTTGGCATGCTTTGATGAAATGCCGTATCAAATACAGCAATTTGTGGTAGCGCTGAGAACGCTTGCTGTGCAGTGCGAATGCCCAATAAGTTGGCTGGGTTATGAAGTGGAGCAAGTGCGGCTGTTTTTTCGATAGCTGCAAGTACATCATCGTCGATAAGCACAGATTCAGTGAAATGCTCACCACCGTGCACAACACGATGACCCACAGCAATTAAATTATCTGCAAGGCCTAGCTCATTAACTAGCTTCACAAGCTCAGCAATTGCTGCATCGTGGGCTTGGTCCTTTGCAAGCTCAATAAGTTGTTTTTCACCATTATATTTATATTTGATTGAAGGCGTATCTGAGCCAAGGCGCTCAGCTAAACCAGAAATAACTTCGTCAGAAGTGGCGGCATCTAAAATGGCAAATTTTAAACTTGAACTACCACAGTTCAGTACTAATACATGTTGTGGTGAGCAAAGGGGCGTCGACATAGCTAGGTCCTAAAAGTACGATATCAGTCAGTGTATATTAAGGCTTGATAATTAGAATTCTTTGCCAGTATAGTAAATAAGTATTTTGTTGCTACACTTAACAAAGCTAGGCTGTAATTATACTAAAGTCTGGTTGACTTAAGCCGATAACATTTTATCTCATTTAGACTTTAAACGTTAGTCTCCTAACCATTAATTTGGTATTAAAACTAGGACAGGTTTTGCAGGGATTGTATCCGGGAGTGTGTTACACTCGGTTGTGAAACAAGTTGAAAACCCTAGGAGTGATGATGCAAAAAGGTGTCATGTCACAAGTGCAAACAGGTCGTCAGTACGCTAAAAAATGGCCGATGCGACAAGAGCTCGCTCCATTGTTTGCCGAATTTAGAGTGATCAAGGCCACTGAACTGGCAATTACAGTGATGCCAATATTGGCAATGCTGACCGTTTTTATGCAAGTTAATTACTTAGGTAGTGATTATTTTCCACAAGCTATCACTATCGCGCTTTTCTTTTTATCACTACCACTTCAAGGTTTGTTGTGGCTAGGCCGCCGTGCAGAAACCCGTTTAGAGCCAGCAATGCTAAGTTGGTACACAGAGCTGCACAGTAAAATGAAGGCGCATGGTTATCAGTCACAATTAACGACTGAAAAACCACGCTACACTGACTTAGCTCAATTATTAAAAGATATGTTCGAAAAAATGGATAAAGCCTTCACTAAAGAACACTTCTAATTGCGAACAAACTGGCTCACATAAAACGATAACGTTACTTTTTGTGGGCCTTGTTGCTCTATCTGCTCCCAATGCTCTGGGCGAAACTTCCACGCAAACGGCGTCATCATAATTAAATGTTTTATCTCATCGACAGACAACAGCACTTGTTGCTCTAACAAGTTTATCGACTCTTTGCTAAAGCCTGCTGGTGGTTCTATCTCTGTATGCGGTTTTACATCGGCATAAATAAACGCTTTTAACTCTTTAAGGTGCCAAGGGCCAGGGCTTGCAACAATTAAACTAGCTTGCGGTTTGGCAAGGCGAGCAAGTTCTTGTGCAAATAAAGGGGCAAACACACTAACAAGCACATCAGCCTGCGCATCTGCAAAAGGGGCTTGGCTAATCGACGCGACACTAAAATGCGCATTTTCGTAACGCTTAGCGGCGTATTTTACCGCGGGCTTAGAAATATCAACACCATATACATCGGCACTCGACTGCGCTGCAATAGCTTGCGTGTAAAAGCCTTCACCACAGCCTAAATCAATCACTGAACTTGGTTCGAGAGAGGCCACTAGCTCTGCTAAAGCTTGCTGTAAAAACAAATAGTGTCCGGCACTTAAAAAAGCGCGGCGAGCTTGCACCATTTCAAGATTATCGCCTGGTTGTTTAGACTTTTTATTTTGCACGGGAAGTAAATTGACATAACCCTCTTTGGCGATATCAAAACTGTGGTTGTTGTCACAACGGTAAGTTTTGTCGTTTAGAGTAAGTTCAAGTTTGCAAAGCGGGCAGTGATAGTGAAGACTCATGAGTCTAAATAGTCCTTATCATAAAAGGTTTTAACCCAATGAGGGCGATAGGTGATCATCAAGGTAATGGCCATGCCATTGAGCATTGCTTCAGGAAACCAAATTATGGCACACAGGATCAGATAGTTTTCTGAAATCTCAATAAAACTGTAATCACCAAGCAAGTAATAAAACACGCCGCTGGTAAGTATTTTAATACAGGCGATAACAGCAGCGGTTAAAAACGCGCATAAAAAGATATAAATAAAAAAGTGTCTCGGCAGGTAGCTATAGCAAACCACAAAACACAAATAGCTCAATGTAATTGGTAAAAAAGCAGTAAACAATAAATGCACTGGCAATATTGATACTGGCAACTGAGCGACTAATACCAAGAGTAAACTTGCAAGAAGGCTTGCAAAAATTGCCAGTCGCCAACCTAAAATTAGGGTCACTGCAGTGACCCCCAAAATATGCAATTCGAGGCCAGGTAATATGCCTGCTTTAATACGCCACAGTACCGCAAGTACAAGGGCACATGCGAGCACACCCACTTGTCTTATCGGTGTTGCCAGCAAATGTGACAGGCTTTGTTTATCAAAGCTGAGCCAAAGTATTATAGCCACACAGCTCCACAATGGGAGCTGCCATTGCATAGTGTCTATCATGCGTTAAATGTTGACCAAATTGGCGCATGATCAGATGGTTTTTCGATACCACGTAATTCGTAATCGATACCAGACTCAACACAACGCTCAGCAAGAGCAGGGGTTGCTAAGATCACATCAATACGCAGACCGCGGTTGTCATCAAAACCTTTAGAGCGGTAATCAAACCACGAATATTGCTCGGTTTTTTCTGGGTAAAGTTCACGGAAGGTATCTTTAAAGCCCCAGTTTAATAACGTGCTTAACCATTCACGCTCTTCAGGTTGGAAAGAACACTTACCTGTTTTTAACCAGCGCTTACGGTTTGGTTCACCAATACCAATATCGAGATCGGTTGGTGAAATATTAATATCGCCCATCACAATAACATCTTGCTCTGGCGTGTGGTTATCTTCTAAGTGAGTCATTAAATCTTTATAGAATTGACGCTTATAAGGGAATTTGGTTTCGTGGGCAATATTATCCCCTTGCGGGAAGTAGCCATTCATCACCGTTAGGTCACGACCATTTTCTTGTGTCACGGTAACACTGATCATACGACGCTGTGATTCGTCGGTATCGGTTGCAAAGCCTTTAACTACTGATTTCGGCTCTTGTTTACATAACATAGCCACGCCGTAATGCGCTTTTTGACCATGAAAATAAACGTGATAACCCATTTTTTGCACATCTTCGAGAGGGAAGGCCTCATCATGTACTTTGATTTCTTGTAAGCCAATAATATCTGGTTGATGTTTATCAATTACGGCTTGCAATTGGTGTAAACGAGCGCGCAGGCCGTTAATGTTAAATGAGATTACCTTCATGGTGCACCTATTATTTTTGTTTCAGTGTTTAGCGCAATTCTATCATCAAACTAGGGCTTATTCATGAGCTAATTACGAAAATCAAATTGGGTAAATGTTGATCAATTGCTGCTTAATTTAAAAACATTGTTAACTCAATATTAATTATTAAATTAAATAAATAATTCAGTTGATCTACTGATTTTTGTTTATATAATGCGCGCAAACCATCCGTTCATATTATGTACTATTTAAAGGTAAACCATGAAAAAACAATTAGTGATGCTTTCTCTTGCATGTATCTCATTTGGCTCATTAGCAAGCAACCCGCACTACTTTTCAGCTGATAACCGTATTGAATCAAAGTTATGTAGCTTAAGTGCGAACGAAGGGTTTACCGCTGCACGTAAAGAAGCAGCAAAGCATGGCATTTCAATGTCACGTTTTTCAAAAAGCATTTTATGTAACGGTACTGACATCCGTGAAATTGCTAAAAAAGCACAATCACAAGAAGCAGCAAAAGCAGCTGTTGAAGTGTTTGCTAAAAATGAGCAAAAAGAAACTCAACTTTGCATCACTGCACTTAAAAAAGGTTTAACACCTGTGCGTGAAAAAATTGGTAACTTAAATACGTTAAAATGTAATGGCGAAGCAGTAACAGACTTCGTTAAGCGTTACCAAAACGCAGCTATCTAATAGCGGCATTTTTGTTATTTGTAAAAAGCGCTCTTCGGAGCGCTTTTTTTATGAAAAAATTACAGTAATCCATGAAAAGCTTGCTAAATCATAGGCTTAACACCAACTTAACCAGGCTGTAAGTGCTTGATTTTAGCCAATAAGGCATTTTGGCATTCAACTTGTAACATTCGAAGTGAATCTAATCGACTACAAGGAAATGTCTTATGAACAAGTTAACTTTAGCATCAACAATTTTAGCAGCACTAAGTCTTTCAGCATGTTCTGCAAGTAACTCTTTAGCAAAAATCGACAGTGATTTTGGCAGCCTAGATAATGACAATGACGGTTATATCTCTAAGGTAGAAGCTGACGATGATGCTATTTGGGATCATTTTTCAAATATCGATACCAATATGGATGAGCAAATCAGCCGTACTGAATTTAATGCATACATGCAGCTAAATACAGGCAAAGTGGCAACTGATAGTGAGGTATCTGAATCAGCATTTAAAGCTGAAATCGCTAAATTTGACCCAATCGAAAATGACTTTAAATCGTTAGATAACGACAAAAATGGTTATGTTTCTATTGAAGAAGCCGATGACGACGATATCGCAAATCACTTTGGCTATATGGATAGCAACAAAGATAAGCGTGTAAGCCGCACTGAGTTTGTTAATTACATTAGCAAATATGGCAGCGACGTTGCCGAAGATGATGCCCTTGAAATGGTTAAAAATAGCTAATTTCAATATTCATTCGTAAATATCCCCTAAAGCCAGTGTTTTACACTGGCTTTTTTACAATAATTTTTCCAACCTTGGCCGACTTCTGTCATAATAGAGCGTTAGTGATTTAAAATGACCTTTAGTAGCGATGGCCACAAAACGTATCAGTGATGAACAGTTAGTCGAAATCATAGAAGCCGCGATTTTTGTTGCTGGAAAACCTGTGTCTAAACGTCATTTAAAAGAGACAGTATTAGCTGATTTAAGCGTTTCTATGCCGCGCATTAATAATGCAATTGAACAAATTCAAACGCATTATCAAACCCGAGGCATTAAGCTTGTTGCAGTAGGCAGCGGTTACAGGTTTCAAGCCTGCGCTAGTTTAGCGCCTTGGCTGGCAAACTTATGGCAAGAGCGCGCACCTAAATACTCACGAGCACTACTAGAAACTTTATCCTTGATTGCCTATAGACAACCTATTACCCGTGGTGAAATTGAACAAGTACGGGGTGTGACTGTTGGCTCAGGAATTATTAAAACCTTATTAGAAAGAGAGTGGGTCAGAGTTGTCGGTCATAAAGAGGTGCCTGGGCGCCCAGCGTTGTATGCCACAACATCCGCTTTCTTAGATTATTTTTCATTAGCTGGTTTAGATGAATTACCGCCGTTACCTGAACTTCAGGAGAGTAAAATCAACCAGCTATTGAGCGATCCTTCTGTGAGAGAACTATCTGAATGAGTAATGTAGAAACTGAAAAGTTACAAAAAGTATTAGCCCGTGCTGGCGTGGGTTCACGTCGTGAAATGGAAAAATACATCGATGCCAACCGTGTGAGCGTGAATGGTAAAGTGGCACGTTTAGGCGACCGTGTTGAAGCAACCGATGTAATTCGAGTTGACGGTCACGTAGTTAAAATTGAAGACAAAGCCGACCGTATTTGTCGAGTGCTTATGTATAACAAGCCAGAAGGCGAGTTATGTACACGTAAAGACCCTGAAGGTCGTCGTACGGTATTTGACCGTTTACCACGTGTTGATGGCGAACGTTGGATTGCAGTTGGCCGACTAGATATAAATACCGCTGGTTTAATGCTGTTTACTAACGATGGTGAACTTGCTAACCGTTTAATGCACCCAAGCTACGAAGTAGAGCGTGAGTACTCAGCTCGTGTGTTTGGTGAAGTAACTAACGAAACGCTACGCACTTTAACAAAAGGCGTTGAGCTTGAAGATGGTCCTGCAAAATTCTTAAACATCAAACCTATGGGTGGTGAAGGTATCAACCGTTGGTTCAATGTGACTTTAACAGAAGGGCGTAACCGCGAAGTACGTCGTTTATGGCAATCACAAGATGTTGAAGTATCGCGTCTTATCCGTATTCGTTACGGTAAGTTAGAGCTTGATAAGCGTTTGCCACAAGGTGGTTGGGCTGAACTTGATTTAGACACGGTTAACTATTTACGTAAAACAGTGCAACTAGGCCGCGAAACGCAAACTAAGCTGTCGGTTATTCCTGAAAAGCGTAAAGACAAGCGTGCTAAAATTAACCAAATCCGTAAGGCGGTTAAAAAGCACAATCAACGCGCTAAACAAACTAAGCGTCGTTAATCAGAAATATAATTGTTTGCAGATAAACTAATTTATTTGCAAACAGGCATAAAAAAAGCAGCGATATCGCTGCTTTTTTTGTTTCAAAATGCTATTTATGCATTTTCAACTGCTGTACGTGGGTCAACATATTCCATGTTGAAAGCTTCAGCTACTTCTTTATAAGTAACTTGGCCTTTGATCACGTTTAAGCCTTTTAAGAAGTTAGCATCGTCAAGAAGCGCTTTCTTGTAGCCTTTGTTAGCAAGGTTGATGATGAACGGTAATGTTGCGTTGTTAAGTGCGAACGTAGAAGTACGTGGAACAGCACCTGGCATGTTAGCAACACAGTAGTGAACAACGTCATCAACAATGTAAGTAGGATCAGCGTGAGTTGTCGCTTTAGAAGTTGCGATACAACCACCTTGGTCGATTGCAACGTCAACGATTGCAGAACCAGGCTTCATTGCTTTGATGTGCTCAGCTGTTACTAGTTTAGGCGCCGCTGCACCTGGGATTAGTACGCCACCGATCACAAGGTCAGCTTCTAGTACGTGTTTTTCTAGTGCGTCAGCAGTAGAGTAGATAGCTTTAACTTTATTACCGAACTGTGCGTCTAATGCACGTAGTACGTCGATGTTACGGTCAAGAACAACAACATCAGCACCTAGGCCAACAGCCATTTGTGCTGCGCTACGACCAACCATGCCGCCGCCGATAACAACAACTTTAGCTGGCTCAACACCTGGTACACCACCAAGTAACATACCACGGCCGTGGTTTGATTTTTCAAGCGCTTGTGCACCAGCTTGGATAGACATACGACCTGCAACTTCACTCATAGGAGCAAGAAGAGGTAAACCGCCACGTGAATCAGTTACTGTTTCGTAAGCGATACACACTGCACCACTTTTAACTAGGTCTTCAGTTTGTGGAAGATCCGGTGCTAAGTGAAGGTAAGTAAATAGAATTTGGTCTTCGCGTAACATTGCACGCTCAACAGCTTGTGGCTCTTTTACTTTAACGATCATTTCAGCTTTAGCAAAAACGTCTGCTGCTGTTGGTAAAATTTCAGCACCAGCTGCAACATAATCTTCGTTAGTGAAGCCAATGCCCATACCAGCATCAGTTTCAACAAACACTTGGTGGCCATGGTTTACTAGTTCACGAACACTCGCAGGAACCATACCTACACGGTATTCATGGTTTTTGATTTCTTTAGGTACACCAATAATCATAGTTTTTCGCCTTAATAGAACGGGATAAAATTTTTGACTATTATATTCATGACCAGCCAGTGTGTCTCACCTTTTTTAAGTGGTATTCTAGTGATATAATCTAAAAATATATTTTAAACAGTGCAAAACTCTGGTTTGGCTTATGCATCAATTACTCGACAGAATAGACCGTAAAATTTTAATGGAATTACAGCTCGATGGTCGGATCTCTAACGTAGAGCTGGCAAGGCGTGTAGGGCTAAGTGCCACCCCTTGTTTGGAGCGGGTAAAAAAGCTCGAAAGAGAGGGTTATATACTCGGATATAAAGCAGTAGTGGATCCTGCTAAACTTGGCCAAGGTTTGTCGGTTTATGTAGAAGTAACCATCACTAAAACCTCACCAGATGTTTTCGAAGAGTTTAACGCTGCAGTTAAAAAGCACGACGAAATAATTGAGTGCCATCTAGTATCGGGTAATTTCGACTTTTTATTAAAAACACGTGTAAATGATATGTCGGAATATCGAAATGTACTGGGTGATATTCTACTAAAACTACCAAATGTCAGTGAAAGCCGAACTTATGTGGTAATGGAAGAAGTAAAAGGTGAAGAAGGGGTCATTATTCGCCCATATATTGCCTAAACTGTTAAAATACATATTGAGTAACAAAAACTTGTTCATTATCAGTCCATCAAGGCTAAGATAAAGTGCATCAAACGGCATTTCCTGCTAAGGTATTTCACTGCTAATCGATCAGTAAAGAATAATAAGGAATAGGGAGCTATGCGCCTAAATGGTGTTCAAAGACTGTTAGAAACGGGGCTAATCATCAGCACCTTTGCTGCAGTATTTATTTTATGTGCATTAATCAGTTTTGATCCTGCGGACCCTTCATGGTCGCAAACCGGTGAATTTGTTAATGTTAAGAATATTACCGGCACAGCGGGAGCTTGGGTTGCAGATATCCTATTACTCACTTTTGGCTGGCTTGCTTATTTAGTGCCTGTTGCTATTCAATTGTTCGGCTATTTATTGTTTAAACAACCACACCGTATTTTCCAGCTTGATTACACCACGCTTGCCTTACGTGTTATTGGTTTTGCGCTGTTTATTACTTCAGCGACAGCTATCAGCAGCATTAATTTTGATGATATTTATAACTTCTCATCTGGTGGGGTAGTGGGGGATGTTATTGCTACAGCAATGATGCCAACCTTTAATTTTACCGGCACCTCAATTTTATTACTGTGTTTTTTCTTTGCTGGTTTAACCCTATTAACCGGTATTTCGTGGGTGCAATTTGTCGATTTTGTCGGCAAGTGGGTAATGAAAGCATTTTACTTTTTACGTGAGCAATTTTCTGCTTGGTTACATCGTGAAAAAGAAGCTGTTAAAGATATTGCCACTACAGAGCCAGACGCTAACTTTGTAGAACCAGAAAACGAGCCAGCTATTAGCTTTAATGATGCAGATGAAGAACAACCAAAACCTACTAAGGATAAGGAAAAGCCTGCAGAAAAAGCCGATGATGACTTTAAAGGCTTTGATGAACTAGACGATATTCTTGACCAAGAAATTGGTTTTAGTGCCCTTGATGATGAATCATTCGATACGGTATCGGCACTGAATGCGCTTGATCAAAGCCCAGTCGTTGAGCCAGAAAAACCTGTTACAACGGTTGTTTCGCCTGCGCGCCCTATGCCTAAGCCGAAACCTGCGTATCAGCCACCACCAACGGCAAAGGAAAAGTTTGAAGCACTGCTTGAAGAGCAGCCGCCTACAAACCCGTTACCATCACTTGATTTATTAGACCGCCCAGATAAAGCGAAAAACCCATTATCTCAAGAAGAGCTTGATGGAATCTCGCGTTTAGTTGAAACCAAATTACTTGATTTTAACATTCAAGCTGCGGTTGTGGGTGTTTACCCAGGTCCGGTTGTAACGCGCTTTGAGCTTGATTTAGCGCCGGGTATTAAAGTAGCTAAAATCACTGGCCTAGCGAAAGATTTAGCACGCTCACTGTCTGCTGTAAGCGTACGTGTAGTAGAAGTTATTCCTGGTAAAACCTATGTTGGTTTAGAGCTACCTAACAAGCACCGTGAAATAGTGCGTTTAAGTGAAGTTATTAACGCGCCTAAGTTCGAATCAAACCCATCACCACTAACTATGGTATTAGGTAAAGACATTGCTGGCGAGCCGGTGTGTGCTGACCTTGGCAAAATGCCACATTTACTTGTTGCGGGTACTACAGGTTCAGGTAAGTCAGTGGGCGTTAATGTAATGATATTAAGCTTATTGTACAAATCGGGCCCTGATGATGTTCGTATGATCATGATTGACCCGAAAATGCTTGAACTTTCTGTGTACGAAGGCATCCCACATTTATTATGTGAAGTTGTTACCGATATGAAAGAAGCAGCCAATGCATTGCGTTGGTGTGTAGGCGAAATGGAACGTCGTTATAAGCTTATGTCGGCACTTGGTGTGCGTAATTTAAAAGGTTACAACCAAAAAGTGTTGGATGCCAAAGAAGCGGGTCAACCGATTCTAGATCCACTGTTTAAAGACACCGACGGTATGGCCGATGGCCCTGAAGAGCTAGATAAACTACCAAGTATTGTGGTGGTCATTGACGAATTTGCCGACATGATGATGATCGTGGGTAAAAAAGTGGAAGAGCTGATTGCACGTATCGCGCAAAAAGCCCGTGCTGCAGGTATTCACTTAGTGCTAGCAACACAACGCCCATCGGTTGACGTAATTACAGGTTTGATTAAAGCGAATATTCCAACACGTATGGCGTTCCAAGTTTCAAGTAAAATTGACTCGCGTACTATTTTAGATCAGCAAGGTGCTGAAAACTTACTTGGTATGGGTGACATGCTTTACTTACCGCCGGGTACCAGTGTACCTGTGCGTGTGCATGGCGCGTTTGTTGATGACCACGAAGTTCATGCGGTTGTAGACGATTGGAAAAAACGTGGCAAACCAAATTATATTGATGAAATTTTAAGTGGCGATGCCACAGAAGAAATTTTACTACCAGGAGAAACCAGTGAAGACGGTGATGAAGAGTCAGATCCGCTTTACGATGAAGCAGTATCATTTGTAATTGAAACCGGCAAAGTGTCGGTATCGAGTGTACAGCGTAAGCTTCGTGTAGGTTATAACCGCGCAGCACGCTTAGTTGAACAAATGGAAACATCAGGCATTGTTAGCGCACCAGGACACAACGGTGCCCGCGAAGTCTTAGTGCCAAATGGTGGAGCAAATTAATGAAAAAAATTAAATACCTAGCCCTAATTATGGGTTGTTTATTAAGCGGTCAAAGTTTTGCAGACGACAGCGAAGCGTTGCAACAGCAACTGGCTGCGATTAAAAGTTTTAAAGCAGAGTTTTCACAGCAGGTTACCGATTCGCAAGGCGAAGCTATCATGCAAGGTGAGGGGAATATTGCCCTTCAGCAACCTATGATGATCCGCTGGCAGCAGCAAAGCCCAGACGATACCTTGTTTGTATCAAATGGCGATAAAACGTATTACTTTGACAGCTTTGCAGAGCAAGTAACGATTATGAATACTCACAGCCTGATTGATTCAACACCGTTTGTATTGTTGACCTCAAAAGATCCAGAGCAGTGGGCTAAATACCAAGTTGTGGCAACCGATGCTGGTTTTAGCGTCACGCCAAACAAAGGCGTTGAGAGCCAAGTTGAAAAGTTAGATATTAGCTTTAATGCTAAAGAGCAAGGTCTAGCATCACTGACAGTATTAGACACATCTGGTCAGCAGTCTTTATTTACCTTTAAAGATGCTAAAGTAAACGAAGCACTTGCAACTCAAACCTTTGAATTTACCATTCCAGAAGGCGTTGAAGTTGACGACCAAAGCCAAGGTGATTAAGGCTTGAGTAATCTCGGATTTAATTTTGGTCCTGATGTGCGCCCACTTGCGGCGCGCATGCGACCCGAAACACTCAATGACTACATAGGTCAGCAGCACCTTTTAAGCCCCGATAAACCTCTTTACCAAGCGATACTTGCAGGCCGATGCCACAGCCTCATTTTGTGGGGGCCGCCAGGTGTTGGTAAAACCACGTTAGCGCAGATTATTGCAAACCATGCCGACGCAAGCCTTATTCAAATGTCGGCAGTCACAGCAGGTGTAAAAGACATTCGTGAGGCCGTAAGCGAAGCAAAAGCAAACCTTGCTGGTCGAGGGCAACGCACCTTATTGTTTGTCGATGAGGTGCATCGCTTTAATAAATCTCAGCAAGATGCATTTTTACCACATATCGAAGATGGTACTTTTATTTTTGTCGGCGCGACCACCGAAAACCCATCATTTGCACTTAATAACGCGATACTGTCTCGTGCTCGTGTGTATGTTTTAAAAGCGCTTGAACAAGCCGACTTATTTACCGTGATTGAGCGCGCTTTACGTGAAGACGTAGAGCTTAGCCAAAAACACATTGAAATTGCCGATAACGCTAAACAAGCGCTTTGCCAAGCAAGTGATGGCGATGCGCGTAAAGTGCTTAACCTGTTAGAACAAGCGGTTGATTTAACCACGGAGCAGCAGGGTAAATACCTTGTTGATCAACATGTTTTAAGCCAAGTACTGCCAACTCACTTAGCCAAATACGACAAAGGCGGCGATGAGTTTTACGACTTGATTTCAGCGTTTCATAAGTCAGTGCGAGGTAGTTCACCTGATGGCGCCTTATATTGGTACTGCCGTATTTTAGCTGGTGGCGGAGACCCACTTTATGTGGCTCGGCGTTTATTAGCGATTGCTACAGAAGATATTGGCAATGCAGACCCGCGAGCAATGGAAGTCGCACTCAATGCGTGGGATATTTTTCAACGTGTAGGCCCAAGTGAAGGTGAGCGCGCTATTGCACAAGCCACCATTTATTTAGCCAGTGCCCCGAAAAGTAACGCAGTTTATATGGCGTTTAATCAAGCTATGCAAGATGCTAAAAATGAGCCGAGCCATCCGGTGCCAGAGCATCTACGCAATGCACCAACTAGCTTAATGAAAGACTTAGGTTATGGCGCTGAATATCGGTATGCACATAATGAGGAAGGTGCATTTGCTGCAGGTGAAAAGTATTTCCCTGAGGCAATTAATGATCGCCAGTATTACTTCCCAACCGATCGTGGGCTTGAACAAAAAATAAAACAAAAGCTGGACTATTTAACTCAGCGTAACGAGCAAAGTGATATTAAACGTTATGAATAGTTTGAAACTTTACATGATGATTGCAATGGGTGGCGCTTCAGGGGCATGTTTACGCTATTTTCTTAGCGAAACCATGCTAAAACTGCTCGGTAGGGGATTCCCTTTTGGCACGTTGACAGTTAATATTCTTGGTTCATTGTTAATGGGCATTTTATACGGCTTGATTGAAAAAGAAATAATCGCTGTTAGCCCCGCTAAAACCTTAATTGGTATTGGCTTTTTAGGTGCATTGACCACCTTTTCAACATTCTCAATGGATTCGTTGTTGCTCTTGCAACAAGGTCACTTTTTTAAAATGGCCCTCAATATCACCTTAAACGTGGTGGTGTGTATATTTATGGCTTGGCTGGGCCTTCAGCTGGTAATGCAAAAAGGTTAAAAATCGAACATGTTAGATTCTAAATATTTACGTCAAGATATCGAACAAGCGGCTGCACGTTTAGCAACACGCGGTTACGAACTTGATACTGTAGCGGTAACTGCACTTGAAGAAAAACGCAAAACATTACAAGTAAAAACGCAAGAACTTCAAAGCGAGCGTAATGCAAGTTCCAAAGCTATCGGCCAAGCAAAAGCGAAAGGCGAGCACGAAAAAGCACAACAGCTGCTTGATTCAGTCAGTAACCTTGGCGATCAACTAGACAGCGTTAAAGCTGAGCAAGACGCAGTACTTGAAGAGCTTAAGCAAATTGCACTTGCTATTCCAAACCTACCTGATGAGTCAGTACCAGTAGGTGAAGACGAAGATCAAAACGTTGAAATTTCAACCTGGGGTACGCCTAAGTCATACGACTTTGAAGTAAAAGATCACGTTGATGTTGGTCAAGACGTAAACGGCCTAGATTTTGAAATGGGCGTTAAAATTAGTGGCGCACGTTTTACTGTTATGCGCGGTCAAGTTGCACGTATGCACCGTGCTCTTACGCAGTTCATGCTTGATACGCACACAGAGAAAAACGGTTATACAGAAATGTATGTGCCTTACCTAGTTAATAGTGCAAGCTTATACGGCACAAGCCAATTACCTAAGTTTGCTGGTGATTTATTCCACACATTAGGTTTAGTAGATGATGACGGTCAGCAACAACCAGGTTTTAGCTTAATTCCTACAGCTGAAGTACCACTTACGAACAGTGCTCGTGACGAAATTTACGACGAAAGCGACTTACCAATTCGTTTAACCGCACATACACCTTGTTTCCGTAGTGAAGCGGGTAGCTATGGCCGTGATACACGTGGTCTTATTCGTCAGCACCAATTCGACAAAGTTGAATTAGTACAACTAGTAAAACCAGAAGATTCAATGCAAGCGCTAGAAGAGCTAACAGGTCACGCTGAGCAAATCTTACAAGCATTAGAACTTCCATACCGTAAAGTGATTTTATGTACGGGTGATATGGGCTTTGGCGCAGCAAAAACTTACGATTTAGAAGTATGGTTACCTGCACAAAACACTTATCGTGAAATCTCATCATGTTCAAACATGGTTGATTTCCAAGCTCGTCGTATGCAAGCGCGTTTCCGTCGCCAAGGCGAGAAAAAGCCAGAGCTACTTCATACATTAAATGGCTCAGGTTTAGCGGTTGGTCGTACACTGGTAGCAATCTTAGAGAACTACCAACAAGCAGACGGCTCAATT
The DNA here is from genome assembly GCF_004208935.1 of Pseudoalteromonas sp. CO109Y. NCBI lineage: Bacteria > Pseudomonadati > Pseudomonadota > Gammaproteobacteria > Alteromonadales > Pseudoalteromonadaceae > Pseudoalteromonas > Pseudoalteromonas sp. CO109Y. Next base: position 72,426 of record NZ_SGPD01000010.1, read on the forward strand.
GTTGTACCAGAAGTATTACGCCCTTACATGGGTGGCTTAGAAGTTATTAAATAACATTTAAGCTAAGAACGTTAAAAACCGTATTTGTGAAAACAAATGCGGTTTTTTTGTGTTTAAAGTTAATAATTAATTGCGGTACACAGCAGTTTTAGTAGACTAAAAAAAGTACTATTCGTTTTATCACTAAACGACATAGTATTTTTTACAATACACGAAGGACTGCTGTTATGAAAAAACTACTCGCCGTAGCATCCGCTGCTTTATATTTAGCAAGCTCTGTTGCTTTTGCTAAAGACAAACCTAATATTCTGATCATATTCCCCGACGATGTTGGTTGGCAAAACGTAAGTGCTTATGGGCTTGGTACCATGGGTTACAAAACGCCAAACATCGATAAGCTCGCTCACGAAGGCACAATGTTTACCGATCATTATGCGCAGCCATCATGTACTGCAGGGCGCGCTGCATTAATCACAGGCCAATATCCAATTCGTAGCGGCATGACAACGGTAGGCCGACCAGGCGGCGAGCTTGGTTTAAAAGCGGGTTCTTATACGCTTGCTGAGGTTTTAAAAGAGCAGGGTTATGCAACAGGGCAGTTTGGTAAAAACCACTTAGGTGATCGCAACGAGCACCTACCTACAGTTCATGGCTTTGATGAGTTTTTCGGAAATTTATACCATTTGAATACTCAAGAAGAGTTTGAACAACGTGATTACCCGAAAGATCCTGAATTTTTCAAAAAGTATGGTACGCGAGGTGTTTTACATACTTACGCTACAAATGTAGATGACAAAACAGTTGATCCACGTTTTGGTAAAGTAGGTAAGCAAAAAATTGAAGATACCGGCCAACTCTCTCGTGAGCGAATGAAAAATGTCGATAAAGAGTTTATGGCTGCGAGCCTAGATTTTATCAAGCGTGCAAAAAAAGCTGATAAACCTTTCTTCGTTTGGTTTAACCCAAGCCGCATGCATATGTACACGCGTTTAAGTGATGAAAGCCGTTACCTAGCAGCAGACTACACCACAGAACATGATTTATATGGCAGTGGTTTGATTGAGCATGATCAGCAAGTAGGTGAGTTAATGGCTGCGCTCGAAGAGATGGGCGCCCTAGATAACACCATTGTGATTTATTCTACTGATAATGGCCCAGAGCACAGTGCACGATTACATGGCGGTACAACACCGTTCCGCGGTGAAAAAATGACAACTTACGAAGGCGGCGTACGCGTTCCTATGATTGTTCGTTGGCCAGGTAAAGTACCTGCAAATACCGTACTAAATGGCATTCAGTCACACATGGATATTTATACAACCCTTGCAGCAGCAGCGGGTGAACCAAATATCGTGATAAAAGCCCTTAAAGAACACAAGCAACCGATTGATGGCGTAAACAACTTAGATTATTGGTTAGGTAAAACAGACGAAAGTGCGCGTGATAGCTTTCTGTATTATTACGAATCGAGCATCAAAGCCGTGCGTTACAAGCAGTGGAAACTTCATTTCGAAACGAGCGAAAATTATTACGCTCAGTACGAAAAACAAAAGTTCCCGATTATCTATAACTTACGCATGGACCCGTTTGAAAGCTTTGATGGTTTAACAGACCGTTCAGACATAGTGCAAGCTAAGCAATGGCTAAATGAGCCTGTGCAACACTTACTTGGTGAGCATATTCAGTCATTATCAAAATATCCACCACTACAAAAAGCGGCTAGCTTCGACTTTAGTCAGTTAATGGAACAGTTGATGTCTGGTAAGCAGTAACACTCAATAAAGCGATTCATTGAGTTTTAATTTAATCAAAGCCGCATCGGGAAGCCATGCGGCTTTTATTTTTCGGCCGAAAAGGCTGGCGATAGTATGACTAAAGTCGATCTAAACTATAGCAACCAACGTATTCAAAGCATTAAGTTAATAGTGTGAAGCAATATGAGTAATAAACAAAAGTCAGTGCCAACATCACGGTTTTCACGCGCTGCTCGGCTTGGTTCTTTAGCTGGAAAGGTCGCAAGTAATATGTTGTTTGAAGGCACAAAAGCATGGGCGACGGGCAAGCAAACATCACGACAAGAGTTATTGTTACAGCCCAAAAATATTCAACGCTTTGCAGAGCAGCTAGCAAATCTTCGCGGGGCTGCAATGAAATTGGGGCAGCTGTTATCCATGGACAGTGGTGAATTACTTACTCCTGAACTATCTGCAATTTTAGCAAGGCTGCGTGCAGAAGCGACAGCTATGCCACAAAAGCAGCTAGTTAAAGTAATGCGTGAGCATTGGGGGGATGCGTGGCTAGAGCAATTATCACATTTTGAACTCAGACCATTTGCTGCGGCATCAATAGGGCAAGTGCATATTGCTTATCGAGAATCGGGCGAAAAGTTAGCAGTTAAAGTGCAATACCCAGGTATTGCAAAAGGCATTGCTAGTGATGTTGATAACTTAGCTTACCTTCTTAAGCTCAGTGGCTTATTACCCAAAGAGGTAGAAATACAGCCTCTTATCGATGAAGCAAAACAACAGCTTATAAACGAAGCTGACTACGAATTAGAAGCTAATTATTTAAAACGCTACAGCGAGTGTTTAAAGGGTGATGACAATTACCTTATTCCAAATGTGGTAGATTCGCTTAGTTCTTCTCAAGTTTTAGTCATGAGCTTTGTTGAAGGGCAAGAGCTAGATGAACTGGCAAGCACAGAGCAAGCGCTACGTAATAAAGCGGTTGAACAGTTACTCAGCCTATTTTTACGTGAATTATTTAGCTTTAAACTAGTTCAAACAGATCCAAACTTTGCTAATTATCAATATCAAATCGACAATCAACGCTTAGTGCTTTTAGACTTTGGTGCCACCCGCGAACTACCTCAGCATATTAGTGTTGGCTACTTACTGTTATTATCTGCTGCGATTAATAACGACAGAGCAGGCGTTGCAACAGCAGCACAGCAAATTGGCTATTTTCAACAAGGGCTTGCTCAAGAGTATATAGATAATGTTGTTGATATATTTCTACTCGCCTGCGAGCCACTGCGCTACCAAGGTGAGTATGATTTTGCGAATAGCGACTTACCAAAACGCATTAAAGAACTAGGCTTAAAAATGAGCACCGCCTCAGAACATTGGCACGCACCACCGGTAGATGCTCTGTTCGTACACAGAAAACTAGCAGGCCTCTTTTTAATCGCTGCAAAGCTAGGCGCAAAAGTGAATGTGAACAGTATTTTTAAGGAGTTTAAAGTACAGAGTGATAATTAATTGAACGGGAATTTGGGGTAACTTATTTCTGCCCCAAGATGAGTTAACGCAAATACTCTAAATATCTGCTTTGAGAGATAACTAGATATTGAGGTTGGATTAAAGTAATAGTTAATTGATTTCAAACTGTGTAGTTCGTGCATATATTCAAGAAAATGAGCGTCGAGAGCATTTTGTCATTTAGCTTTACCTAAATTTTTTTTGATAGTAATACCTTAGTTAATTTGTTAAAAATATAAGGTAGATAAATGAGACCACTATAAAATTGTTAGGTGCTCATTGGCATCATACAAAAAGGAGTGTTAAATTTGACGGTTACCACTATATTTGGAATAGGAATAGAAGATAGTGATATTGTTAAAATTGCAACAGTTATTGTAACGGCTAGTGTTGCTATTTTTTTGTTTTTTTTAAATCAATTCTTTAATCGCGCTAAAGAAAAGAGAGAGCTTATTACAGAAAAGACGGAAGAGTTGTTTCTTGCCGCTGCAGGGTATAGTGATAAGGCGCTAAATACAATTGACTATGCTTTAGATAATTTTAATGCATTGGTGAAATACGAAGAAAAAGTGACAGAAGAAGTGCTTAAATTCCATGCCAAAAATATTAGTGAGTTATTTATCGAAATATCTAAAGTTCAAATGTTATTAGAGCTATATTTCCGGAAATATAGCAAGTCATCAAAGTACCCTCTCACAACTGAATGTAACTTGAAGCAAATACTAATAGATATTGATTCAAAAAATTTAACATTGATTAATTCAGCGCAAAGTGTTGTAGTTACAACAGAACAGAAAATATATCAATTCTGCTCTTATATTGCAGAATTAAACCAAGCACCTTTCTATAAAAAAGTAATTCTAAAGAAGAAAAGCAACTAAAAAGTCGCTTAAAAGGATAAAAAAAGCTGACTTTTGCTCATTCCTCGCTAATTTTAGCCAACTATTTTATTGTCGATTGTTAGCGGGATGTTAAGTTTTTACCTAGTAAATTTGTAAGATCAACTAAGGGAATAATATGGCAATTTCTGATGGAGACGCAAAGTTATTATGGGGAAGAGCTGCAGGAATTTGCTCAAACCCTAAATGTCGAGCAGATCTCACAGCAATATTACAAGAAGCTAGAAGCTATAATGTTGGTGAAATGGCGCATATAGTAGCTAGGAGTGAAAAAGGTCCTCGCGGGGTAAGTGGTGGGGGGGCTGATACATATGAGAACCTAGTTCTCCTATGCCCAACATGCCATCGTCATATTGATAAATCCCCAGAAGGTACATTTACCGTTGAACAGCTATTTCAATGGAAAGAAACTCATGAATCTAATATAAGAGCTGTTAATAGTGATGTGATTTTTTCTACTTTTGATGAACTAAAGGAAGAAGTATCAAAATTATTATATGAGAATAATATGCTATGGGAGAGTTATGGCCCCAATTCAAAAGTAGCGGAAAAAGATCCTGGCTCTAATGCATTTAAAGTTTGGGAGCTGAGGAAACTAGACTCGGTAATACCCACGAATCTAAAAATAGTAAATCTAATTGAAACCAATAAATCTCTTCTTTCTATTCGAGCCTACAAAGCATTTATTAAATTTAAAACACATGCCTCATCTTTTGAAGCAAACCAGTATGATCGTATAGATAACTATGTCACTTTCCCAAAGGACTTTAGTGAGGTATTTGAATTATGAGTAATGGAACTAATACTTGGAATGTTCCGTTTAGTCACATAATGTGGTTAAACCGCCTTTTAGAGCAACACGATAATTTATCGGCCATCATTAGAAGTGAAGATATTCTTTTTGAAGTAACTAGGAAAGCACAAGGTGACAATTTACGTATCTTATGTTTGAGAGAATATACTATGGGCTTAACTATGGTTCAAAGAGCTCAAGCAGAGTTTGGGCATATAGATATCATATATATTGGTGGTGGCTGGAATAGTTATACAATGGAAGCTAAACAGTATTGTTTGGATTCAAACATTGGTATGTTTATATCTGGTGAAATGGCAGGAGCATTGTGGAAAAGTGACTTTTGGAATTACCACAAAAAAGATCAAGAAGGAAATCCAATCTACTCTATTAAAGCATCGTGATTTATACGGTGTTTTTGGTTTTGGTTCTTTCTTTAATTCTGATAAATATAATGATATAGATTTATTGTTAGTATCATTACCTGATGCTCAGTCGCCATTGAATGCATACTTGGAAGCTAAAAAAGATTTGGATATTTTGTCTAACAGAATCGAAATACAAATTGATATAACGTTTCTTACTTACAGTGAGTTTTTAAACAAACCATTGTTGGAACACGATAATCTATCTGAAATTTTGCGTAAAAAAATTTAACAAGTAGCTTAAAGGAGCAAAATACAACTGACTTTTGCTCGTTCCTCGCTAATTTTAGCCAGCGAACTTTTTGCCGCTTAGTAAAGCGTTAGCCTAAAGAAATTCTTGTACAAGATTAACCTAATACTTAATGTATTTACATGATTTGACCATTAACGTACTTTAGGTTACCCCAAAACGAGCTAAAGTAAATGCTCTAATGGCTGCTTTGAGCAAACAAGTTAGCAACTAAGGTATGTGATTGAAATCAATTATTAACAGCTTAGGCAAGTAGTCTCTAATGTGTAAAAAATATCATTGCGTATTAAGGTAAATTTAGATGTAATGAATACATAATAATCGCTGAGTAATGCAGGGAAAGCTTATAGAACACTACCTAAACTGATTACACTAGTTAGGAAAGTGAGAACCTCCAAAAAGTCTATTTTTTATAAGTAAAGCCATAGCATAAACAGCACTAACTTAGACACACCGAGCAGGTAGAGACTCAGTCCAACAAGAAATTATGCAGCATAGACTACATGTCGTATAAAGACTAAAATGTTATGACAAGGAAGAAATAATATGCACCTTCCCAAACCAATAAAAAGAAGAGAGTTTGTAAATCAGCATCTTGGAGCTGCTAATAGGTTAGTGAGAATTATCTTCTCACCAATATTCTCTCTGGAGTGGTGCTTAAGGTATTTAGCTTACCTTATGTCTCATAGTGGGTTAGTGGGTGTATTAGAGTATACAGGGAAGTTAACGATCTTAGTAACTGCTGTTATATGGGTGACTGAAATTGATGACAGGAAATTAGATCGTCTTAGAAAAGCATGGAGCACGTACCTCGATAAAAATTTCAGAGAATTTGATCCAAATGTACAGCCAGAAAATGGCTCTGCAGGTACTGCCTCTATTGTATGGAAAGGGGCTGTACGTGACTTAATAGATAACAAAGTTTACTTAGATGGTGCAGACATGAGAGGCGCAATAATAGAGGAATTAGACGCTAGAAATGGAAGGTTCTTCCTAGCTAATTTCAATGGTGCAATCATGGACAGATCTAATTTTGAGAATGCGTATCTCGGTCAAGCAAAAATGATTCACACAGATCTAGTTGAAGTAAACTTTAAAGGCGCTACGCTATCCGAAGCGGATTTAACAGATTCTTATTTAGTAGAAGCTAACTTTACTAATGCCTTTTTAGGCAAAGCTAAGTTTGTAAATGCTATGTTTATGGATGCTGTCTTGACTAACGCTGACATAGATGGTGCAGATTTCACGGGTGCAAAGTCATTAACTTGCGTTCAATTAAAGCAAGCGAGAAATCTAGAGACGGCAATTCTTCCTGAAGAGCTTTTAAAGTGCTTGCCAAGTCATGATAAATCAAGCAAGAAGGATGCGCGAATTGCGCGTGTCTCTCCTTGAAGCGTTAGGTTGCAAAAAGATAAAAATCAAAATTAGGGTAATAAATTGAAAGCAGGGAAAGATGAAATATTTGAAATAGAATTGGCAGGCAAACAGGTAGAGTATTTTTTAGAGATGAATAAAGCCCATAATTTGAATTTTACATTCATACCATTTGGATCTTTATTAATTGACTCAATATTTATGTAATTTTTGAAAACATCTGGAGGATCTATTATTTTGACATTTTTGCTAAAAGAAAGTTTCCTTGTTTTTAATTTGCTTTCAACAACATTTAACGCTTTACGTTTCTTACACTCACTGGGTTTTTTGATTTTAAGAGCGGCTGGGTTGTTTGTCATATTGCCGCTGTCTTTTCATAATCGAAAACTAGTTCTAAAAAGCTGAGCTTTCGGTTATACACGTTGTTACTCGCACCTTTATGATAGTGCTCCATGTATTTGCATATTGGTCGCTCTATCTATCTTGATAACCCTGAATTGCAATGGCAAACAATGACTCCAATGAAGTCGTCATCGATGCTAATTTAGATTTTACACCGGTATTAGATGGTTCAATCGAGCCACCATATTATATGTTTGGCATCACTACACGGTGGTATAATGGTGTGCTTCTAAAAGATATTAAGCCATCATCAACAAGTCAGGTTTCAGTAACCGCTGAGCTTGATGATGAGCGAGTATACTTAGATGACGATAGCCCAGCGCCGATAACAACTAGTATCACAATTCCAGATATTTGCTTCTAAGTTTGATATCTATGAAATTGTAAAAAAACTCTGTCCTAGAGCTTTGAAAGAGGTTTACGTGTTATAGTAAATTAATGCTTTGTACTTTCTATATGTATTTCAAATTTTGATCTAGCAGACATAACATTATCAACGAGAGTTTGGAGTACAATAGCTTGGTACCTCAATTCATTTGCAGTTTTCATATCGTAAGGGATTTTAAAACGTTTAAGATCATGTACAGAGTTAATCATTTGATTTGCTAAATTACTCACCTCTTTATCCTTAGTTAGGCGTTGATACATAGCAGCTTTTTCTCTAAGTTCATTTAGTGCTAAATTTAGTTGGTTGCTACTTGTACAGTATTCTTCGTTAAATCTTTGAATATGGTATCTTAAGTCTGGTTTTGAGGGGGCAATACCGCATTCAGAAATTAGATATAATTCCTTAGTTTTTCTCATAAAGCTCCCAGCTAAAAATTGAACCTTTAAAGCTATCTCTATAACTTCGAGCTTCCTGTTGTAATGGATTTGTTTCTTCCATATGTAGAGAGCCCATAAAGCACTACCTCCACCAACAAGGCTTCCAAAGCTACCGGCTAAATTTATAATACTTTCGAATGGAGAACCGACTGCACTAACGATAATTCCGCCAGCAAGCATCAGGCAAACACATACTAGAAAAGTTTCAATGCTCTTCACAATCTTTCCTTGATACTATATTACTATTTTGAAAACTAATTGATTATAAAGTGTTTAGAACGAAGAATTAAGTAAATTAAGATTAAAGCACTTTAGGTGCAAGTGGAAATATTACATTAAAGAAAGTAATGTGATTTACGTGTATCTATTATTTGTGTCTGAAAATAATAATACAAAAATAATACAAATTAGCAGTTGCTAATATATAGGATTTATTGACTTATCTTTATGATAAATAAGGGGGAAAGATGGTCGGCATAGCAGGATTTGAACCTGCGACCCCTGACACCCCATGACAGTGCGCTACCAAGCTGCGCTATATGCCGACGTTGCAAGCCATAGTACGGCTTTTTTTATAAAAATCAATATCTCTGCAGTTCGATTGCCTGTTAATTGTTCAGGCAATCGGTATTAAATCAATGGGCTAGAGGTTAATCTAGCCAATCGTTGATCGTTTTGTACATAAAGTCGCGTATTAATGGCTGAGCATCGGCATTAGGGTGCAGGTTATCGTTTTGCATAAGTTCTGGACGGCCTGCAATGCTAAGCATGAAAAAGGGCATGAGCTCAGAATCTGTTTCATCGGCAATGGTTTTAAAGCTATCGGTGAAAAGTTTGGTATAACGCGGGCCATAGTTAGGTGGAATTTGCACTTCCATTACGGCGGTTTTCGCCCCGATTTGTTGGCTTTTTGTTATTAAATCACGTAGGTTAGCTTGCAGGCGTTTAATAGGGAAACCTCTTAAACCATCGTTTCCGCCAAGCTCAATGAGTACATGAGTGGGTTCAAATTCGCTCAGTAACGCGTCGAGTCGTCTTAGGGCACCGCCTGTGGTTTCACCGCTAATACTGGCGTTTACTAGGTATACAGATTGGTCTTTTTCATCGTACTTATCTTGTAACAATTTAACCCAGCCTTGCTCTTGTTTAAGTCCGTAAGCGGCGCTTAAACTGTCACCTAGAATTAAAATTGTGTTGTCAGCTGCTGCCGTAAGTGGTTTGATTACTAACAGTAAAACGAATATAAAACGTAGGATTGGATGCATCATATGTCAGCGCTTTCTCAATTAAACATCATTCAAGTTAAAGGACTTTCTAAAACGGTCACCACGGTTGAGGGCGACCTGACCATCCTCAGTGACATCAGCTTTAATGTCAAGTCGGGCGACTCAGTTGCCGTGGTAGGCACCTCAGGTTCGGGGAAGTCTACTTTATTAAGTTTATTAGCAGGCCTTGACCAATCAACGGGCGGCAGTATCCATTTAGACGGAGCCGCATTACACGAATTAGATGAAGAAGCACGCGCAGCACTTCGCGCTGAAAAAGTAGGTTTTGTATTTCAGTCTTTCATGCTTGTACAAAGCTTAACAGCCCTTGAAAACGTAATGCTTCCTGCTGAACTTGCGGGTAGTAAAGACGCTAAACAACAAGCACTTGAGCTACTTGAAAAAGTAGGTTTGAGTCATCGCGTGGGTCATTACCCATCGCAATTATCTGGTGGTGAGCAGCAACGTGTAGCAATTGCTCGTGCATTTATTGGCACACCGAAAATTTTATTTGCCGATGAACCATCAGCGAACCTTGATAGCAAAAACGGTAAGTTAATTGAGTCTTTATTATTTGAATTAAATAAAGAGCACGGCACAACACTCATTTTAGTAACCCATGATGAGCAGCTTGCACAAAAGTGTCAGCAAATTTTACATATTGAAGCAGGGCAGCTAGTAACTGTAAAAGAAAGCGAAGGAGTGCAAGCGAATGTGGGCTAAATTAGCACTAAAACTGTTTTCACGTGAGTTTAAGCGTGGCGAATTAACAGTGATCAGTGCAGCAATAGCCTTAGCTGTGCTCACTGTTTTAACATTGTCTATGGTTACCGATCGAATTGGTCAAAGTATTGAAGAAAAAAGCAGTGCTTTTATTGCGGCTGATCGCGTTTTAGCAAGTAACCATGCTTTACCTGCTGAGTTTTTAGAAAAAGCCAACCAAGATAACTTACGCACCGCTAAAATAACTTACTTCGACACCATGCTATTTGCCGGTGACGAAATGCAGCTTGGTTCGGTTAAAGCGGTATCAAACACCTATCCGTTAAAAGGCGAGTTAAAAGTTAAAACTAGCCTGACTGGCCAACCAGAAGTAACAACCGAGATCCCAAGCCGTGGTGAAGTATGGTTAAGTGAATCTGTGTTTTATGCGCTAAACATTAAAGTGGGCGATAAAGTAGAGCTTGGCGCTGCTACGTTTACTGCTAGTCATGTTGTAGCCGAAGAGCCAGATGCACCGTTTAATGTGTTTTCGAGCAGCCAACGAATCTTAATTAATGAAGCAGACATTGCTGTTACAGAGGTAATTCAGCCGGGGAGTCGGGTGTTTTACCGTCAACTTTATGCTGGCGACAAAGACAATTTAGATACCTTCTATGCGTGGTTAAAACCACAAATGAAAGAAAACCAGCGTTGGTATGGTGTTAAAGACCGCCAGTCACCTATTTCTAATAGTTTAAATCGTGCCGAAAGCTATTTATTGCTAGCTGGTTTGCTTGGCATTATTTTAGCTGCTGTTGCTATTGCGGTATCGGCAAAACGGTATTGTGAGCGTCAGTACGACCCAGTTGCTATGATGAAAACGCTTGGCGGTAGCCGCGCTATGATCCGTAAAATCTATTTATTACATTTGAGCCTTGTATGTTCAATGTCGGTGATTGTCGGTTTACTGATTGGTTATGGTTTACAAGCGGTTGCCACGGATTATTTGGCACAAACCATGGGCACAGCATTGCCGAGCGCATCGGCTAAACCTTGGATCATTGCGATTAGCACAGGTGTGATTTGTGCGGTTATGTTTTCAATTAAACCGCTACTCGATTTATTTGATATTCCGCCGCTACGTGTACTTCGCCGTAACTTAGGCGACCGTTTATTGGTAAGTAAAGTGCATCTTACTATGTCGGCGCTTACTGTGTTTTTACTGATGTGGTTATTTAGTAACAACCTCAAAATTAGTGCAATTTTGTTCCTTTCGACGGCATTTTTAATTGCCGTGTTATTTGGTTTATCAAAGGTTATTTTTGGTGGTGGCCGCAAACTTGGTTTAAGCCCTGGTAACAGTTGGTCATTGGCGATTGCGTCAATTCAAAAGCGTGCCAATGTGAATGCGGTACAATTAATTAGCTTTGCTTTGGCCATAAAACTATTACTGTTTTTAATTGTACTTAAGAACGACATGATTTCGGATTGGCAGTCTCAGCTTCCTGAAAATGCCCCTAATTCATTTTTAGTGAACATTACTGAGCAAGAGTTAGAGCCTATAACTAGCTTCTTAGCGCAAAACGATATGCCAACGTCTGATTTCTATCCGGTTGTGCGTGGCCGTGTAAACGCTGTTAATGGCGAGTTGGTTGCCCGCGAAGTATCGCAAGAAGACAACGAAAAGAAAGATGAAGAAGCCCGCTCTGGTATTGGCCGTGAGTTAAACCTAACTTGGCGTAAAGACTTACCAAATCAAAACGAACTTATCGACGGTACATGGTTTAGTGAAGACTCAGTAGCCGAGGCATCGTTAGAAGAGTCGATGCTTGAACGTCTTGATGTACAAATTGGCGATACGCTTACTTTCTTAATTGGTGCACAATCATTCGATGCAAAAATTACCAGTGTACGTAAGGTTAATTGGACCACACTTAAACCTAACTTCTTTATTATTTTAAGCCCTGATGTGCTTGCGAGTTTTCCTGCTACTTATATTTCATCAGTGAATGTAAAAGCAGAGAAAAAACGAGAGTTTAATGAGCTAATGCGTCAATACCCCACGGTTAACGTGATAGATGTTGAGAGTTTCATTAAACAAATTCGTTCAACCATAGAGCAAGTATCGTTAGCGATTGGCTTTGTACTAGCGATTGTGGTTGCCTGTGGCGCTTTAGTACTTATTTCGCAAGTGCAAGCAAGTTTAGGCGAGCGAATGCAAGAGATTGTCATTTTGCGAACTTTAGGTGCGAAAGGGCGCTTAATTAAAAATGCCACCTTATATGAGTTTTTACTATTAGGCGTTACTGCAGGTTTAGTCGCTGCCATTGTCAGTGACATCGCTCTGTTAATAGTGCAAAAACAAATGTTCGATTTAGCAGGTAAGTTCCACCCTCATATTTGGGTGATTGGCCCAGCAGTCGGTGGCTTATTCGTGGCATGTTTGGGCTATTTGATGATAGCCCGCACAATGCGAAAAAATACCCAAGGCTTATTACGCTCACTCGCGTAAAAGTCTCTTGAAGGTTGGCTATAAAATGCTCGCAATTGCGGGCATTTTTTATGAATTGCAATTGGTTACTGGTAATTTATACAGTGCTCTGGCATTATTAACCGCAGATAATAATGATAATAGACGGATCAGTTAGTTGGCGATTATTTTAGGGATTGATCCTGGTTCACGGTTAACAGGGTACGGCGTGATTGCTCACCAAGGTGCTAAGTTCACTTATTTAGGTAGTGGCTGCATTAAATTGGCTGATCACGATTTTCCGGTACGCTTAAAAATGATTTACCAAGGGATCAGTCAATTGGTAGAGCAATTCTCACCAGACAGTTTTGCTATCGAAAAAGTGTTTATGGCACACAACCCAGACTCAGCGCTTAAGCTCGGTCAAGCACGTGGCGCTGCTATCGTTGGCGCTTCAATGGCAGAGCTGCCAGTTTATGAATATTCAGCTAGGCAAATTAAGCAGGCCGTTGTAGGTAATGGCGGAGCCGATAAGTCTCAAGTACAGCATATGGTTAAAAACATTTTAAAGCTGCCTGGTACCCCTCAAGCCGATGCCGCAGATGCCTTAGCAATTGCTATTTGTCATGCACATTCAGAACAAAATTTAATAAAACTTGCGGGCAGTGCGAGCAAAACCGTAAGAGGACGATTAAGGAAGTAATATGATTGGTCGATTAAATGGCTTACTAGTAGAAAAACAGCCGCCAGAAATTCTTATTGAAGTAAGTGGTGTAGGCTACGAAGTGCAAATGCCGATGACCTGCTTTTATGATTTACCTGCAGTGGGTGAGCAAGCGATTATTTATACCCATTTTGTGGTACGTGAAGATGCCCAGCTATTATTTGGCTTTAACAACAAAACCGAACGCGCTTTATTTAGAGAGCTTTTAAAAGCCAATGGTGTAGGGCCAAAACTTGGTCTTGCTATTTTATCGGGTATGTCGGCGCAGCAATTTGTAAGTTGTGTTAATAATGAAGATGCAACAACACTGGTTAAACTGCCGGGTGTTGGTAAAAAAACGGCTGAGCGTTTAGTGCTCGAAATGAAAGATAGACTCAAAGATTGGGGTAATGACTTATTTACACCATTTAGCGATAATGCCGTCATTGAGCCATCAAGTGATGATAGCCTAGTGGCAAATAATGCTGCAGATGATGCAGTATCAGCATTAGTGGCATTAGGCTATAAGCTACCGCAAGCACAAAAGGCGGTTAAAACAGTGAACAAACCAGATATGACGACCGAGGTTCTAATTAAAGAAGCTCTAAAATCAATGTTGTGAGTAAACCATGATTGAAGCAGATCGCTTAATAGATGCGAGTGAACAAAGTAACGAAGACAGTGTTGATCGTGCCATACGACCAAAGCTGTTAACCGATTACACAGGCCAGCCGCATGTTAAGCAACAAATGGAAATTTTTATCGAGGCAGCTCGCCACCGTGGCGAAGCGCTGGATCACTTATTAATATTTGGTCCACCGGGCCTTGGTAAAACCACACTTGCAAATATTGTTGCCAACGAGCTTAACGTTAATATTAAAACAACATCAGGGCCAGTACTCGAAAAAGCAGGCGATTTAGCCGCACTTTTAACGAACCTTGAAGAAGGCGACGTACTGTTTATTGACGAAATACATCGCTTGAGCCCGCAAGTCGAAGAGATTTTGTATCCCGCAATGGAAGATTATCAGCTGGATATAATGATAGGTGAGGGCCCCGCAGCACGCTCTATCAAGCTTGATTTGCCGCCATTTACTTTAATTGGTGCAACAACTCGTGCTGGCTCACTCACTTCACCACTTAGAGACCGTTTTGGTATTGTTCAGCGATTAGAGTTTTATTCTGTTGAAGACTTATCAAAAATTGTTGCCCGCTCAGCAAGCTTTTTAGACTTAACCATGTGTGATGAAGGCGCAACCGAAATCGCCAAGCGTTCACGCGGTACACCGCGCATAGCAAACCGTTTATTACGCCGCGTTCGTGATTACACCCAAGTGAAATCAGACGGTAAAGTAAATGCTACAGTTGCAGAGCAAGCCCTCGATATGATTGATGTCGATAAAAGCGGTTTTGACTACATGGATAGAAAATACTTGCTAGCTATTATCGAAAAATTTATGGGCGGCCCCGTTGGCCTTGATAACCTAGCGGCTGCAATTGGCGAAGAAAAAGAAACCATTGAAGATGTCATAGAGCCGTTTTTAATTCAACAAGGCTTTATTCAGCGTACCCCCCGCGGACGACTTGTTTCAGACATCGCTTACCTGCACTTTGGGCTAACGCCAGAGAAATAACTAAAACCCCGCGGTTAGTTAGAAGCTTTAAGCTATAAGTATCAAGCAGCTTGGAAGGGCTGTTTTTTATCGAGATAAATTGCTTGTATCCAACGGGTATGTAGATTTTTACCGCTTACCGCTTACCGCTTACCGCTTACCGCTTACCGCTTACCGCTTACCGCTTACCGCTTACCACAAACCACTAACCAGTGGGTTGTTGTCTCATTTTAACATCTGTAATTCACATGCTGTTAAGTTATCGGTAGGTATTCTCATTGGCGTTTGTGTAGGCAAAAAAAAGCCCGCATAAGGATGCGGGCAAACAACAAGTTGAAGGAAGTAATCCAGGGAACTACGGTCTACTTGAATAAGGTTTTATCCCGATTTAAGTGAACCTAGAGCAATACGAAACTTCATATTGCTAAAAACGGAGCTTGATGAAAGAAACTTTCATGAGGTTGCTAGCTCGGTATAGGTAAATAATACGCAATGATGGATTTTTCTTCAAACTAGAAAAATTTTATTTTCAGATAAAAAAAACTAATGTGAGCTAAAAATTGAATTGTTTTCTTTTTGTTCACTTTGTAACTATTTTGTTTTTAACCTTCTGAATAAAAGGGTTTTTATAATTTTTGTGATCTTTATTCAGGATTAGTTTAAGTATTCTGTAGTAGATTTGCAAAAGTGCTTTTGGGTGTTTATGCGTAATTTATGAATAAACGTCGTGTTTTTGGCTGTTTTGGTTGCTTTTGAGAGCTATTCTAGTGACTTATTATTAAGGTGAAAATATGCGTAAATGTGTTGATAAAACCTAATATGGCTAAAAAATAACTAAGCAAATTGCTTTTTACCGTTATTTGCCGCTAATTCACAGCAAGAGCGTTGTCAGTTTATAACTGACTAGATACACTAGATGTAACTTTTGGCCACCTTTGTGGTCAATAAATGCAAGTGTAAAAAATATAACAAATTACATAGAAATCTATTTTAGGAGTTTAACGTGGGATCAGGGCTTAACTTTTTAGATCTTATTCTAGAAGCCAGTGTACTTGTCCAGCTAGTAATGTTGGCATTAGTCGGTATGTCGGTAATGTCATGGGCAATTATTTTTCAACGTAAAAAAGCGATTTCTGATGCACTTAATGGCGCTAAGCGTTTTGAGCAAAAGTTTTGGTCAGGTATTGATTTAAGTAAATTATATAACGAAGTATCTGCTCGTCCTGGTGGTGCATCAGGTGTTGAAGCATTATTCGTTGCAGGATTTAAAGAGTTTGCACGTCATAAGAAAAATACATTTCAAAGTGCAGGCATCGTAATGGAAGGCACACATCGTTCAATGCGAGTTGCGCTATCGCGCGAAGTTGAAAAGCTTGAGTCTAGTTTATCGTTTTTAGCAACAGTGGGTTCAATTAGTCCTTACATCGGTCTGTTTGGTACGGTATGGGGTATCATGAACGCATTCATCGCGTTAGGTGAAGTTAAACAAGCAACGCTACAAATGGTAGCGCCAGGTATCGCCGAAGCGCTGATTGCAACTGCAATGGGCTTATTTGCTGCAATCCCTGCTGTAATTGCTTACAACCGTTTTGCTAATAAAGTAGAAAAGCTTGAAGGTAATTACATTAACTTCATGGAAGAATTCGCCAATATTTTACACCGCCAAGCAGCTGCGCAAATAGAGGCTAAAGCGAATGTATCAGCGTAAGAAACGTCGCCCTGTAGGTGAAATAAACGTAGTACCTTACATTGATGTAATGTTGGTACTACTAATTATATTTATGGCAACTGCGCCACTTATTACCCATGGTGTAAAAGTGGATTTGCCGAAAATGGAAGAATCGGATTTAGTTGATACCAAAGATACACCGCCTATCATTGCGTCAATTGATGCTGAAGGTAAGTACTATGTAAGTATTGGTACTGACCCAGAAGCACCAATGGAAGCGCTGGATGTTGCGGCGGTAATTAAACTTCAACTGCAAAAAAATCCAGATACACCTGTGATGATTAAAGGTTCTGGCCGTGTTTCTTATCAAGAAGTACTGCTGCTTATGGACTTTTTGAAAAATGCTGGTGTGCCTTCAGTGGGTCTTATGACCGAATCATTCGAGGGGACGAAAGGCTAGTATGGGTGCATCAGTAGTAAAATCGGTTCTTTTGCACCTTGCAATAGCAGGTTTATTAGTAGCAACAGCTAATTTTCATATGCCAGCGCCTAAGGTGATGGAAGTAACGCTGAACCCTGCTTTACCAGAGCCTGAAAAAGCCGTTGCCGCAGTAACGGTTGATCAGCAAAAGGTTGAGCAGAAAATTGCCGAGCTTAAAAAGCAAGAAGAAGCAAAAAAACGAGCCGAAGCAAAACGTATTCGTGACCTTGAGCGCCGTGCAAATGATGCACGTAAGCAACGTGAAGCTGAAGACAGACGCCTTAAAAAGCTAGAGCAGCAACGCCGCGCGAAAGAGAAAGAAAAAGCAGAAGCAGAAGCACAAGCGAAGAAAGCACGTGAAATTCAAGAGAAAGAACGAGCTAAAGCGCAACAGGCTGAAAAGCAAAAGCAAGAAGCTGAAGCCGCAGCGAAAGCTGCAGCTGAAAAACGTAAAGCTGAAGAAGAGGCGTTAAAGAAAGCGGAAGAAGAGCGTAAGCGTAAAGCTGCCGAAGCTGAAGCTGAACGTAAACGCAAAGAAGCTGAAGCAGAGCGTAAACGCCAGCAAGCATTGCAAGAGCAAATGCTACAAGAACAATTAGCTGCTGAGCAGGCTGCACGTAATAAAGTGCGCCAGCAACAAGTAGTGGGCGAAGTTGAAAAATATAAAGCGTTAATTATGGCGCGCATTCAACAAAACTTCTTAAAAGATGAGAAGATGAAAGGTAAAGAATGTCGTCTTAATATTCGTCTTGGTTTTAATGGCTTAGTGACTCAAGTAAAATCACTGGGCGGAGATACCTTGGTATGCGAAGCTGCAATGCGCGCGGTGCGTATGGCAGACACACTACCAGTATCACCAGACCGTGAAGTATTTGAGCAACTTAAAAATATTAATTTAACAATAGCGCCTCAATTTTAAAGGAATGATATGTTTAACCAGATAAAAACAGCATGTTTTATTGTATTACTGGGCTTTCATGGCATTGCCAGTGCTGCACTAGAAATTGTGATCACCGATGGTATTGACGGTGCACGTCCAATTGCGATTGTACCTTTCCAGTACAATGGTGTAGGAACTATCCCTGAAAAATTAAGCTCAGTCATTGCAGCTGACTTAATGCGTAGTGGTAAGTTTAAGCCAATTGACGTTAACACAATGCCGCAGCTTCCAGCTACTGACACCGACGTTGATTACGGCGCTTGGGTTAATAAAGGCGTTGAAGCGGTTCTTGTAGGCCAAGTAGAACAGCAAACAAATGGCCGTTACTTAGTTAAGTATGAGCTTATTGATGTTATTCGTGGTCAAATTACCGGTGGCGAAACGCAAATGATGAGCAATGGCCAATTAGTTAAAAGCCAAGATCACATTTTAGACGCGCGTGAAAGCGTAATTGCTGAAACAGGTTTTCGCCGTTACGCGCACCGCATTAGTGATGTGGTTTACGAAGCGCTTACGGGTGAAAAAGGTGCATTCTTAACGAAGATTGCTTATGTGATTGTTCGCGAAGAAGAGCCTAAGCCATACCAGCTTGTAGTTGCTGATTACGATGGTTTTAATGAGCAAGTGTTACTTCGCTCTAAAGAGCCATTAATGTCACCAGCGTGGTCACCTGACGGTACTAAGCTTGCGTACGTAACATTTGAGAATCGTCAAAGCCAAATTTATATTCAAGATTTATACACAGGTAAACGTGAGCTGATCACAAGTCACCCTGGTATTAATGGTGCACCGCAGTTCTCGCCTGATGGTAAAAAGTTATTATTAGTGCTTTCTAAAGACAGAAATGGTGCAACAGAAGTATATGTTTTAGACCTTGCAACTCGTAAAGAAAGACGTCTTACAAACCACCGTAGTATAGATACTGAACCATCTTGGTTCCCTAATGGGCAAGATATTGTGTTTACGTCTGAAAGGGGTGGTAATGCCCAGATTTATAAGTTAAATTTGCAAACTGGTAGGTCAAAACGCATGACGTTTGACGGAGATATGAACCTAGCAGGTTCGATTTCTCCAGACGGAAAAGAATTAGTGATGGTGAACCGTACCAACGGTCAATACCATCTTGCTAAGAAAGAGCTAGCTACAGGCGCGTTCCAAGTATTAACTAGAACTCGCTTAGATGAATCACCGAGTATCGCTCCAAACGGCTCGATGATTATCTACAGCACGCTTCATAATAATAAACAGGTGTTGGCGTTAGTTTCTATGGACGGTCGCTTTAAAGCACGCTTACCTGTGCTAAACGGACAAGTAAAGGCACCAGCTTGGTCGCCTTATTTACAGTAATTTTACTGGTTTACTCAATATAGGAATCAATTAAATGCAACTTAATAAAACTTTAAAAGGCCTGCTAATTGCTGTGCCAGTGATGACATTAGCGGCGTGTAGCTCTTCTTCAGGTGTTGACGAAGGTGCTGCAAACCAATCTAACCAAGGTATGGTTGAGCAATCAAACAACACTGATACTGTTGAAGTTGCAACGCTTACTCCAGAGCAACAAGCTGAAGAAGCACTTCGTGAAAAATACGAAGCGTTACGTCAAGAGCAAATCATTTATTTTGGTTTTGATAACGCAAAAATCCAAAGCAAATATGCTGAATTATTACAAGCACACGCTGAGTTTTTAGTACAAAACCCTTCAGTGAAAGTACTAATCGAAGGTCACGCAGATGAGCGCGGTACGCCTGAGTACAACATCGCACTAGGTGAGCACCGTGGTCAAGCAGTAGAAAAATACCTACAAAGTTTAGGTGTTTCTGCTAGCCAAATGTCAGTAGTGAGCTATGGTGAAGAGAAGCCAATGGTTAAGTCTCGCACTGAAGAAGCGTTCGCGAAGAACCGTCGCGCAGTATTAGTTTACTAATAAAGAGTCATTATGAAGCCGAAAATTATTTTGGCAGCAATGATCTTAAGCGGGAGCACCCAGTTATGGGCTGCTCCCGCTCCTGTTTCAGAAGCTGCAAGCTCGCAATCGAGCATTGAGAAGCGTTTAGTCGCTTTAGAAAACATGATGAAGTCACGTAATTTATTGCAAGCTGAGCTTCAGCAGCAGCTTAATATTTTACAAGACGAAGTGAGCCAAGTACGTGGTATTACTGAAGAGCAAAGCTATAAGCTTGAAAAAGTATTACAACGTCAGCGTGAGCTTTATCAAGAGATTGAGAACCGTGTAAGTCAAGCTTATAGCCAGCCTGCTGCAACACAAACTCAACCTACTAACACTTATACGGATGTGGGTGCATCACAGGCAATTAGTTCAGACTTATCTGAAAACGAAGCCTATGAGCGTGCTGTAGCGTTAATCATGAAAGATAAACGTTATGAGCAAGCAATTCCTGAGTTCCAAACATTCTTAACTACTTACCCTAATTCAGTGTATGCATCTAATGCGCATTATTGGTTAGGTCAGCTGTTAACAATTCAAAACGATCAAGCTGGTGCAACTGAGCACTTTAAAGTTGTTGTGAATGAATACCCTAATTCTAATAAGCGCCCAGATGCGATGTTAAAGTTAGGAAACTTATTAGCGGATCAAGGTTTAGGCGAGCAAGCCCTTAAAACCTTTAATGATTTAATTAATCAGTACCCAAGTACTACCGCTGCTAAATTAGCCACAGAACGTCTGTCGCAAATGTAGATTTGACCTGATTAGACTGCTTTTTGACATAAGCGGTCTAAAATTAGGCAACTAGACATAAAAACTTAAAAAAAGAGATATTTTCTGTTGCACTCAGCATTTAAATAAGTATTATAAGCGCCCGCAGCAGGCGATTGGTAACAACAGCCAAAATGCGGAAAAAAGAGCGGGTCATTAGCTCAGTTGGTAGAGCAGTGGACTTTTAATCCATTGGTCGATGGTTCAAGTCCATCATGACCCACCATT